>NZ_BAABEX010000030.1:0-148564 GCF_039540375.1 Acidovorax lacteus
TGCCCCGCCTGCAGGCCGAGGCTGCGCGCGACCCGCAGCCGGACCTGCACATCCGCGGGGACAAGGAAGTGCGCTACGAGCGGGTGGCCCAGGCCATGGCCATGGCCCAGCGGGCTGGCGTGCGCAAAATTGGCTTTGTGACCGAGCCGGCGCAGTGACCGCCCGGCACGCTGCCTTCGGCGGGTCGACCAATGACCCAGCAGAGCGGGCGCTCTGAAGCCGCGCGAGAAAGCACCGGCGCCGTGCCCCGCCACACGGGCCCTGCCCCCTGGCAGCGCCCTCAGCGGCTCGCGCCAGCGGGCCCTGCGGGGCTTGACCAGACGGCGCCTGCATCGGCCTCGCACCGCTCAGCCCTGTGACCATGCGCACCGCCCTTGCGCACAGGCCCGCGGCCACTGCCGAGCTGGCCGCCGCGTGCAATCACTGGGGCTGACGCTGAGGCCGAGGCTGATACCGATGGATGCAACACAGCGCTTGACTTGCAATTGCGAATCACTATCATTTACATCCGTAGCGACGTTTCAGGATTTCCCAACCATGCAAGCCAGTTCCCTCGCACCCGCCCTGCCCCTTCAGACCTCTGCCCCAGGGATCTGTGACGCACGCGATGGCTCGGCACCGCCCTGCGGCACCGGCAATGCGCTGGCGCTGGACAGCCAGGACCTCCTGCGCGGCCACAAAGCCGTGACCATCGCGCACAACGGCGCGCTCTACCGCCTGCAAGCCACCAAGCTCGGCAAACTCATCCTGACCAAATAGGTTTCATCGTGGGGCGACTCCCGGGCTGCCATGCAGCCCGCCCGGGTCGTTTTGGCCAGCCAACGGGGAGACCCGCGTAGCCAGGCTTTTTTTGTCGCCTTTCTCACGGACCGGTGCGCAGACCTCCCTCAGGCCGGACGCACGCAAAAAAGCCAGCCCGGAGGCTGGCTTTTTTCATGCATCAAAAGGGATGCTCGTGCTCTACTAATATAGATAGAGCGCTCCATATTTGATAGCAAACCAATGCTGCCACCGATGCGATGGCTACACGCCGGTCACAGCCCCAGCGCTGCGATGCCCGCGCGCGCGATCTGCGCATCTTCGGTGGACTTCACGCCGCTCACACCCACCGCACCCAGGCATTGGCCGTCTTTGAGGATCGGCACGCCGCCTTCGAGCAGGCCGTCGATGGTGGGCGCGCTCAGGAAAGACGTACGGCCACCATTGATGATGTCTTCGTACACCTTGCTCTCGCGGCGGCCCAGGGCGGCGGTGCGGGCCTTGGACGGCGCAATGTGCGACGAGATGGCAGCGGCACCGTCGAGGCGCTGCAGCCACAGCAGGTGACCGCCGTCGTCCACGATGGCGATGGTCACGGCCCACTGGTTCTTCAGGGCTTCGGCTTCGGCGGCCGCGGCAATGGCCTTCACGTCGGCCAATTCGAGTTCGTGCTTGGTTTTCATGGATCGGTTTCCTGATAAGAGAAAGGTCTGCGCGGCGGCCGGCCCGGGGCAGGCGCGCTGCACTGGCGGTCGAGCATACCGGGTTCTCCCTGCACCCGCCTGGGCGGCGCGGGTGAAAGAATGCTGACCCCAATATGCCGAATCGGGTGCGGTTATTGCCTTGCAGGCGAAAGTGCCCCCCTAGAATCCAATCAGCCTGCAATGGGTGCAGGCCAAACAGGAGAAACACATGAACGACCAAGTCACCATGGGCCATGCCGCGGGCTACAGCCTGTCGCAGGAACAGCGGCACAAGGTGTTGCGCAACACGTACTGGCTGCTGGCGCTGAGCCTGCTGCCCACCGTGCTCGGCGCCTGGCTGGGCGTGGCCACGGGCATCACACGCTCGCTCAGCGGCGGGCTCGGCCTGATCGTGTTCCTCGGCGGCGCGTTCGCCTTCATGTTCGCCATCGAAAAGACCAAGCACTCGGCTGCGGGCGTGCCCGTGCTGCTCGCGTTCACGTTCTTCATGGGCTTGATGCTCTCGCGCCTGATCGGCATGGTGCTGGGCTTCAAGAACGGCTCCGAGCTGATCATGACGGCGTTTGCCGGCACGGCAGGCGTGTTCTTCGTCATGGCCAGCCTGGCCAGCGTGATCAAGCGCGATCTCTCGGGCATGGGCAAGTGGCTGTTCGTGGGCGCGCTGGTGCTCATGGTGGGCGCAGTGATCAACGTGTTTGTCGGCTCCACCGCGGGCATGATGGCGATCTCGGTGGCCGCTATCGGCATCTTCAGCGCCTACATGCTGTACGACCTCAAGCAGATTCTGGACGGCGGCGAGACCAACTACATCAGCGCCACGCTCGCGCTGTACCTGGACATCTTCAACGTGTTCCAGAGCCTGTTGGCCCTGCTGGGCATCATGGGCGGAGAGCGCGAGTAAGACTCGTCTCACCACCCCAGGGGCGCTCTCAGCGCTCCTCGCAAGGCTCCCTCGGGAGCCTTTGTCGTCTTCGGAGCTCCATCTGCCGCGCGCTGCTGTGGTTTTCCTCAACTCTGCCGCGCAGCGGCCGATAATCAAGAGAACATGCGCACGCGCCCTCTTCCTCTCTTGGCCCGCACGGGCCTGCTGGCAAGCCTGGTGCTGCTGTCGGGCTGCGAGTTGCAGATCCCGGGCATGGGGCCCAGTGCAGCCGCCGTCCGCGAGGCCGAATCCAAGGCCATCGGAGGGGCCTGTCGCCATGCGCTGCGGGGCCTGGAAGACTGCTACACCCTGAACCCCAAGGCTTCCAAATCGGCCATATTTGAAGGCTGGCGCGAAATGGACCTGTACATGCGCGAGAACAAGATCGACGGTGCGCCCTCGGTCATCAAGCCGCCAGAAAAACCGGCCAAGCCCGCGCGACGCGAGCCCGCCGAAGAGACCTGAGCGCGTGGCCGCCCGATAGGCCCGGGGCGGCGGGCGGCGGGGGTTCAGTCCACCTTGTCGAACACGGCCATGCTCTCCACATGGGCGGTGTGCGGGAACATGTTGACCATGCCCGCCGCGGTGCAACGGTAGCCTGCCAAGTGCACCAGCAGCCCCGCGTCGCGGGCCAGGGTGGCGGGGTTACAGCTCACGTACACGATGCGGCGCGGCGGTTGCCATTGCGCAGCCCCTTCGGGCAGCGGCCCTGCGCCCTCGGCACCGCGGCGCGCCTGCTCGATGTCGGCCAGCGCCTTGGCCAGCGCAAACGCGCCCTCGCGCGGCGGGTCTACCAGCCATTTGTCGGCCGTGCCGTCGGCCACCAGCATGGCCGGCGTCATCTCGAACAGGTTGCGTGCGACGAACTGCGTGGGCGCCAGCGGCCGCTGGCCGGCAGGCCGCGCCTGGTTGTGGCGCACGTTCTCGCGCGAGCGGGCCACCAGGGCTTCGCTGCCTTCGATGCCCAGCACCTCGCGCGCCTGCGTGGCCAGCGGCAGCGTGAAGTTGCCCAGACCGCAGAACCAGTCGATCACACGCTCGTGCGGCTGCACATTCAGCAGGCGCAGCGCGCGCGTCACGAGCACGCGGTTGATATGCGGATTGACCTGTGTGAAGTCGGTGGGCTTGAAGGGCATGTGGATGCCGAAGTCCGGTAAGCCATAGCCCAGCGTCGGGCCGCCTTCGTCGAGCCGGTGCACCGTGTCCGGCCCCTTGGGCTGCAGCCACCATTGCACGCCGTGCTCGGTGGCAAACGCACGCAGGCGGGCCACGTCGGCCGCACTCAGCGGTTCCAGGTGGCGCAGCACCAGGGCCGTGACCTCGTCACCGCACGCCAGCTCGATCTGCGGGCAGGTGTCGCGCGCCTCCATGGCCCCGATGAGCGCGCGCAGCGGCCGCAGCATGGCGCTCACATGGGGTGGCAGCACCGGGCAGACCTCCATGTCGGCCACATAGCGGCTCTTGCGTTCGTGAAAGCCCACCAGCACCACGCCCTTTTTGGCCACGTAGCGCACCGACAGGCGGGCGCGATAGCGATAGCCCCAGGCCGGCCCTTCGATCGGGCGCAGCAGCGTCTGTGCGCGCACCTTGCCCAGGTGCCAGAGGTTGTCTTCCAGCACCCGCTGCTTGACGGCCACCTGCGCACGTGGATCCAGGTGCTGCATCTTGCAGCCGCCGCAGGCGCCCGCATGCAGGCCGAAATGCGGGCATCCGGGGCGCACGCGCTGCGACGACTCGCGGTGCACGGCCAGCAGGCTGGCCTGCTCCCAGTTGTTCTTCTTGCGGTGGGTGTTGGCGCTCACCCATTCCGTGGGCAGAGCACCGTCGATGAACACCACCTTGCCGTCGGCCTTGCGGGCCACGCCCTGGGCGTCGAGGTCCATGGCGTGCACATGGAGGGCGTTGTCGGGCACGCTGGCCGGGCGTTCTGCGGGCACTAGGGCCGCAGCATCGGCGGAATCGGTGTCAGGGGTGTTGTCGTGGGGGAGGGATGCAGCTTCACTCATGCCCCGATTGTCTCAGGCGCAGCACCCGCACCCAATGCGCGTGCCCATGCCGGTGCGCAGCCAAGGCGCGCACCGCTGTCTTCATCCGCGGTCTGCGCGGGCCGGGCGCGCGAACGGTGGCTCGCCCACCCCTGCGGCAGAGCCCTTCGCCAGCCGGTTGATCGGCGTCTCACAACCATACGAGTCGGACGAGAACACCAGACGCGCACCCGGCATCACGCTGGGCATCGTCTGGTGCAGCGGACGCGACATGTCCACCGGGGGCTCGGCGTCGCGGTACACAATCTGGCCATCCGGTGCGTACACCAGGTAGCAAGCGGCCGACGCCGTGGTGCTGAACAGGGCCGAGGCCGACAAGGCCAACGCAAACTTCGCGGACAAGGTCATGGCAGGTGCTCCTCGCGGGCCGCAGGGCCGCGCAACGCCCGCATTATGCGGCGCATGCCGCGCCCACCCAAGCCACCGTTGCGCAAGCGCAAGCCTCAACCCAGCGGCAGGTGGTTGCTGTGCTTGACCTCTTCCATCACCGCATAGGTGCGCGTTTCGCGCACCCCGGGCAGTTGCCACAACACATGGCCCGCAAACACGCGGTAGGCGTTCATGTCGGCCGACCGCGTCTTGAGCAGGTAGTCGAAGCCGCCAGCCACCATGTGGCACTCCATGATCTCGGGGTGCACCTGCACCGCGGCCTTGAACTGGTCGAACACGTTGGGAGTGGTGCGGTCGAGCAGCACCTCGACAAACACCAGCATGCCGGCCCCGAGCTTGAGCGGATTGAGCCGCGCCTCGTAGCCCAGGATGAAGCCCTCGCGCGTGAGGCGCTGCACCCGCGACTGCACCGCCGTGGGCGACAGGGCCACCTGCTCGGCCAGGCGCAGGTTCGAGATGCGCCCGTCCTGCTGCAAAAGGCCCAGGATTTTGCGGTCGATACGGTCGATGGAGTCCATGGTTTGCGGCACTGCTTGGTGATTTTCACTATTTTCGCCTTCAAATTTGGTGATTCATTCGATGCACCTCGAATCATCATCACGCCCATGCAGGCAGCGCCCTGCCCAACCCCCACCCATCCGCCGCGCTCACGACGAGGTTCTTCATGACAACCACCGCACTGCCCCTGCTGACTCACCTGCCCGCGCACACCAGCCCTCTGCGCGCGGCCATTACGGCGGCATGCCGCCGCCCCGAGCCGGAGGCGCTCGCCCCCCTGCTGGAGATGGCACGCCTGCCTGCGCCCGCGGCCGCAGCGGTGCAGTCTGTAGCGATGCAGTTGGCCGGTGCGCTGCGCCAGCGCGGCACGGGCAGCGGTCGTTCGGGCCTGGTGCAGGGGCTGCTGCAGGAGTTCTCGCTGTCCTCGCAGGAAGGCGTGGCGCTGATGTGCCTGGCCGAAGCGCTGCTGCGCATTCCGGACAGCGCCACGCGCGACGCGCTCATCCGCGACAAGATCCGCGACGGCGACTGGCAGGCCCACCTGGGCCGCAGCACCTCGCTGTTCGTCAACGCCGCGGCCTGGGGCCTGCTGCTCACGGGCAAGCTGGTATCCACGCACAGCGAAGGCAACCTCTCGTCGGCCTTGCTGCGCCTGACGGCACGCGGCGGCGAGCCGCTGGTGCGCAAGGGCGTGGACATGGCCATGCGCATGATGGGCGAGCAGTTCGTGACCGGCGAAACCATTGGCGAGGCCCTGGCCAACGCCCGTCGCCTGGAAGCGCAGGGCTTTCGGTATTCGTACGACATGCTGGGCGAAGCCGCGCTGACGGCCGCCGATGCCGACCGCTACATGGCCGCCTACGAAGAGGCCATCCATGCCATCGGCCAGGCCTCGGCCGGACGCGGTATCTACGAAGGCCCGGGCATCTCCATCAAGCTCAGCGCCCTGCACCCGCGCTACAGCCGTGCCCAAATCTACCGCGTGATGGGCGAGCTGGCCCCGCGCGTGCTGCGCCTGGCCGAGCTGGCGCGGCGCTACGACATCGGCCTGAACATCGACGCCGAAGAAGCGGACCGGCTTGAACTCTCGCTCGATCTGCTCGGAGCACTGTGCCACGCCCCGTCGCTGGCCGGCTGGTGCGGCATCGGCTTCGTGGTGCAGGCCTACCAGAAGCGCTGCCCTTACGTGATCGACTTCGTGATCGACCTGGCCCGCCGCACGGGCCGGCGCATCATGGTGCGCCTGGTCAAGGGCGCGTACTGGGACAGCGAGATCAAGCGCGCCCAGGTCGATGGCCTGACCGACTACCCGGTGTACACGCGCAAAGTGCACACCGACGTGTCGTACATCGCCTGCGCACGCAAGCTGCTGGCCGCGCCCGAGGCGGTGTACCCGCAATTTGCCACGCACAACGCACAGACCGTGGCCACCATCCACCAGTTGGCCGGTCCCAACTACTACGCAGGCCAGTACGAATTCCAGTGCCTGCACGGCATGGGCGAGCCGCTGTACGAGCAGGTAGTGGGCCCGGTGGCCGAAGGCAAGCTCCACCGCCCCTGCCGCATCTACGCGCCCGTGGGCACGCACGAAACACTGCTCGCCTACCTGGTGCGCCGCCTGCTTGAAAACGGCGCCAACACCTCCTTCGTGAACCGCATCGCCGACGGCAGCATTCCGCTCGAATCGCTGGTGGCCGCGCCCGTGGAGGCGGTGGACGCGCTGGCGCGCGAAGAAGGCCAGGCCGGCCTGCCGCATCCGCGCATTCCGCTGCCGCGCGACCTGTACGGTGCCAGCCGCCGCAACTCCGCCGGACTCGATCTTGCGAGCGACGCCGTGCTGGAGCCCCTGGCGCAGACTCTGCAAAGCGGCCTGGCCCACACCTGGGAAGCCGCTCCGCTGCTGGCCTGTGCCAGCGTGCCAGGCACTGCCCAGCCCGTGCACAACCCCGCCGAGCACCGCGACGTGGTGGGCACGGTGCGCGAAGCCTCGGAGGCCGATGTGGACGCTGCGCTGCTGTGCGCCGAACGCAGCGCAGCAAGCTGGGCCGCCACTGCACCAGTCGACCGTGCCGCGTGCCTGCTGCGCGCCGCCGACGTGATGGAAGCGCGCATGGCACCGCTCATGGGCCTGCTCATGCGCGAAGCCGGCAAGACTGCCGCCAATGCCGTGGCCGAAGTGCGCGAGGCGGTGGACTTTCTGCGCTACTACGCCGCGCAGGTGCAGCGCGACTTCCACAACAGCACGCACCGGCCGCTGGGCGTGGTGGTCTGCATCAGTCCCTGGAACTTTCCGCTGGCCATCTTCACCGGCCAGGTGGCGGCCGCGCTGGCCGCAGGCAATGCCGTGCTGGCCAAGCCGGCCGAGCAGACGCCGCTGATTGCGGCCGAAGCGGTGCAGATCCTGCTCGCCGCCGGTGTGGCCCCGGGCGCTCTGCAACTGCTGCCGGGCCGCGGTGAGACGGTGGGCGCGCGCCTGGTGGCCGACGCCCGCGTGGCCGGGGTGATGTTCACCGGCTCCACCGAAGTCGCCCGCCTGCTGCAGCGCAGCGTGGCCCAGCGCCTGCGGGCCGACGGCGAACCCGTGGTGCTGATCGCCGAAACCGGCGGCCAGAACGCGATGATCGTGGACTCGTCGGCCCTGGTCGAACAGGTGGTGGGCGACGCCGTGGCCTCGGCATTCGACAGCGCAGGCCAGCGCTGCTCAGCCCTGCGCGTGCTGTGCGTGCAAGAAGAAGTGGCCGACCGCGTGATCACCATGCTTGAAGGCGCGATGGCCGAGTTGCGCGTGGGCCACCCGGCGGCACTGCACACCGACGTAGGCCCAGTGATCGACGCCGAAGCCCGTGCAGGCATCGAGCGCCACATTGAGGCCCTGCGCGCCCGCGGCCGCCGTGTGCACCAACCGCAGGTGCCAGCCGACGTGCTGGCCCGCGGCACCTTTGTGCCCCCCACACTGATCGAGCTGGAGCACATGGGCGAGCTGGAGCGCGAAGTCTTCGGCCCCGTGCTGCACGTGCTGCGTTATCCGCGCGCCGGGCTCGACGCGCTGCTCGACCAGATCCAGGCCACGGGCTATGGTCTCACGCAAGGCCTGCACACGCGCATCGACGAAACCATCGAACACGTGCTGGCACGCAGCCATGCGGGCAACCTCTACGTCAACCGCAACATGGTGGGTGCCGTCGTCGGCGTGCAGCCCTTTGGCGGCGAAGGCCTGTCGGGCACGGGCCCCAAGGCCGGCGGGCCGCTGTACCTGCTGCGCCTGCTGGCGCAGCACCCGGGCACCCTCAGCGTGACCGCCGAAGCGACGGCCACCGACACCGAAGGCATGCTGGCCCTGCGAGGGCCGCTCGACACCCTGAGTCAGTGGGCCCACGCCCAGGGCCACACCGCCCTGGCCACTGCCGCCACCCAGTACGCCAGCCGCAGCGTGGCAGGCCTGCGCTGCACCCTGCCCGGGCCCACCGGAGAGCGCAACACCTACGTACTGCAGCCGCGCGCCCACACGCTCTGCCTGGCAGACGACGCCCACGACCTGCTCGCCCAGCTGGCGGCCGTGCTTGCCGTGGGCGGCACGGCCCTCTGGCCAGACACGCACAGCGCACTGCGCAGCACCCTGCCCGACGCTGTGCAGACCCGCATCCGGCTGGTGGCCGCCGCGCCGCTTCCCGCAACTGATGTGCCGCTCGACGCCGTGCTGCACCAGGGCACAGACGCTGCGCTGCGCGCCTGCTGCACCGCCCTGGCCGCGCGCCCTGGCCCGCTCGTGGCCGTCACAGCGCTGCCCCCGGGCGGCCGTGCCATCCCGCTCGAACGCCTGCTGCTCGAACGCTCGGTCAGCGTGAACACCGCGGCCGCCGGCGGCAACGCCAGCTTGATGACCATGGGATGACCCGCCAGGCGCTGGCGGCCGTGCGCAGCACACAGTGCGCTGCGCACGGACCACCGACCGCGCCACGGTAGGTGCTGCAACGGCGTGATCCTCTGCGGTACAGAAGCGGTAAACAAGCGGCATCAAGGCGCTGTCGTGTCAGGGGTCAGCCGCTTCCAGTTGCGCGGCGCACACCGTCGTCCCTGCCAAGCGCACGGCCCTGCAGCGGCGGGCTACGGCCCAGTCGGCACCGCGGCATACCGATCTGCGGCGAATCGGCCGAAGATGCAGAAGTTCAGCGCTATCAATTTAGTAGCTGCTTGTGCTTGATATCTGGACGTTCGAGGCCAATATCATCACAACCCTGGCCCACTCGCTGTACCGGGTGATGCGCGTCCCCATGCAGCGCCGCAACTTGGGCAGGCGCCAGACGGGCCGCTTGCGCCCACAGGCAGAACCACGTACCGAGCGCACCGGTGCGCTGCAGCCAGGCGGCCTAGCACGACGCGACCTGGTCCGCCACCCGCTCCGTCGTGCCCACCTGCCCGGGCCTGGGTGCGGCGCAAGCCTCCTGCCGCCCGACCCACCGCTCACCGCCGCGCACCACTTCGCACGCCCAGCGCCGCCGACACAAGGCGATTGCACAGACGAAAAAAAAGCGCCAGATCGAAATCTGGCGCTTTGCATTTGGGGTGGCTGATGGGACTCGAACCCACGACGACAGGAATCACAATCCTGGACTCTACCAACTGAGCTACAGCCACCGTAGCCCTCAATTATAACCATAAAAAAGGCGGCTTTCTTCCGAAAGCCGCCTGATCAGCGCGTGCCGACTGCGTCAGCCTTCCGTGGAGGACGGGCGCGGGGCCTTGATTTGCACCTTGAAGCGCTGCTTGAGCAGTTCGTAATAGGCCAGCCCTTCTGCCGTGCCCAGCCACTGGGCGTAGATCTGGCGCTGCTGGGCCACTTCGGCCTCGGGCGTTGCAGGACGCTCTGCAATGCGGTTGACCTTGAGCACGGCGTAGCCCTGGTCGCCCAGATCGACACCGGTCCATGCCGGCAGCTTGTCGGCCTTGGCACGCAGCGCCGCATCGATGATGGTGCGCGGCTGGCCCTGCGGCTGATCGCGGGCGATGACAACGGGTGCGCCGAGACCGGTGGCGCTGTCGGGCGCCGCCGTCCAGGCGGCCAGCTTGGATTGCCCCTCCTGGCGCGCCATGTCGGCGGCGCGCTGGGCCACCAGCAGGCGGCGCGCGCGGTCCTTGACCTCATCAAACGGCAAGGTCTTGGCAGCCTGGTACTCGGTGATACGGCCTGCGACCAGTTGGCTGGAGCCTGTCTCCACCGCCTCGGTGTTGCGCTTGCTCTCGATCGACTCGCTGGCAAACAGCGCTGCGAGGAACTTCGGGTTGGCCAGCGGGCCTGCAGCGGCCGGGCCCGGATCGCGGGTCACGCCCTTGGCGGTCTGCACCTTGAGCTTGAGCTTTTCGGCCACGGGCTGCAGGCTATCGGCCTGTTCATACACGCTATTGGAGAAGGTTTCGGCCACTTCCGCGAACTTGCGGCGGGCCAGCTGCTGCTTGAGCTCGGACACCAGGGTGGGTCGCAGCTCTTCGAGCGAAGGACGGCGCGGCGTCTTCACGTCGGTGAGCTGGATGATGTGATAACCGAAATCGGTTTCCACCACATCGCTGATCTCGCCCTTCTTGAGCGCAAAGGCGGCCTCTTCGAACGGCTTGACCATGGCTCCGCGGGCAAAGAAGCTCAGGTCGCCGCCGCTGGGAGCGGAACCCGTGTCTTCGGAGTTCTTGCGGGCCAGTTCGGCAAAGCTGCCGGGCGACTTGCGCACCTGCTCCAGCAGCTCTTGCGCGCGGGCCTTGGCCTTCTCGCGATCTGCGGCGGCCATGCTTTGCGGCGCGTTGATGAGAATATGGCTTGCGCGGCGTTCTTCCTTGCCCGCAAGCCGGTCGAGGTTTTCCTGGTAGTAGGTCTTGAGGTCGTCCTCGGGCACGGTGATGGAGGCCATCACGCTGTCGAGGTCGAGCACCACATACTCCACGGTGGCCTGCTCGGTCTGCTGAAACTGGGCCGGCTTGGACTCGTAATACGCCTGCACTTCGGCATCGGTCGGTTGGGCCTTGCCGCTGAAATCTTCGGGCTTGAAGCGCACGATCTGCACTTCGCGGCGCTGGTAGAGCGCGTCCATCGCCTGCTGGCGTTGCGCCTCAGTACCAAACGCCGAGGTCACGATGCCGCCCATCACCTGGCGCACGGTCAAGTCCTGACGGACATTGGCCTCGAAACCTTCCGGGGTGAGCCCCTGGGCTGCCACCAGCGCCTGATAGGCCTGCGTGTCCAGGGTACCGTCCGGGCGGCGCAGCTGCGCAATGGCCGGGATCGACTGAAGCTCCTGCGCCAGGCGCGCATCGCTGGTGGTCAGGTGGAGGTCCTTAATGGCCGCAGCAAACACGCGGTCACGCACCAGGCGCTCCAGCGTCGCGTAGCGGGCCTGCGGCGAGTCGAGCAGCTTGGCATCAATGCCAGGCGACTGCGCACGCAGGCGGTCGGCTTCCACGCGGTGGGCATTGTCCCAGTCGGCCTGCGTGATGTCGTGTCCATCCACGCGCGCCACCACCGGGCTCTTCTCGGTGAAGTAACTGGCGTCGATGCCCACCAGCACGAACGAGGGAATGACCAGCAAGAACAACAAGAACATCACGATCTTGGAGTGCTTGCGGATGGATTCAAACATGATCGATCTTTCAGAGACAAAAAGAAAAGGCGAACTGGCGTCCGCCTTTGTCCGGCCGCGCGCGCATGCGCTTCAGGCCCTTATGGCAGCCACGCTCCATTGCTACCGTCTGTGCAAGAAAGTAAGCGGCGCTGCCCAGCACAGGCGGTGATTCTAGCGACTCCACCGCAGCCCTTTGTGCCCGGCCCCGTCGGGCTTGGGGACAGGCTGCCGAGGCCCTGCGAGCCACCGTGGCGGACTCCGGCCATCGGAGCCCGAGCACCTTGTAGCAGGCAGCGCGGTATCCACCGCTCTCACAAAGCAAAAGGGCCTGGAATGCTCCAGGCCCTTGGCTGAAATGTGGTGGGTGCTGACGGGGTCGAACCGCCGACCTACGCCTTGTAAGGGCGCCGCTCTACCAACTGAGCTAAGCACCCCACCGCATGGGTGATCAGTTGACCGCGTCTTTCAGGGCCTTGCCAGGACGGAACTTCGGCACCTTGGCGGCCTTGATCTTGATGGTGGCGCCCGTGCGGGGATTGCGGCCGGTGCGGGCAGCGCGCTTGCCCACAGCGAACGTGCCAAAGCCGACGAGCGACACAGTGCCACCCTTCTTGAGGGTCTTCTTCACGGCCTCGATCGTGGATTCCAGAGCACGCGCGGCAGCGGCCTTGGAGATGTCGGCGTTGTTCGCGATGTGCTCAATCAGTTCGGTTTTGTTCACAAGAAGCCTCTCGGGAATAGCGTTGATGGAAGGTCTCGGGACTTTGGCGTCTTCACTCGTGACAAAGAGCAGCTGGCAGCTGGTGGGTGTCTGACGGGGGAGGATTGTGCCGGCACAGCAGGAACTGCTGCGTCAGATTAAAGCCATCGAGTTTCCAAGTGTCAATACAACACGCCGTTTGCGGCAGCGATGGCGGGATTCTATGCGGAAATCCCACCCCTCGCGGGCTGGCCCGGGCTTTTGTCTCGCGGGCGTTGCATGGGCACGTTTCCTGATTGACAAGCCGCGCCGGAGCTGGCCTCGCGCCTGGATCAGCCCTGCAACACCTGCGCCACGGCACGCCCCACGTCGGCGGTGCTTGCGCGGCCGCCCAGGTCGGGGGTCCGCGGCCCGCCGTTGGACGGCTCCAGCACGGTTTCGATGGCCCCCAGAATGGCATCGTGCGCATCGCGGTGGCCCAGGTGGTCCAGCATCAGGGCGGCACTCCAGATTTGCCCGATGGGGTTGGCGATGCCTTTGCCCGCGATGTCCGGGGCCGAGCCATGGACCGGCTCGAACAGCGAGGGAAACTTGCGGTCCGGGTTCAGGTTGGCGCTCGGTGCGATGCCAATGGTGCCGGTGCACGCAGGCCCCAGGTCGGACAGGATGTCTCCGAACAGGTTGCTGGCCACCACCACGTCGAAGTGGTCGGGCCGCTGCACAAAGTGCGCTGTGAGGATGTCGATGTGGAACTTGTCCACCGCGATTTCAGGGTACTGCTGCGCCATCGCGGCCACGCGCTCGTCCCAGTAGGGCATGGTGATCGCGATGCCGTTGGACTTGGTAGCGCTGGTCAGGCGCTTGCGCGGGCGGCGCTGCGCAAGCTCAAAAGCAAAGCGCAGCACGCGGTCCACGCCGTGGCGGGTCATCACGGTCTCCTGCATGACCAGTTCGCGGTCGGTGCCTTCGAACATGCGCCCGCCGATGCTGGAGTACTCGCCCTCGGTGTTCTCGCGCACGATCACCATGTCGATCTCGCCGGGCTGGCGGGCGCTGCCGTCGCGGCGCACCACCGGGGCCACGATGCCGGGCATGAGCCGGGCCGGGCGCAAATTCACATACTGGTCAAACTCACGTCGGAACAGCAGCAGAGACCCCCAGAGCGACACGTGGTCCGGAATCTTCTCGGGCCAGCCCACAGCGCCGAAAAAGATCGCGTCGTGCCCACCGATCTGGTCCTTCCAGTCCTCGGGCAGCATGCGGCCGTGGCGTTCGTAGTAGTCCCAGCTCGAAAAGTCGAACGCATCGACCTCAAGACCGATGCCGAACTTGCGCGCCGCCACGTCGAGCACACGCAAGCCTTCGGGCATGACTTCCTTGCCGATGCCGTCGCCGGCGATGGCTGCAATGCGATGTCGCGTCATAGAGCAAAACGGATCAAAGAGGGGGTCAGAATCGCCGCGTGGTGCACACCGCGGGCCGGGCAAGACCGCTCAGCGCACGCGCGCACGGATCTCGGGCAAGGCTTTTTGCAGGTAGTACACCATGGACCACACGGTAAGCACCGCCGCGATCCAGATGAGTACGATGCCCCACAAACCGGTGTCGATGCCGCCGGGCAGATGGCCGTCGTACAGCAGGAAGGGAATGGCGACCATCTGCACGGTGGTCTTGACCTTGCCCAGCATGTGCACCGCCACGCTCTTGCTGGCGCCGATCTGGGCCATCCACTCGCGCAGGGCCGAGATGGCAATCTCGCGCCCGATGATGATCAGCGCCACGAACACGTCCACGCGCTGCAGGTGCACCAGCACCAGCAGCGAGGCGCACACGAGGAACTTGTCGGCCACCGGATCGAGGAACGCGCCGAAGGACGAAGTCTGGTTGAGCCGCCGTGCGAGGTAGCCATCCAGCCAGTCGGTGGCGGCGAACAGCACGAACATGACCGTGGCGATCAGGTTGCGCAGCCCGGGGTCGATCGGTGCGTAGAACACCCCCACGATCAACGGTATCGCGACGATGCGCGTCCAGGTCATGATGGTGGGGATGGTCAGGAACATGGCCGCGATTGTGTCACGGCCTGCGGCCCCCTTTCGTGTCCGGTTGTGAAGCGGGGGCATCGCCGCCCGCGCTGGCGATGGCGGCCCCGCCCACCCGCATCACCACGGCACACCGCATGGGCGGATGCGCGCAGCAGACGGTCAGCGCAGCGCCTGGTAGATCGCCTCGGCCAGCTCGTGCGAGATACCTTCCACGGTGGCAAGGTCGTCCACGCTGGCCGCGGCCACCCCGCGCACGCCACCAAAGCGCTGCAGCAAGCGCGCACGCTTTTTGGGCCCCACGCCTGGTATCTCTTCGAGCTGGCTGCCGCCCACGCGCACCTTGGCGCGCGCCGCCCGCATGCCGGTGATGGCAAAGCGGTGCGCCTCGTCGCGGATCTGCGCCACCAGCATCAGCGCAGCCGAGTCCCGACCCAGATACACCTTCTCGCGGCCGTCGGCAAACACCAGCTCCTCCAGCCCCACCTTGCGTCCCTCGCCTTTTTCGACGCCCACGATGCGCGACAGGTCCAGCCCGAGCTGCATGAACACCTCGCGCGCCACGCCCACCTGGCCCTTGCCGCCGTCGATCAGCACCAGATCGGGCAGACGGGCCATGCCGCGCGGCATGGCGGCCTGCCCGCCATCGGCCTGGGCGGCCGCGTAGTCGATGCCACCCTGCTCGCGGGCGGCCTCCGCCACCTTGCTGTAGCGGCGCAGCAGCACCTGGCGCATGGCGGCGTAGTCGTCGCCACCGGTAATGCCTTCGATCTTGTAGCGCCGGTACTCGCTGCTCTGCATCTTGTGGTGGTGAAAGACCACGCACGAGGCCTGGGTCGATTCGCCCGCGGTGTGCGAGATGTCAAAGCACTCGATGGTCAGGCGCTCCAGCTCGTCGGCGGGCAGGTCCAGCGCCTCGGCCAGTGCGCGGGTGCGCGCCTGCTGCGAGCCCTCTTCGGCCAGGAGGCGGGCGAGCTGCAGGTCGGCATTTTTCTGCGCCATGTCGAGCCAGGCACGGCGCTGGCCGCGCGGCTGGTGCACGGCTGACATACGCAGCCCGGCCTGGTCGGACAGTGCTTCGAGCAGCGCCTTGTCCACTGGCTCGCTTACCACCAGCACGGGCGGCGGCGGCACGGCGGTGTAGTGCTGGGCCAGGAAGGCTTCGAGCACCTGCACCTCGACGGGCCGCTGGGCCTGGGGCGTGGGTGCGTCGCCCTGCACGCCTGCGCCCTCGGGCTCCGCTTCGGCAGCCTGGGCCTCGGCGGCCAGCGCTTCGGCGTCGATGGCCACGGCGTCTTCCACATGCACCGGAAAGTACGGCCGGTCGCCCAGGTGGCGGCCACCGCGCACCATGGCCAGGTTCACGCAGGCGCGACCGCCCTGCACGCGCACGGCAAGGATGTCCACGTCCTTGTCGCTCACGGTCTCGATCGCCTGCTGGTGCAGCACGCGCGACAGCGCCGTGATCTGGTTGCGCAACTCGGCCGCCTGCTCGAATTCGAGCCGCTCGGAATGCGCCAGCATGCGCGACTCCAGGGTCTTGAGCAGCTCCTGCGTTTCGCCGCGCAGCATGGCCTCGGCGTGCTGCACGTCCACGGCGTAGGCCTCGGGCGAGATCAAGTCCACACAGGGGCCGCTGCAGCGCTTGATCTGGTAGAGCAGGCAGGGGCGCGAGCGGTTGGCAAACACCGTGTCTTCACACGTGCGCAGGCGGAACACCTTCTGCAGCAGCTGGATGGTTTCTTTCACGGCCCAGGCACTGGGGTAGGGCCCGAAGTAGCGGTGGCGCTTGTCCACCGCGCCGCGGTAGTAGGCCATGCGCGGAAACTGCTCGGCTGGCTGCTCGCCCCGCGCCTGCTGCGCGGCGGTGGAGGTGATCTTGAGGTACGGGTAGCTCTTGTCGTCGCGGAACAGGATGTTGAACTTGGGGTTCAACGTCTTGATGAGGTTGTTTTCCAGCAGCAGCGCCTCGGCCTCGGAGCGCACCACGGTGGTCTCCAGCCGCACGATGCGGCTGACCATGTGGCCGATGCGCGTGCCGCCGTGGTTCTTCTGGAAGTAGCTGGCCACGCGCTTCTTGAGGCTGCGCGCCTTGCCCACGTAGAGCAGCGTGCCGTCTGCATCAAAGTAGCGGTACACGCCGGGCAGCGGCGGCAAAGCCGCCACCTGGGCCAAAAGTTCGTCGGAATGCGCGTCGGACATGCGCGTATTGTGGCGCGGCCGCCGCAGCAAAGCGGCTTCGTGGCTGCTATTGTTTTAATAGCTGCTCGTGCTTGACTTATAAGCACGAGCGCCGTATTTGGTACCCAAACCCGCGCAACCCCTTCCTGCAGGCGGGTGGCGCGTGGCCGGGTCAGTCGAGCGTGGCTCCGGTTTCCTTGACCACGCGCTGCCAGCGCGCAAGGTCGTCGCGCACCAGCTTGCCCAGTTGCGCCGTGCTGCCCTTGAAAGGCTCGCACCCCACACCGGCCAGGCGCTCGACCACGTCCTTGTGCTCCAGCGCGCGGGCCACGTCGGCCTGCAACTGGGCCACCAGCGCGGCAGGCGTGCCCGCGGGGGCAAACAGGCCATACCACGGCGTCTGGCCAAAGCCCTTGAGGGTTTCGCCGATGGTGGGCGCATCGGGCAGGGCCGCCACGCGCTTTTCATTGACCACGCCCAGCACCTTGAGCTTGCCCGCCTTGATGAACGCAATCGACGACGGCAGGCTCTGCACCGACAGCGGCACCTGACCGCCCACCACATCGGTGGCCGCCGCCGCCGAGCCCTTGTACGGAATGTGCTGCAGCTCAATGCCCGCGGCCTTCTGCAGCATCTCACCGATCAGGTGGTTGAGCGTGCCGTTGCCCGCCGAGGCGATGGCGTACTTGCCCGGCTGGGCCTTGGCCAGCGCAATCAACTCGGCCACTGTGTTGGCAGCAAACGAGGGATGCGCCACCAGCACGTACCCGGCCGTGGCCAGCGGAGCCACGGGCTCGAAATCCTTGACCGGATCGAAGCCCGTGTTCTTGTACAGCCAGGGATTGATCACCTGCGCGCTGTCGGCCGTGATCAGCAGGGTGTAGCCGTCGGGCTTGGCCTTGGCCGCATAGGCCGTGCCCACGTTGCCCCCTGCGCCCGGGCGGTTTTCCACGATCACCGAGCCACCCCACTGCTCGGCCAGCTTCTGGGCCACCACGCGGGCGATGGCATCGTTGGCCCCGCCTGCAGCCTGCGGCACGATCACCGTGACCGGCTTGGACGGGAACTTGTCTGCAGCCGCTGCGGGCAGCCAGCTGGCCGCGCCGCATGCGGCGAAACACAGGGCCAGCACAGCGTGGCGGCGGCGGGGATGGGCAAGGTGCATGGCTTGTCTCCTGGTGGGTACAGCGCTCTGCGGCGCGTGGATGGTTGCGGATTGAAATCGGTGGGCCAGCGGCGCGGCGGCCCGCGGCTTGGGGCCTGTTCGCCCTATTCGTTCGCCGTTGCGCCACCCGCCAAAGCACCGGCCCTGGCGTCGTCACGCGCTTGGGATGGGGCGGTGTGCAAGTCCGTCGCACTGGGCACAACAGGGTGCTCAGCCCCTGCCCCTGCCCCCAGCGCGCGCATGCGCAGGGCTTCATAGCCGTCTGGCGGCGCGTGCAGCGCCCAGCGCGGCCCGGCCTTCACCACCTGGCCCGGCAAGTCCTCGCCCAGCAAGCCCGGCAAGCGCCGCGCCGCGGCCAGCAGCAGCGCCAGGTCCACGCCGGTGTCATAGCCCATAAGCTGCAGGGCATGCACCAGGTCTTCGGTGCACACATTGCCCGACGCGCCGGGCGCGTAGGGACAGCCGCCCAACCCGCCCAGCGATGCATCGAAACGGTCGGCTCCGGCGTCGAGGGCGGCCAGCACATTGGCCAGCCCCATGCCCCGCGTGTTGTGAAAGTGCAGCGTGAACACGCAGCCCGGCCAGTGCATGCGCGCCTGGGCCACCAGCTGCGTCACCTGCGCCGGATGCGCCATGCCCGTGGTGTCGCACAGCGTGATGCTGCGCACTCCCAGGTCCGCGAAACGCTGCACCCAGTGCCACAGCGATGCGGCGGCAATGTCGCCCTCCATCGGACACCCAAATGCGCACGAGAGCGACACGTTCACCCCCACCGCCGGGCTGGCCAGGCGCACCACGGCGGCCAGCGATGCGAACGACTGCTCTTGCGTCATGCGCAGGTTGCAGATGTTGTGGGTCTGGCTGGCCGACATCACCAGATTGAGCTCGTCGGCACCCGACTCGATGGCCCGCTCGGCCCCCCGCACGTTGGGCACCAGGGCCGCGTACACCACCCCGGGGCGGCGCTCAATCTCGCGCATCACCACCTCGGCGTCGCGCAGCGCCGGAATGGCCGCGGGCGACACAAAGGCCGTCACCTCGATCTTGGACAGGCCCGCAGCGCTCAGGGCATTGGCCAGCGCAATCTTGTCGGCGGTGGGCACAAACACCGACTCCATCTGCAACCCGTCTCGCAGACCCACCTCGTGCAGGCGCACGCGTCGCCCGCCTCCGTTCCACACAGACGCGGGTCGCCGCAGCGCGCTGGGCTCCGAAAGATTGCGGGGATTCATTGCACGACTCCTTTGCGGCGCAGCAGATCGATCTGGTCCGCAGTGAGACCGGCCTCAGCCAGGATGGCATTGGTGTCGTCGCCCAGGCGTGGCGCGCTGCCGCGCACGGCACCCGGCGTTCCCGACAACTTGGGCACGATGCCTGGCACCTCCAGGGTGTGGCCGTCCCGCGTGGTCTGGGACAGCAGCATGTCGCGCGCCCGGTAGTGCGGGTCTTCGGCAATGTCCCGCGCGGTGTATACCTTGCCGGCTGGCACGCGCGCAGCCGCCAGGGCATCCAGCACCTGCTGCACGCTGTGCTCGCGGCTCCAGGCGGCAATGGCGGCGTCGATCTCATCCACCCGCGCCACGCGGCCCGCGTTACTGGCCAGATCCGGGGCCTGGCCCAGGTCGGGGCGACCAATCGCGTCCATCAGCCGCTTGAAGATGCTGTCGCCATTGCCGGCCACGAGCACCCATCCATCGGTGCAGGGGTAGGCATTGGACGGCGCGATGCCCGGAAGCGCGCTGCCCGCGGGCTCGCGCACCACGCCAAAGGCGCTGTACTCGGGAATCAGGCTTTCCATCACATTGAACACCGCCTCGTGCAGCGCCACGTCGATCACCTGCCCCGGCCCGCCGTGCACCTTGCGGTGGTACAGCGCCACCAGAATGCCCAGCGCTCCGTGCAGGGCTGCCAGCGTGTCGCCGATGGACACCCCCACGCGCACCGGTACGCGGCCGGGCTCGGCCGTCAGATGGCGCAGGCCGCCCATGGCCTCGCCGATAGCACCAAAGCCAGGCAGATCACGGTAGGGCCCGGTCTGGCCGTAGCCCGAGATGCGCAGGATCACCAGACCGGGATTCAGCGCATGGAGTGCATCGGGCCCGAGGCCCCAGGCTTCCAGCGTGCCCGGACGGAAGTTCTCAATCAGCACATCGGCTTCTGCGATCAGGCGCCGTGCGATGTCCTGACCTTCGCTGGCGCGCAGGTCCAGGGCCAGCGAGCGCTTGTTGCGCGACTGCACCTGCCACCAAACCGAGGTGCCGTCTTGCAGCAGCCGCCAGTTGCGCAGCGGGTCACCGCTGCCCGGCGGTTCGATCTTCACCACGTCGGCCCCAAAGTCGCCCAGGGTCTTGCCGCAGAAAGGGCCTGCGATCAGCTGCCCCATTTCGATGACGCGCAGGCCCGCAAGGGCCATGGCTGAGGCAGGTGGTGCGGTCGTGGTGGCGGCGGCGGTCATGGCGGGTCGTGGATGCGGCAGTTACGGCCGGATGATGCGCAGTGGCCGCGTGCGCTCAAAGCGCTCATGCACGAGCGTGCCATCGCAAACGGGCATGGCTGGGCGGGGCTTGCTACCATCCCGCCACGCTCGCACTGCTGCCATGAAACTCGACCCCGTGTCCCTGCGCCTGTTTGTGGCCGTGATGGAAGAAAGCACCATCGCGGCGGCAGCCGAGCGCGAGCACCTGGCGGCGTCTGCCGTGAGCCGACGCCTGGCCGAGCTGGAGGACAGCCTGCGGGTGAGCCTGTTCACGCGCAGCAACCGCGGCACAGAGCCCACGGCGGCGGCCTATGCCCTGCTGCATCTGGCGCGGGGCGTGCTCAACGACCTGGACGGCATTGCCAGCCAGATGCGCGAATACGGCGCAGGCCTGCGCGGCCATGTGCGGGTGGTGGCCAACATCTCAGCCATCACGCAGTTCCTGCCCACCCAACTGCAGCGCTTTCTGGCACAGCACCCGGCCGTGGATGTGCGACTGCAAGAGCAGATCAGCACCGAAGTGGCCCGCACCGTGGCCGAGAACGCCGCCGACGTCGGCATCCTCAACGCCGGACATTACGGCGACCGCGTGACCTTGCTGCCCTACCGCCGCGACGAGCTGGTGCTGGTGGTGCCTGCAGGGCATGCCCTGGCCCGCAGACGATCGGTGCAACTGGCCGACGCCCTGCCCTATGACTTCGTCGGTGCCCACCCGGGCAGTGCCATCAACAACCTGTTGCACCGCGCCGCGTCCGCCGCCCAGGCCAGCCTGCGACTGCGCATCCAGGTCACGAGCTACGACGCGCTGTGCCTGATGGTGGCTGCGGGGCTGGGCGTGGGGGTGCTGCCCCGCGGCAGTGCCCAGCTGTACCGCGGGGCACTGGCGATCAAGGCCATCACCTTGGACGAGCCTTGGGCGCAGCGGGAGCTGTCGCTGTGCGTGCGCTCGCTGGAAGCCCTTTCTCCCGTGGCCCGCCAGCTGGTAGACCATCTGGCGCGCCCCGACAGCGAATGGCCCGCGGCATGACAGCGCCACCCACCCCACCGCCGGGCGATGTGGGCGCGCCCGCCACCACCGCACGCCGTTGGGACGTGTTCTGCCAGGTGATCGACAACTTCGGCGATGTGGGCGTGTGCTGGCGCCTGTGCGCCGACCTGGCACGCCGTGGCATGCCTGTGCGGCTGTGGATCGACGACGCATCGGCCCTGGCCTGGATGGCCCCTGCAGGTTGCCCGGGGGTCGAAGTGCGCCCTTGGCCGCAGGCCGCCCCAGTCGACGGCCCCGGCGACGTGGTGGTTGAGGCCTTTGGCTGCGCGCTGCCAGACGTTTTCGTGGCCACCATGGCGGCACGCCCGCAGGCACCGCTGTGGATCAACCTGGAGTATCTGTCCGCCGAGCCGTATGTAGAGCGCTGCCACCGGCTGGCCTCGCCCATCATGGCCGGGCCTGGCCGTGGACTGACGCGCTGGTTCTACTACCCCGGATTCACCAGCCGCACCGGCGGGCTGCTGCGCGAATCCGACTTGGCGCATCGGCAGGCCACGTTTGACCGCAACGCCTGGCGCGCAGCCCATGGCCTCGGGGCGGACGACACGGCGCTCCTGCTGTTTTGCTACGAGCCCCCAGGGCTGCCTGCACTGCTGCAACAGCTGCGGCTCCAGGAGCACTGGCACTGGTGCGTACAGCCAGGCCGGCCGACAGCAGCTCTGGACGCAGCCCTGCACAGGCTCCCAGCCGCAGACCAGGCACGCGTGCGTTCACGCACACACCGCTTCCCGACCTGCCCTCAGGCCGACTTCGACGAACGCCTCTGGGCGGCCGACCTGAACCTGGTGCGCGGAGAAGACTCGCTGGTGCGCGCCCTCTGGGCCGGTCGGCCGCTGGTCTGGCACATCTACCCCCAGGACGACAACGCCCACCATGCGAAGCTGCAGGCGTTCCTCGACTGGCTGCAGGCCCCGGACTGCCTGCGCGAGTTTCACGCGGCGTGGAACGGCCTGACCCCCGATGCGCTCCTGCCAGCCATCACCCCCGCCCACCTGCAGCGCTGGCAAGACTGCGTGCGCGCGGCACGCGCGCGGCTGATGGCCCAGGCGGACCTCGTGACACAGTTGCTGGGGTTCGTCACGGAAAAAAGCTAAAATCGCGGGTTTTGCGCCAGGACTGCCGGCACGACGCCGTGCTGCCCCACGGCGCCTTTCGCCGCAGAACATGCCCCGGTGCCGCCCACATGGCACACACCGCCGGACGCGTTGAGCGGCTCCAACCCCAGCAATCGCTATGAAAATCGCTCAAGAAATCCGCGCCGGCAACGTCATCATGCAGGGCAAGGACCCGATGATTGTCCTGAAGACCGAATACGCCCGCGGTGGTCGCGGCGCCGCCACGGTGCGCATGAAGCTCAAGGCCCTGCTCAACAACATGGGCACCGAAGTCGTGTTCAAGGCCGACGACAAGATCGACAACGTCATCCTCGACAAGAAGGAGTGCACCTACTCCTACTTCGCTGACCCGATGTACGTGTGGATGGACGCCGACTACAACCAGTACGAAGTGGAAGCCGCCAACATGGGCGACGCCATCAACTACCTGGAGGACGGCATGGCCGCTGAAGTGGTGTTCTACGACGGCAAGGCCATTTCGGTGGAACTGCCCACCAGCGTGGACCGCGAAATCACCTGGACCGAGCCGGCCGTCAAGGGCGACACGTCGGGCAAGGTGATGAAGCCTGCCAAGATCGCCACGGGCTTTGAAGTGGCCGTGCCGCTGTTCGTGGACCAGGGCGACAAGATCGAAATCGACACCCGCACGGGCGAGTACCGCAAGCGCGTCTGAGACCGCACGCCCCAGCAAAAAGGCTTCCCTCGGGAAGCCTTTTTGCTGGGGCGGCAAAAGCCTGTCAAAGCGCGTGTGCGGGAATCAGTCGGACCGGAAGCCCTTGTCCAGCATGTACACGTTTTTCACGCCCTTGCACCAGTCGAGCTTGAACTCATCGGTGCCGTAGTTCTCCCAGCTCACGCGGAACGGTACGACGCAGTCGCCGTCGTCGCTGTGCCAGTCCATGGCGGCCGATTCGCCTGGGCGAATGCGATCGCCCTTGCCCAGCCAGTTCTTGCTCCAGCGGCCATCCTGGAACGTGTAGAAGCCATTGATGGTCCAGCCTTTGGCACGGTTGTGCAGCGTAAACGCATACTCACCGGCCGTGGCGTGAAACGCCATCAGGCTCAAAGCGGCTACGGCAAGCGCGCGGGTCGTGAAGCGCATGATTTCCCCTTCCTCCTCAATGAATGTAATGCCTGCATTGCACCCGGGCCTTGGGCGCACGGCAAGTCTTTTGTGTGCAACCGGGCGGCACGCAAGAGCGCGCCGCGCGGGAGCTCTCGGTCACGTCTGTTCGCTGCGTGCGCTCACACCGGCACAGCCACCAGATCGTGTCCCTGCGTACCCACGATCCGGGCACGGGTGAACTCGCCGACCTTGAGCTGCTTGCTGATCTTTTCCGGGGGCAGCAGGTGGACCACGCCATCGATCTCCGGCGCGTCGGCATAGCTGCGGCCCCGGCCGCCCTTGCGGCCCATGGCAGGCGCCGAATCCACCAGCACCTGCATGCTGGCGCCCACGCGCCGCTGCAGCTTGGACACCGACACCTCTTCGGCCACAGCCATGAAGCGCGCACGGCGCTCATCGCGGACCTCTTGCGGCAGCATGCCGGGCAGTTCGTTGGCGGTGGCGCCCGGAATGGCGCTGTAAGCAAAGCAGCCTGCGCGGTCGATCTGGGCCTCTCGCACAAAGTCGAGCAGGTGCTCGAACTCGGCTTCGGTTTCACCAGGGAAGCCCGCAATGAAGGTGCTGCGGATCACGATGTCAGGGCACATCTCGCGCCAGCGCTGGATGCGCTCCAGGTTCTTCTCGCCGCTGGCGGGCCGCTTCATGCGGCGCAATACATCAGGATGGCTGTGCTGGAAGGGCACATCCAGGTACGGCAGCACGCGGCCCGTGGCCATCAGCGGAATCACCTCGTCCACCGACGGATAGGGGTACACGTAGTGCAAGCGCACCCACGCGCCATACGGCTCGGCCAGATCGCCGAGCGCTTGCACCAGTTCGAGCATGCGGGTCTTGACCGGCTTGCCGTCCCAGAAGCCGGTGCGGTACTTCACGTCCACGCCGTACGCCGAGGTGTCCTGGCTGATCACCAGCAGCTCTTTCACGCCGCCTTCGAAAAGCGCCTGCGCTTCCTTGAGCACGTCGCCGATCGGGCGCGAGACCAAGTCACCGCGCATGGACGGAATGATGCAGAAGGTGCAACGGTGGTTGCAACCCTCGCTGATCTTGAGGTAGGCGTAGTGGCGCGGCGTGAGCTTGATGCCTGCAACGCCGAAACCGCCAGGCACAAGGTCGAGAAACGGATCATGCGGCTTGGGCAGGTGCTGGTGCACCGCGTCCATCACCTCCTGCGTGGCGTGCGGGCCGGTCACGGCCAGCACGCTGGGGTGAATCTGCCGCACCAGGTTCCCACCGTCTTCGGCCGACTTGGCGCCCAGGCAGCCGGTGACGATGACCTTGCCGTTCTCAGCCAGGGCCTCGCCGATGGTGTCCAGACTTTCCTTGACCGCATCGTCAATGAAGCCGCAGGTGTTCACGATGACGAGATCCGCGCCCTCGAACGTCTTGGAGGTTTGATACCCCTCCGCGCTCAGTTGGGTCAGGATGAGTTCGGAGTCGGTGAGTGCCTTGGGACAACCAAGACTCACAAACCCCACGCGGGGAGGCGGGGTGGACGCCGCAGGGATGGCAGGGGTGATCGTGTCGCTCATCCCTGTATTGTCCCAGTTATGGGCCGCGCCGAACACGCCGGCCTCACACCGTCTGTGGCAGCGCAGCGGCCGCCCCGCGTCAGCGCTGCTTGAGACCGAAGGCCCCGAGCATCTGCTCGGTCTGCTTTTGCATCTGCTCCTGCATCTGTGCAAGCATGGTCTGCGACTGCTCGACGTAGTTGCCCATCATGCCTTTGAGCATGGGCGACTGCAGGTTCATGAACTGCGCCCACATCTCGGGCGTGATGTGCTGGGACTGCTCAGCCAGGCGGGTCTGCAGGTCGGTGAAGGCCTGCACGTTCTTCTCAAGGTAGGCACCCATGAAGCCCTGCATGGCGTGGCCATAAAAACGGATGATGTTCGCCAGCACTGCCTCAGAGAACATGGGCGCGCCGCCTGCTTCCTCTTCCAGGATGATCTGCAGCAGGATGCTGCGCGTGAGGTCTTCGCCGCTCTTGGCATCGCGCACCACCACATTTTGGTGGTCCATCACCAGTTGCCGGACTTCGGCCAGGGTGATGTAGGTGGACGTGTCGGTGTCGTAGAGCCGTCGGTTGGGATACTTTTTGATGACGCGCTGACCGGACTTGCCGCCGGTGGCACCCTGGTTGTCTGGCACGGAAGCCTACTCCTTGGGCCTGCGGCCCACGTGTCGAATCGAATCTATTGCAGTGCAACAGATTCTAGGCACGCGCCCCCGCTGCGGCGCGCAGGTTAACCCTGATGCGCGGACACCCCGCACTTGCAAAACGCCAAAGAAAAAGGGGCTTGCCGTAACGGCAAGCCCCTTGGTCTGGTAGGCGCGATTGGACTCGAACCAACGACCCCCACCATGTCAAGGTGGTGCTCTAACCAGCTGAGCTACGCGCCTGTGTTTGTTCGAGAAGCGGGAGTATAGCAGGAAAAATCACCTTCCCGGCGCAGCAACCCGCAAGCAGGCCACGCGCATCATCGCCGGCGTGCCGACCGCACGCCCGCCACGGCCGCGACCTGCGCGAGCACCTTGTGCAGCCGACCGGAGTCGGCCACCTCCACCGTGAACGTCATCCAGGCCGTGCCGCGCACCGACTGGGTTTGCACCCCGATCACATTGGTCTTCTCGCGGGCGAACACTTCGGAGATATCGCGCAGCAACCCCTGGCGGTCGGCGGCCTCCACAGCCACGTCCACCGGGTAGACAGCCGATGCCGCCGCAGTGGTGGCTGGCTGGCCCCACTCCACGTCGATCACGCGCTCTGCACTGCGAGCGGCCATCTCGCGGAAATTGCTGCAGTCGGTGCGGTGCACGCTCACACCCTTGCCGCGCGTGACAAAGCCGGCAATCGCATCGGGCGGCGCGGGCTTGCAGCACTTGGCCAGTTGCGTCATCAGCGAATCAATGCCCACGACCAGCACGCCGCCGCGCGCCCCACCGCCGTGGCGTTGCTGGCTCTTTTTGAGCGGCATGTAGTCTTCGACCACAGCCACTGGCTCGGGCGGGCGCAGCAGGGTCTCAATGTTGCGCAGCGAATACTCGTCCTTGCCCACCACCTCGAACAGCGCATCGGCCGACTTGAAGCCGAGTTGCACCGCCAGGTCTTCTAGCTTGAGGGCGGTCTTGCCCTCGCGCTGCAGCAGCTTCTCGACCGCCTCGCGGCCGCGTGCCACCGTCTCGTGCGTGGCCTGCGCGTTGAACCACGCGCGTACCTTGGCCTTGGCCCGGTGGCTGACCAGGTAGCCCAGCTCGGGGTTGAGCCAGTCCCGCGAGGGCCGCCCCTCCTTGACGGTCGTGATCTCCACCGTCTGGCCGTTCTGCAAGGGGGTGTTGAGCGGCACCATCGCGCCGTCCACGCGCGCGCCACGGCAGCGGTGGCCCACGCTGGTGTGCACGGTGTAGGCAAAGTCCACCGGCGTAGCCCCCTGAGGCAGTTCGATGACGGCGGCATCGGGGGTGAGCACGTAGATGCGGTCTTCGAACAGGCCGCGGTCCTGCACCGCGCCGCTCAAGTCGCGCTCCCAGGCCAGCAGTTGGCGCAGCACGGCAATCTTGGCGTCGTAGTCGCCGCTGGCCGACACCCCGGCGTAGCCCTTGCTGCCGGCTTCCTTGTAAGCCCAGTGGGCTGCCACACCATGCTCGGCATGGTCGTGCATGGCCTGGGTGCGGATCTGGATCTCGACCGGACGCCCCGACTCGTCGCGCACCACGGTGTGCAGGGACTGGTAGCCGTTGGGCTTGGGCTTGGCGATGTAGTCGTCAAACTCCGAAGAGATCGACTCGAACTGCTCATGCACCCAGGACAGCGCGGCGTAGCAGTCTTTCACAGAGGGGACGATCACGCGCAGCGCGCGCACGTCGAACACCTGCTCAAAGGGCAGCGACTTGCCGCGCATCTTCTTGACGATGCTGTAGATGTGCTTGGGCCGCCCCTGCACGGTGGCACTGATGCTGCGCGCACGCAGGTCCGATTCGAGCCGGCCACGCAGCTGCTCCATCGACAGCTCGCGCTCGGCCCGTTTTTCATCGAGCAGGCGGGCGACTTCCTTGTAGGTGTCGGGCTCCAGAAAGCGGAAGGACAGATCCTCCAGCTCCCACTTCATCTGCCAGATGCCCAGGCGGTTGGCCAGCGGCGCAAACACCTGGAGCGATTCCCGCGCCAGGCTCGGCGATATGGGCCGCTTGCTGGCCGCATGAAAACGCAGCGTCTGCAGGCGCGAAGCCAGGCGCAGCATGACCACGCGCAGGTCGCGCGAGAAGGCCAGCAGCATCTTGCGCACGTTCTCGGTCTGCACGGCGGGGTCGTCCACATGCTCGGCCGTCAGCGCCTGGCGCTGCACCTTCATGAGCTTGGTGGTTTCTACGGCCAAGGCCGCAAAGTGCTCGCCAAAGGCTTTGGCAATCACCTCTTCGGGGCGGTTGAGGTGGTCGCAGGCGTACACAAGGTAGGCCGCAGCCTGCATGGCCTCGGAGCCGCCAATGCCCTTGAGGATGGCCGACACCGCATCGGCATGCTCCAGCGTGTTCTCGCCAGAATCCAGGGTCTCGGCCGCGAGCAGGGGCTCGGCAAACGCGCGGGCCCGGGCCAGCGCATGGGGCTGTTCGGGCAGGCTCTGGGCTGTGGCTGCGATGACCTGGGGTACAGAAGGGCCTGCGTGCGCGCCTGCGTGGGTATGCGTCTTCATGCGCCGGAGGCTCCCTCCGCGGGGCCCAGCACAAATGCGGCAACAGCCTGCACCTGCTCGGGCGCAACCAGCGTGGGGGCATGGCCCACGCCGGGCCACTCGATGCAGCGCGCGTGGGGGCCGCGGCTGGCCATGGCCTGGGCCGTGGCAGGGGCCAGCAGGTCCGAGTCGGCTCCGCGCAGCAGCAGCGTCTCTGCACGGATCTGGTCGTACAGCTGCCACAACTGCGCCTCGCCCGCCTCGGCAGCCTCGCGCGTCAGCGCCCGAAACGGCACGGCAATCGCCGGGTCGTAATGCAGCGCCAGGCCGCCTTCGGGCACAGGCCGCACCATGGGGGCCGACAGCGCGCGCCACTGCTCGGGGGAATGCGGCCCGAAGCTGGTGGAGATGGCCCAGAGCGCGGCCGCGGCCTGGTCCAGCGACGCAAAGCGCACCGGCGCCCCCAGGTACTGGCCGATGCGCTGCAGCGCCTCCCACTGGATCACAGGGCCTACATCATTCAGCACCAGCCGCCGTACCGGAGCGGGCAGGCCCAGGCCGGGTTGACCGGTCAGGGCCATGCCGATCAAACCGCCCATGCTGGTGCCCACCCAGTCGAGTGTGGCGATGGGCGCTTGCGCGTGCAGTTGGGCGAGCATGGCGAGCATGTCCACCGCGTAGGTGCCGAGCTGGTAGCCCATGGGGTCGGTCAGCCAGTCGCTCTGGCCGCGGCCCACCACGTCGGGGCAGACCACGCGGGCATGCGGCGCGAGCGCGCGGGCCAGGGTGTCAAAGTCGCGCCCCTGGCGCGACAGGCCGTGCACGCACACCACCACATGCGGGTGGTCGGCACGCCCGGTGGCGTTCCATTCCCAGTACGCCATACGGTGCGTGGCGGGGCTGCCTTCGGGCGGCGGGTTCTGTCCTGCAGGCGTCCCGGCGAGAGGGCAGGATACGTAGTTCAGCGTAGGTTCAATCATGGGGACGCGTGCCGCAAACGGGGCGGGATAATGCCTGCGTTGCATCGTAATGGATTCAGGGAGCTACACATGCTGAAAGGCAAAACCGCGCTGGTCACGGGTTCGACCAGCGGCATCGGTCTGGGTATCGCCAAAGCGCTGGCACGCGAGGGTGCGAACGTCGTGCTCAATGGCTTCGGCGACGCCGAGGGCCCGCAGGCCGAAGTGCGCGCTGCAGGCGCGGCGCATGGCGTGCGCGTGGCCTACCACGGCGCCGACATGAGCCGCGTGGCCGACATCGAGGCCATGATGGCCTTCGCGGCGGCCGAGTTCGGCCGTGTGGACATTCTGGTGAACAACGCAGGCATCCAGCATGTGGCCAATGTCGAAGACTTTCCGGTCGAGCGCTGGGACTCGGTGATCGCCATCAACCTGAGCAGCGCCTTCCACACCTCGCGCCTGGCGCTGCCGGCCATGAAGGCCGCAAACTGGGGCCGGATCATCAACGTGGCCTCGGTGCACGGCCTCGTGGCATCCGCCCAAAAGGCCGCCTACGTGGCCGCCAAGCACGGCGTGGTGGGCCTGACCAAGGTGACGGCGCTGGAGACCGCCACCACCGGCGTGACCTGCAACGCCATCTGCCCGGGCTGGGTGCTCACGCCGCTGGTGCAAAAGCAGGTAGATGCCAAAGCCGCGGCCCAAGGCATCAGCATCGAAGCCGCCACCCGCCAGCTGCTGGGCGAAAAAGAACCGTCGATGCAGTTCACGACGCCCGAGGAACTGGGCGAACTCGCCGTGTTCTTCTGCTCCCCCGCCGCCAACAACGTGCGCGGCGCGGCCTGGAACATGGACGGCGGCTGGGCGGCCCAGTAAGTCTTCGCACCGGGCACATCACCGTTTGCTATCAAAAACATAGCTGCTCGTGCTTGATTGATAAGCACGAGCAGTCTATTTCATCCCAAATCCAGCGGCCGCTTCCGCGGCCACCAGACGGGCTCAGCGCATCTGCACCGAGCCGCTCACACTCACCGTCACCTGGGTTTTGCCCGCCTCCACGGGCACGGGCGCATCGGCCATGGCTGCGCTCTTGGCTTCCATGGCCATCATCATGCGCGGGCGCGGCGGGGGCATCTGCTCGCTGTCGCTCACCGACACCTCACGCAGGCTGTACTGCGCAAACCCGAAGCTGCGCGTGAGTTCGCTCGCACGCTGGCGGAACTGCTCGATGGCCTGCGTGCGCGCTGCGGTCTCGACCTGGTTGCGCGCCTCACGCGACAGGCCAAACCCTACCTGCTGGATCGGCATGCCCTGGATGCGCCCAGCCACGGCCGTGATGCGCGCAAAGTCGCGCCCTTCCAGCACCAGCTCCGCGCGCCCCTGCCAGCCGCTGATGCGGCCGTCTTTGCCGTGGCGCGGATACAGGCCAAAGCTGCCGGTGCGCACCTCCAGCTGCCCGGGCTGGGCCTGGCGGCGCGCTTCGGCCAGCGCCGCATCCAGCACCTGCTTGAGCTGCGCCTGCACGGCCGCGGCGTCTGCACCATCGCGCGTGGCCGCGAGGGTGAGCACCAGCAGGTCTTGCGCGACTTCCACCGTGCCGCTGGCCGACAGTTGCACCACGTTGTGGGGCTCTGCAAGCGCCGCAACCGGCGCCTGCGCGTGGGCGACTTGCACGCCGCCCAAGGCCAGCAGAGCCGCCAGCAGCCAGACCTTGCGATGGGGAATGGAATTCATGTGGAAACACCTCGCGAAACCACGGCCGCCCACCATGAGCCGCCGCATCAGGCCGCACCATAACCGCAGCCGCAGCCCCGGCGCGTGAAGCCCCCGCAAGCGGCTTGCGAGGCGGGGCAAAACTTGTAACAGTTGGTCAGACCCCGGGGCAAAAAGCGAACTTCCGGGACCAAGCTGGTCAGAATCGGCTCTGTTACAAATAGGATTTGGAACTTCATGGCCACTCACAACAACCGCACCGACAAGATCCTCGTGGTGGACGACGATGCGCGCATCCGCGATCTGCTGCGCCGCTACCTCACGCAGGAAGGCTTCGAAGTCATGGTTGCCGAAGACGGCAAGGCGCTCAACCGCCTGCTGCTGCGCGAGACAGTGGATCTCATCGTGCTGGACCTGATGATGCCCGGCGAGGACGGACTGTCCATCTGCCGCCGCCTGCGCTCGGCCAACGACCGCACGCCCATCATCATGCTCACCGCCAAGGGCGAAGACGTGGACCGCATCGTGGGCCTGGAAGTGGGTGCCGACGACTACCTGGGCAAGCCCTTCAACCCGCGCGAACTGCTGGCCCGTATCCATGCCGTGCTGCGCCGCCGCCCCGCACAGGAAGCCCCGGGCGCTCCCTCGGGCGACAACGAGGTCGTGACCTTTGGTCCCTTCACGTTCGACCTGGGCACACGCGCCCTGCAGCGCAACGGCGAAGAGCTGCCCCTGACCACCGGCGAGTTCGCGATGCTCAAGGCCCTGGTACGCCACCCGCGCCAGCCGCTGTCGCGTGAAAAGCTGGCCCTGCTGGCCCGTGGCCGAGAGTTCGAGCCCTTTGACCGAAGCCTGGACGTGCAGGTCTCGCGCCTGCGCAAGCTGGTTGAGGTGGACCCGGCCGCACCGCGCTACATCCAGACGGTGTGGGGCGTGGGCTATGTGTTCGTGCCCGACGGGGCCAACTGAGTCCGATGGCCGCCGTCCCCGGGGCCCGCGCTCGTCGCGCGACGGACGATCCGTCGGGCGAGGTCACGAGCCCGGCCCCTCTTGAATCGATGCGCCGCAAGGCCGAACCCAAGTCGCGGGTCGGCCTTAACCTCTTCTGGCGCACCTTCTTTTTGCTGGCCCTGCTGCTGGTGGGCAGCATCCTGGCCTGGCTGCAGACACTGCGCGCGCTCGAATTTGAACCACGTGCGCTGCAGACGGCCCAGCAGATCGCATCGCTGGTGAACCTGAGCCGCGCCGCGCTGAACCACGCCGATGCCATCGCGCGCGTGTCGCTGATCAAGACCATGGCCGACCAGGAAGGCCTGCGCATCCTGCCGCGCGAACCCGGCGACCGTTTCACGCTGCTGCAAGGCTCGGCCCTTGAAAGCCGCCTGACCGAAGAGCTCACACAGCGTCTGGGCCCCGACACCATCGTGGCGCAAAGCGTCAATGGCGAGGCAGGCCTGTGGGTAGGCTTCAACATCAACGGCGACCCCAACTGGCTGCTGATGGACCGCTCGCGCTTCAGCCCGGCGGGCGGGCGCACCTGGCTGATCTGGCTGATCACCGCAGCAGCGCTGTCGCTGGCCGGGGCCGCGGCCATTGCGCGGCTCATCAACCGGCCGCTCAAGCAACTCTCATATGCGGCCAACCGCGTGCGCGACGGCGACTTCGCGGCCAGCCACCTGGACGAAGAGGTCGTCACCAGCGAAATCCGTGAGGTGAACATCGGCTTCAACCGCATGGCGCAGAAGCTGGCCAAGCTCGAACAGGACCGCGCGGTGATGCTGGCCGGCATCTCGCACGACCTGCGCACACCGCTGGCCCGGCTGCGGCTGGAGACCGAGATGAGCGTGACCGACGAAGTCGCGCGCGAGCACATGGTGGCCGACATCGTGCAGCTCGACGCGACCATCGACAAGTTCCTCGACTACGCGCGGCCCGACCATGTGACGCTGGTGCCCGTGAACCTGCATGCGGTGGTGTCGTCCTGCGTGTATGCCGTGCAAGACCACCGCGAGCTGCAGATTGCGATGAACGTGCCCGAAGACCTCAACGTGCTGGCCGACGAGGTGGAGCTGGCGCGCGTGATCTCCAACCTGCTCGAAAACGCGCGGCGCTACGGCAAGCACGCCGAGACGGGCGTGACCACCGTGGAAATCGCCGCCAAGGCCCGCGAGCAATGGGTGCTGATGAAGCTGCGCGACCACGGACCCGGCGTGCCCCCCGAACAGCTGGCCAACCTTACCAAACCGTTTTTCCGCGGCGATTCGGCCCGCACGGCGGCTGCGGGCGCAGGCCTGGGGCTGTCCATTGTGGACAAGACCGTGCAGCGCATGGGCGGCATTTTTGCGCTGGCCAACTCCACCACCGGGGGACTCGTGGCGCACCTGCAACTGCAGCGCGCCACCGACGTGCCCGCGGGCAGCGACCCCAAGCAGCGCCTGCAGCGGCCCTCGATCAAGCGCCAGCTGCCCAAGCGCCGCGCCACCGACCGGGCCTGAGCCCCAGGGCCGCCGGGGCCCGGGCTCAGGCGCGCAGCAGCAGCGCCACCGCCCGCGCTTCGATGGCGGCCTGCTGGCCCACCGGGCCCAGGCGCTCGGCCGTCTTGGCCTTCACGTTGACCTGCGAGGGCTCCACGCCCAGCGTGCGCGCAATCGTGGCCTGCATGGCCGCAATGTGGGGTGCCAGGCGCGGGGCCTGGGCCACCACCGTGCTGTCGACGTTGCCAATCTCGAAGCCCTGAGCGCGCACGCGGCGTGCGGCCTCGGCCAGCAGCACGGCAGAATCAGCGCCGCGAAAGGCCGGATCGGTGTCGGGAAAATGCCGCCCGATATCCCCCAGCCCCGCCGCGCCCAGCAGCGCATCGGTGATGGCGTGCAGCAGCACGTCGGCGTCTGAGTGGCCGAGCAGGCCTTGCGTGTGCGGGATGTCCACGCCGCCAATCACCAGGCGGCGCCCGGGCACGAGCGCGTGCACATCCCACCCTTCTCCAATCCGAAACTGCATGGTCTGACCTTGTGAGCGCACCGCGCGGTGCTAAGACGTGGAGGACGACACCCCCGGCGGGCGGTGTCCAAAGCGTTCGAGGGTACCGCCGTGGCCGCGCTGGGCCAGCACCGCCTCGGCCAGCCCGAAATCGTCGGGGTACGTCACCTTGAAGTTCTGCGCGCTGGCTGGCACCAGGCGCGGGCGCAGCCCCATGGCCTCCATGGCGCTGGCCTCGTCCGTGGCCGCAGGGCCGATGCGATCCAGCGCCGACATAAGCGGGCCGATGCGGAACATCTGCGGCGTCTGCGCGAGCCACTTGTCGCTGCGATCCAGCGTGGACAGCACGCGCACGCCGCCCGGGCCATCGCTGGCCGTCTTGAGCGTGTCGGCCAGCTTGTGCGCCAGCAGCCCGCCCACCGCATCGGGCAGGCAGGCATCGATCAGCGCGTCGATGTGTTCGGGCTGCACCAGACAGCGGGCAGCGTCGTGCACCAGCACCCAGTCGGTGGGCTGCGCGCCGCGGGCCACCAGGGCGTCGAGGCTTGCGCGCACCGTCTCGGCGCGGGTCGGGCCGCCGCAGTCCACGACAAAGAACCCCACCTGTGGGTAGGCATGCAGAAAGCGGTCGCCCGACGCCACGGCCACCAAGGTACCGGCCAGCCGCGTGACCGCGCCCAGGGCCGCCAGCGTGTGCAGCACCAGCGGGTGGCCTGCCACCGTCTGGTACTGCTTGGGCAACGGGGTCGACGCAGTCCCGGGCGCAGCGCGCACGGCGCGTGCGCCCACGCCCGCGCAGGGCACCACCGCCCACAGGCGGGCAGTACCCGACACCGGGGCAGGCATTGAAGGCAGGGCCAGATCGGTCATGAGGGGGGCCATTCTAGAATCACTCGCATCGCCCTGGACGGCGCCCGTGCCACGCACGGCGGCCCTCCGGGGCTTTGGTGTCTGCAGTGCCCTTCGGCGCTGCCGCCCCCTGCCCCGACGCCCCCGCATGGACCTGCCCAAACTCACCCCCGGAAAACGCTTCACGCTGCCCCGCCCTGTGGGCAGTGCCGACGCCCTGCTGCTGGCCCAACTCGCCCAGCGCGACAGCGGCCAAGGCCGTGCGACGGCCATCGTGACAGCCGATGCCACCGATGCCCAGCGCCTGCTCGACGAAATGGCGTTTTTTGCCCCCGGCCTGCGCTGTGCGCTGTTTCCCGACTGGGAAACCCTGCCCTACGACACCTTCTCGCCGCACCAGGACCTGATCAGCGAGCGCCTGGCCACGCTCTGGCGCATCCGCCAGGGCGAGGCCGACGTGGTGATCGTGCCCGCCACCACGGCGCTGTACCGGCTCGCACCGCCGTCGTTCCTTGCGGGCTACACCTTCCACTTCAAGACCAAGCAGAAGCTCGACGAGGCGCGCCTGAAGGCCCAGCTCACGCTGGCCGGATATGCCCACGTGTCGCAGGTGGTCAGCCCGGGCGAATACGCGGTACGCGGCGGCCTGATCGACCTGTTCCCCATGGGCTCGCTCGTGCCCTACCGGGTGGACTTGTTCGACGACGAGATCGACAGCATCCGCACCTTCGACCCCGACAGCCAGCGCAGCCTGTACCCGGTGCCCGAAGTGCGCCTGCTGCCGGGCCGCGAGTTCCCGATGGACGACGAGGCGCGCGCGCGCTTTCGCAGCCGCTGGCGCGAAATGCTCGAAGGCGACCCGACCAAGAGCCGCATCTACAAGGACATGGGCAACGGCGTGGCCACGGCGGGCATCGAGTACTACTTGCCGCTGTTCTTCGACGAGACCGCCACGGTGTTCGACTACCTGGGCGACGCCGCCACGGTGGTGCTGCATGGCGATCTGGAACCCGCGTTCCAGCGCTTCTGGCAAGACACGCGCGAGCGCTTTCGCTTGGTGCAGGGCGACCCCGAGCGGCCCGCACTGCCGCCCGAGCTGCTGTTTCTGAGCGCCGAGCAGTTCTACACCCGTGCCAACGCGCATGCGCAGCTCGCGCTGCGCGGCGAGGTCGAAGATTCGCCGCACAGCGCGTGGTTCCAGCGCCTGCCCGACCTGTCGGTGGTGCGCGGTGCCGACGACCCGCTGGCCCGCCTGCACGCCCACCTGCGCCGCGCCGGGCAGCGCATGCTGCTGCTGGCCGAAAGCGATGGCCGCCGCGAGAGCCTGCTCGACTTTCTGCGCGCCAGCGGCCTGAACCCGCCGGCCTTTGATTCGCTGCAGGCCTTCCTCGACGACGCGGCTGCAGAGCCCGTGGGCATTGCCACGGGCGCAGTGACGGTGGGCTTCCACTGGGGCGAGCAAGTGCTCGACCTGGTGACCGAGACCGAGCTGTTTGCCACCGGCCCCACCACGCGGCGGCGCAAGAAGCAGGAGCAGGTCAGCGACGTGGAGGCGCTGATCAAGGACCTGGCCGAACTCAACGTGGGCGACCCGGTGGTGCACAGCCAGCACGGCATCGGGCGCTACCGCGGCCTGGTCAACATGGACCTGGGCGAAAAGAACCCCGACGGCAGCCCGGCGCTACAAGAGTTCTTGCACCTGGAATACGCCGACAAGGCCGTGCTGTACGTGCCCGTGAGCCAGTTGCAGCTGATCAGCCGCTACACCGGCGTAAGCGCCGACGAAGCCCCGCTGCACAAGTTGGGCAGCGGCCAGTGGGAACGCGCCAAGCGCAAGGCGGCCGAGCAGGTGCGCGACTCGGCGGCCGAGCTGCTCAACATCTACGCCCGCCGCGCCGCGCGCCAGGGCCATGCGTTCCGCTACAGCCCGCACGACTACGAGGCGTTTGCCAACGACTTCGGCTTTGAGGAAACCGCCGACCAAAAAGCCGCGATCCATGCGGTGATCCAGGACATGATCAGCCCCCGCCCGATGGACCGGCTGGTCTGCGGCGACGTGGGCTTTGGCAAGACCGAAGTCGCCCTGCGCGCGGCCTTCGTGGCCGTCACGGGGGGCAAGCAGGTGGCATTCCTGGCCCCCACCACGCTGCTGGCCGAGCAGCACTACCAAACGCTGGTGGACCGCTTTTCCAAGTGGCCGGTGAAGATTGCCGAGGTCTCGCGCTTTCGCTCGGGCAAAGAGATCAACTCGGCCATCAAGGGCATTGCAGACGGCACGGTGGACATCGTGGTCGGCACGCACAAGCTGCTGTCCGAATCCACCCAGTTTGCCAACCTGGGCTTGCTCATCATCGACGAGGAGCACCGCTTTGGCGTGCGCCACAAAGAGGCCATGAAGCAGCTGCGCGCCGAGGTCGACGTGCTCACGCTCACGGCCACGCCCATCCCGCGCACGCTGGGCATGGCGCTCGAAGGCCTGCGCGACCTGAGCGTCATCGCCACCGCGCCGCAGCGCCGCCTGGCCATCAAGACCTTTGTGCGCAACGAAGGCACAGGCGTGATCCGCGAGGCCGTGCTGCGTGAATTGAAGCGCGGCGGGCAGGTGTACTTCCTGCACAACGAGGTCGAGACCATCGAAAACCGTCGGCAGAAGCTCGAAGAAATCCTGCCCGAGGCGCGCATTGGCGTGGCCCACGGCCAGATGCCCGAGCGCGAACTGGAGCGCGTGATGCGCGACTTCGTGGCCCAGCGCTTCAACCTGCTGCTGTGCTCGACCATCATCGAGACTGGCATCGACGTGCCCACGGCCAACACCATCATCATGAGCCGGGCCGACAAGTTTGGCCTGGCGCAGCTGCACCAGCTGCGCGGCCGGGTGGGACGTAGCCACCACCAAGCCTATGCCTATCTGATGGTGCCCGACGTGGACGGCCTGACCAAGCAAGCGCAGCAGCGGCTTGAAGCCATCCAGCAGATGGAAGAGCTGGGCAGCGGCTTCTACCTGGCCATGCACGACCTGGAGATCCGCGGCGCGGGCGAGGTGCTGGGCGAAAGCCAGAGCGGCAACATGCTCGAGGTGGGCTTTCAGCTCTACAACGAGATGCTCAGCGAAGCGGTGCGCTCGCTCAAGGCGGGCAAGGAGCCCGACCTGCTCGCGCCGCTGTCGGTCACCACCGACATCAACCTGCACGCGCCCGCCCTGCTGCCCGACGACTACTGCGGCGACGTGCACCTGCGCCTGTCGTTTTACAAAAAGCTGGCCACGGCCAAGACGGCCGACCAGATCGACCGGCTGCTCGAAGAGATCGTGGACCGCTTTGGCAAGCTGCCGCCGCAAGCGCAAACCCTCATCGACGTGCACCGCCTGCGCGTGCTGAGCGCGCCCTACGGCGTGGTGAAGGTGGATGCCACGCCGGGCGTGATCCTGATCACCTTCCGCCCGCAGCCGCCGGTGGACCCGATGCGCATCATCGAGCTGATCCAGAAGAACCGGCACATCAAGCTGGCAGGCAACGAAAAGCTGCGCATCGAACGCGCGCTGCCCGAAGCCAAAGACCGCGCGCAGCTCGTGCGCGACATCCTGCGCAGCCTGGGCCAGCCCACCCCGGCCACGGCGGCCGCCTGACCCCCCCCCCGCGCCCATGCCGCTCGAAGCCCTGCTCACCGCCTGCGCTCTGGCTGTGGCCCTGTGGCTGCGCCCCTGGCGCATGCTGCGTTTGCCACCGGCCGCGCCAGGCGGGCCCGCGGGCGTGTCGCCCCTGGTCACGCCGCTGCTGGCCGTGCTGGTGCTGCTGCCCTGGCTGTGGGCCCTGCCCACGCTGCACCGCATGCCGCTGCAACTGCAGTGGTCGGGCGCCTGCCTGGTGGTGCTGATGCTGGGCTGGCCGCTGGCCATCCCCGCGCTGGTGGCCGTGGGCGCGATCGCCTGCGTGCTCTCGCCCGCGCTGGGCTGGGAGCAGGCGCTGGGCGCCATCGCCTGGCAGGGCGTGGTGCCCGCCACGCTGGCGCTGGGCCTGGGCGCAGCGCTGCGCCGCTGGCTGGGTCCCAAGCCCTTCATCTACGTGCTGGGCCGGGCCTTTTTGGGCACGGTGCTGTGCCTGTTTGTGGCCAGCGTGCTGGGCCAGTGGGCGGGCCACGCCTTGCCTGGGGTGGGGAACGAGCTGTCGCTCGTCGCCCGCTGGCTCATGGCCTGGGGCGATGCGTTTGTCACCGGCATGCTCGCAGCCATCTTTGTGGCCTTCAAGCCCGAGTGGCTGGCCACCTGGTCCGACCGGCTGTACCTGCCGCGGCCGGACGGCCGCTGACCGCCAGCATCACGGCCTTCGTGGACCACGGTTGAGCCGCGTCAAACCGCCCTGCAGGGGCGCAGTCGATGATGGGGGCCTCACACACGAGGAGGCGCCCCATGAAGCTGCTGAACGACCTGCTGCACACCGACTACGGACTCATGAGCCTGACCGTCATTGCCATCACCCTGGGCATGGCGGTGTTCTTCATCCGCCTGTTTGTGGGCAAGATGAACGAAAGCGCCGCCCAGGCCGCGCGTGGCACGCAAGGCCAGCCACCCACCCCGCGGCGCTGAGGCCGCGCGCGCAAGGCCTGCCGGTGGGAGGCCCGGGCCGCATTGCCCTAACATCGCGGGTTTTGTAGACTCGCTTGGCTATTCCGGCATGACCTCTCCCACCGAATTTGCGCCTGGCCTTGTGCTGCAGGGCGTGCAAGGCCCGCTGTCGCTGCGCGACTTCAAGCTCATCGCGTTCGACATGGACTCGACCCTCATCAACATCGAGTGCGTGGACGAAATTGCCGACGCCGCAGGCCGCAAGGCCGAGGTGGCCGCGATCACCGAAGCCGCGATGCAAGGCCTGATCACCGACTACAAAGAAAGCCTGCGCCAGCGCGTGGCGCTGCTCAAGGGCGTGACAGTGCAGCACCTGGAGCACGTCTTCACCGAGCGGCTGCGCTTCAACCCCGGCGCGCAGACGCTGGTGGCCGCCGCCAAGGCCGCAGGCCTGACCACGCTGCTCGTCTCGGGCGGCTTCACCTTTTTTGCCGACCGCGTGAAGGCCGGGCTGGGCATCGACCTGGCGCGCTCGAACCAGCTTGAAGTGAACAACGGCGTGCTCACCGGCCGCATGGTGGACCAGTGCTGGGGCGACATTTGCGACGGGGCCGAAAAGCGGCGCACGCTGCTCGAAGTCGCGTCGCTGCTGGGCATTGCGCCCTCGCAGGCCATCGCCGTGGGCGACGGTGCGAACGATCTGCCCATGATGGGCGCGGCCGGCCTGTCGGTGGCCTACCACGCCAAACCAGCCGTGCGCGCGCAGGCCAAGGTGGCCATCCACCAGGGCGGGCTCGACCGCCTGCTCGAAGTGCTGCGCTGACCGGCACACCCCCATGGCCGACAGCACTGCGCCGCCACCGGGCGGCCCCGGCCGCAAGGCAGCACAGCGGCTGCGCGCCTGGGCCCGCGGCTGGAAGTCGCACCTGCTCACGCTGGCCCTGGTGTGGCTGGTGGTGACGGCCGTGGACGCCTGGCGCCTGCGCGACCTGCCGCGCGGCCCGGCCCCGGCCACCGCGCTGGTGCTGGCACCACACGGCCAGGCCACCACGCTACAAGACTGGCGCGCCCAGCACCCGGGCCGCGCCGTGGCCCTGCACTTCTGGGCCGAATGGTGCGCCATCTGCCGCATCGAAGAACCCACGGTGGCCGCCCTGTCGGCCGACTGGCCGGTGCTGGGCATCGCCATGCAGTCGGGCGATGTCGCCCAGGTGGCGCGGGTGCAGCAGCAGCGCGGCCACCCCTGGCCCACGGCGGTGGACCCACGCGGACAGCTCTCGGCCGACTGGGGCGTGCGCAGCGTGCCCGCGCTGGTGGTGATGGACGCCTCAGGCCGGGTGCGCTTTGCCACCAGCGGCTACACCCCGGGCTGGTCGATGCGCCTGCGGCTGTGGTGGGCGCAGACGGTGCCCGCCTGGGGCTGAGCCCGTCTTCGGCAAGACCACACCCGGGTCAGTCAGCACCCTTTTGCTATTTATTTGATAGCTGCTCGTGCTTGATTTTGCTAATGGAGCAGCCGCTTTGGCCTCAATCCGAGGCTCAAAGGTGTCTAGTTCAGCCGGGGCGATTCACGCAGCGCCTGACCCAACACGCCCAACAGGTCTTCGCGATCCTCGTCGCCCAGTGCGATCGGCCCGCGCAGGTCTCCCCGAGAGGTCACGTGATACACAGCGCCTGAGAACTCGATACGTAGGGGCCTGGCCATGTTCGGACATTCCGCTGACTTGGATTGCAGCGGCGTTCGTGCGGTGTGGAGGCAAAAGGCAAGACCCCGTTGCTGCTCCGTTGCTGCTGGCTCAACACAGCTCGTAGCACACGCAACGCTGGCACCATAAAAGAAGCCACCCGGAACCCCACAGCTTTAGCGGCTGGCAGGTGTGGCGGGTGGCTTTTTTGTGAGTAATAGACCTCAGTGCGTGGCTACCTCAAGACCTGGGCCGCACACGGCATCACGGCTTCGGCCTCTTCCAAATGGCATGGGCAACAATTGCAATCCCTATTAGGAGCGACGGCATCCCTCCCGCCAAGAACTCGTAGTCCTTGGGAAGAAGCAACTTGAACACGTCGTCTACCCAGCAACTCGTGCGGCACATTCGTTGACCGCTCACCATTAAAGCCAGTCCAATTGATATGGCTGTGAGCCCGATTCCAATGCCGATCTTGTTCATATATCGGTCCTATTAGCGCAGGGCTCGCCACATGCGGCCGAGTTGCCCACCACTGCGGCGGTATTTGTCATAGATGTCTGGGAAATCAGTGTTCGGATCAAACTGGGGCGGATTGAACACTGGGCCGAGATTTTTGGAGTGCACTTGCACCCGCTTGGGGCGTCATCCTGGTGATAGGCCGCAGGCAAGAAATCGGTCGGAGATTTCCCCGGAGTACAAGAGTTTTCACTGCACTCCCACCGCAAGCAACGGAGCCGGTAATCGCCCTCATCCGGATTGGGTGTGAACATCTCAGCACCTGACTCCCAAGCAGACTGATTGCCCTCGCCAGTAGGCCGCTCAAATGAGCCTGGGCCATGTCTACGCCACTGTCTGCGGTTGTATGCATTGCCGCCAGGAGCGGCGGGCCTCGCAGACCTCAACCCCTCGGGATCGACGAACAAAAGTGGATTCCCCTCCACATATGCAAACCGATTCCACCCCCCCTCCAACCCAATCGGGTCCGCCTGCACATACCGCCCCGTCACCGCATCGTAGTAGCGGTGCAGGTTGTACGCCAACTGGCTTTCTTCGTCCCACACCTGCCCGGGGTAGCGCAGGTCAAACGCCGCCGCCTCCGCATACGCCGGCCCGGCCGCACTGTGCACAAACCCCGTGGCTGCCTGCGTAGGCTGCACGGCTCACAAACAACCGGCTGTTTCCGCCTTGGGAGCCTCAGGCCAGCCCTCGTAGCACAGACATTTGCGCCAGCGCAGCCCGTGGCTGCCGCCAAGGTGGCACAGTCGGCCCCCAATGCCACCCGCCACGCCCGACCGAGCCGCCATCACCGCGCTGGTGAACGCCTTCTACGCCGATGTGCAGCGCGACCCGCTGCTGGGCCCGGTGTTCGAGCGCGCGCTCCACGGCCAGTGGGACGCACACCGCGCGCGGCTGGTGGAGTTCTGGTGCACGGTGCTTCTGGGCACACGCAGCTTTCGGGGCGATGTGATGGGTCGGCACATGGCGCTTGACGGCATCACGCCCGCGCACTTTGCGGCCTGGGTGCGCCTGTGGCAGCGGCACACCGCCGAGCGCTTTGCACCCGATGTGGCCGAGCGCCTGCAGCAGGCAGCGCATGGCATCGCGCGCAACCTGTTCCGCGGGTATTTCGGGGCCGAGCCGCCATTTGCCACGGCGCCCTCCAGCCACCCGCATGCCGGGGATTGAGTGCCCGGCGGGCTACTTGCGCCGGGAGCCGGGGGTCAGGATCAAGGCCAGGCCCAGCACGATGAGCCCGACCGGCCACCACACGCGCAGCACCTGCCACAGGCTGACGTTGATCAGGCCCAGGTTGGTGAGCAGAAAGAACGCCCCCAGGACGATCAGAACGATGGCGGCGACGTGGCCCTTCATGGTGGACTCCTCCCGTGTGGATCTTGCAAACCGCGGGGCCAGCCCGCGTGGCGCAAAGTGTAGGCCATGGCGGGCGCGTCTTGGGGCTGCCGGGCGAATGCGCCGCTGTGGCCTGCGCCGCTCAGGGTCGCCGCAGCGGTGCCAGCAGTTCGCGCAGCCCGTTGTGGTCGATTTCGTGCATCAGCGCCAGCAGGCGGCCCAGCTCGCCGCGCGGAAACCCCTCGCGCGCAAACCACTGCAGGTAATGTCCGGGCAGGTCGGCCAGCACGCGCCCCTGGTACTTGCCAAACGGCATCTCCAGCGTCACCAGGCGTTGCAGTAGCTGCGGGTCCAGGCTGGCCTCCAGACGCTCTCAGCCGCCCACGCGGCGCACCGCGTGGCCCTGCGCCTGCAGCCAGGCCATTACGCGCTCCAGGTGGTCACCCTGGATCTCGATGCTGCCGTCGCGCACCGTGCCGCCACTGCCGCACGCCGTGCGCAGTTGCTTGCCCAGGGCGGCTAGGGCCGCATCGTCCAGGGGCAGGCCGCGCACTAGCGTGACCACCTTGCCGCCGCGCCCGGCCGTCGTGCGCGAAACGCGCGCCACGCCGTCGCCTGCGGGCCGGGCGGGCTGTCGTGCGCAGACGCAGGCCGCCACCGGCTGGCGGCAGCCCGGGCACATACGGCCCGATTCGGTCGAATACACCAAGCCGCCGCCCGGCGGCCCCTTGGACTTCATCTCGGGCCCTGCTCGGTTTGCAGCAAATGGAAATCCAGCAGCCGGGTGGCAATCACGGTTTCGGCCAGAAAGCACACCAAGGCCAGCAGAAACGACGCCACCCCGGCCAGAAAACCGCCCACGGCCAGCCGCGCGGCGTTGAGCCCCATGGTTTCGCCCAAAAACAGCAGGATGATGGTCAGCCCGATGAGGAAGGCGCAGGTGGTCAGCAGCGCGATGCAGCCGTTGGCCAGGCGTCCGCGTTGGCGCAGCTGGGCCAGTTCTCGGTAGGCGCGGGTCAGTTGTTCGGGCTCCTGGCTCTCGCGGGCGCGGTCTTCCACGGTGCGTGCGCGGTCGATGATGCGCGCCAGCCGCCCGGCCACCGCACCGATCATCCCCGAGACGGCGGTGAGCAGAAACACCGGCGCCACGGCCAGCTGGATGCCATGCGTGATGGAAGACGAATCGAGAGGCAGGGACATCGGCATGCGCGCACCACAGGGCAAAAGGGGGATTATCGGTTGCACATCTCCTGTGAAAAGGGGCATCACGGATGCTCACTTCCCGCTTGCGTACTGAAGCGGCGGTGTCACAATGGGTTACACCCTACCTGCTCCTGCCCGCTCCATGACGACAGACGCTGAACTGTTGCACGCCCTGCCCGGTGCCGTGCTGCTGGTGCAAGCCGGCCGCATTGTGCTGGCCAACGACGCGTCGGTACGGCTGCTGGAAGCACGCGGGACGGACGAAATCCACGGCCGCCCGCCCTCGGACTTCGTGCACCCCATCGACAAGCCGCGCTCGCAGCAGCGAATTGGCGCCGTGGCCGCCCCCGACCAGGCCGGGCTGCCCAACAAGTCGTCCGAATTCCGCATCTGCACCTGCCGCGGCAACCTGCGCATGGTGCTGATCTCGAGCGTGGCCATCACCTACCAGCAGCAGCCAGCGGTGCTGATGTGCGGCCTGGACATGACGCACCAGAGCGAAATCCAGGCGCAGCTGCGCGAAAGCGAGCGCAACTACCGCCGCCTGTTTGAAAACATGCAGGACGTGTACTACCGCACCAATGCCCAGGGGGTGGTGGTGCATGTGGGCCCGGCCGTGCGTAGGGTGCTGGGCTACGAGCCCCACGAGATCGAAGGCCGCACGGCCGAAGCGTTCTATCCCCGCGCATCAGACCGCGACGCGCTGAAGAAGGCCATCCTGGAACATGGCGAGGTGTCAGACTTTCCCGGCCAGATGGTGCGCCGCGACGGTACCGTGATCGACATTTCGATCAGCAGCCGGGCTTTGTTCAGCTCTGACGGCCAGTTTGAAGGCGTGGAAGGCCTGTACCGCGATGTGACCCAGCGCAAAAACCTGGAGCGCGAGCTGCAGCGCCTGGCGACCACCGACATGCTGACCGGGCTTGCCAACCGCCGCGCGTTTCTCGAGCGCGCGCAGCTCGCGCTCCAGCACCACCAGGCCAGCGGCGATCCCCTGGCCCTGCTGATGCTGGACATGGACCATTTCAAGAGCATCAACGACCGCTTTGGTCACCTGGAAGGCGACCAGGTGCTGGGCCTGTTCGCGCGTACGCTGCAAGCGCTGTTGCCGCCCGAGGGCCTAGCAGGCCGCCTGGGCGGCGAAGAGTTTAGCGTGCTGCTGCCGGGCCTGGGGTTGCCGCAGGCCCGCGCGGTGGCGGAATCCTTGCTGGGCGCGGTGCGTGCGATGGACCTGTCCAGCGCCCCGGCCGTGTTGCACAGCGGACGGCGTCTGACGGTGAGCATTGGCCTGGCCTGCGCCCGCCCCGGAGACCGCAGCCTGCACGACCTGATCGACCGGGCCGACCAGGCGCTGTACCTGGCCAAACACCGGGGGCGCGACCAGATCGCCTCGCTGCAGGATCTGGCCGGTCCTCCCGACAACGGGCTGCCCACCGCCCGCACCGCCTGAGGCGGACGTTCAGTAGTGCGGCGGCCGCTCGTCTGCAGCGCCGCGCGGCAGGCCGTCGCGCAGCTCCTGCAACTGGCCCACCACCGCGCGCAGTTCACGCTGCAATCGGTCGATGGTCTGCTGCTGGGCATACACCGTCAGGTTGAGCTGCTCCAGCAAATCCTCGGCGTAGCTGGCCTTGATTTCCAGCGCCTCCAGCCGCCGTTCGGTGCGCGGCGCAGCCGCATCGTCGGCCTGCAGGGCGGGCGCTTGCCCTGCGGCCGGTGCCCGGGTGCTCACAGCGCGCGGGCCAGGCGGGCCACGCCTTCGCGGATCTTGTCGCTGTCCACCGTGGCAAACGACAGGCGCAGCGTGGCATGGTCAGGGTTGGCGCAGAAAAACGGCGTGCCGGGCACAAAGGCCACGCCCTGCTCGATGGCGCGGGTGGCAAGCGCACGGCCGTCGGTGGCTTTGCCGCCCGCCCCCGTGAGGCGCGCCCACACGAAAAGACCGCCCTGGGGCTGCACAAATTGCACAGCGTCGCCCAGGTCACGGCGCAGCGCGTCGCCCATGGCCTGGGCGCGCTCGGCGTACACGGCGCGCACACGGTCCAGCGTGGCAGGCATGCGGCCGGCCTTCAGGTATTGCGCAGCAGTGGCCTGGGCAAAGGTGCTGGTGTGGGCATCGCTGAACTGCTTGCACATGGTGGCCTTGGCCAGCAGTTCGGGCGGGGCAATCATCCAGCCCACGCGCAGGCCGGGCGACAGCACCTTGCTCAGCGAGCCGCAGTGCACCAGCAGCTCACGGCTGCCCGCCACGCTGGCCGACAGGGCCAGCAGGCTGGGCGGCGGTGCTTCGCCAAAGTACAGGTCGCCATACGGATCGTCTTCGACCACCACCACCTGGTGGCGCACGGCCAGTTCGAGCACCTTGCGGCGGCGCTCCAGCGCCAGCGTGGCACCGCTCGGGTTGCCAAAGGTCGGAATCAGGTACACGAACTTGGGCTTGTGTTCGACGATCAGGCGCTCCAGCGCGTCGGTGTCCACGCCCTGGCCGTCGATGGGCGCGCTCACCAGCTCTGCGCCGTACAGGCGGAAGCACTGGATGGTGGCCAGAAAGGTCGGGCCTTCCACAATGACCTTGTCGCCCGGGCTGATGAGCGTCTTGCCCAGCAGGTCCAGCGCCTGCTGGCTGCCGGTGGTCACGATGAGCTGCTCGGGTGCGAGGCCCGTGACGCCCTTGCCCGCCATGAAGGCTGCGATCTGCTCGCGCAGCGGCTGGTAGCCTTCAGTGGCGCCGTATTGCAGAGCCGCGCCGGGCTCGTCGGTCAGGGCCTGCTGGCTGGCCGCGCGGATGCCTTCCACGTCGAACAGCGCGCTGTCCGGGAAGCCGCCCGCAAAGCTGATGATGCCGGGCTTGCCCAGCAGCTTGAACAGTTCGCGGATCGCGGAGGTTTCGACATTCTGGAGACGGTCGGCAAATTGCATGGCATTCGGGCACGCAGGGCGCGCGATGGGTGGAAATGGGGAGAACGAACGCCGCATTGTCGCCAATCGCGCCGCACTTTTCCTGCGCGGCTGGCTCTACACTGGAACGCCCGTCCCTCTACGGGCCACCACTGCTTGCACCAGCGCCCTCATGACCTTGCATGTTCGCGAACTTCCGGCCCTGCGGCTGGCCTATCTGCGCCACACGGGCGACTACGGCCCAGCGCTCGGCGATCTCTGGAATGCCCTGGGACGCTGGTGCGAATCGCGCGGCCTGGGTGCGCCCCAGCCGGGCTATCTGGGTCTGAGCCATGACGATCCGGCCTGCACGCCTGCCGGGCAATGCCGCTACGACGCCTGCGTGCCCATCGGCATCGGCATGCGGCCGGGCCCCGATGTGCAGGTGCAGGACTTTGCGGGCGGCCCCCATGCCTGCATGCGCTTTCAGGGTGTCGGCGCAGACATCGGCGCGGCCTGGAAGTACCTGATCAAGGATCTGATGCCCGCGCAGGGCCTGAAACCCGCGCCGCGGGCGGTGGTGGAACTGTACGAGGCCGACTTCGCGGTCGACCCCGACTCAGGCAGCTTTGCCTGCTGGTTGTGCGTACCGCTGCTGCTGCCGCGCTGATACGTCAGGCCGCCACCCATCTTGCCCTGCTCCATGAAACGCGCACACATCGAACCCTTTTTTGCCACCCTGCGGGCCGCGAACCCGCAGCCCAACACCGAGCTGGAGTACACCAGCGTGTTCGAACTGCTGGCCGCCGTGCTGCTGTCGGCGCAGGCCACGGACGTCGGCGTCAACAAGGCCACGCGGCGGCTGTTTCCGGTGGCGGGCACGCCGCAGGCCATCCTCGACCTTGGGCTGGAACGCCTGGAGGGCTACATCAAGACCATCGGGCTCTACAAGAGCAAGGCGCGGCACCTGATGGAGACCTGCCGCATCCTGGTCGAGGAGCACGGCGGACAGGTGCCGCGCACGCGTGAGGCCCTAGAAGCCCTTCCCGGCGTGGGCCGCAAGACGGCCAACGTGGTACTGAACGTGGCTTTCGGCCAACCGACCATGGCGGTGGACACGCACATCTTCCGTGTGGGGAACCGCACGGGTCTTGCGCCTGGCAAAACCCCACTGGCCGTCGAGATGCAGTTGCTCGACCGCATTCCACCGGCGTACCTGGTGGACGCGCACCACTGGCTGATCCTGCATGGCCGCTATGTCTGCCAGGCGCGGCAGCCGCGCTGCTGGGAATGCGCTGTTGCGCCGTATTGCGGCTACCGGTCCAAGAGCCCGATGCCGGCCAAAACCTGAAAGCTATCAAAATAATAGCAAAGTATTCAACACATACAAGCACGAGCAGCCCATTCGATGCCAAGCCCATCGACACTTTGTACCGGCAGGCGGAACCGCCTGGCCCGCCGCTGACGCCCCAGCCCCATGCCCAGCCTTGACCCACGCTCCCTGATTGCCATGGCCGGCGTCATGTCGCTGCTCATGGCACTGGTGCTGTGGCTCATGCGGCGCACCTACCCCAAGAGCATTCGCGGGCTCGAGCTGTGGGCTGCCGCACCGCTGCTGTGGCTGCTGTCCACCGCGCTGTTTTCGCTGCGCGGCCGTATCCCGGACATGCTGGGGCTGGTCGTGGCCAATACGCTGCTGTTGCTGGGCGCCATGTGCTACCACCAGGGCACGCGCCGCTTCTTCGGGCAAAGACCGGCATGGCGCCCCTGGCTGCTGTGGCTGTCTGCCACGTTTGCGGTGATGACGGTGCTGACAGTGGTCTATCCAAGCTACCTGCTGCGCGTGGGCTTTTTCACCGTGTCGGTGTCGATCGTCTACGGGGCCTTGCTCACCTTTCTGATGCGCCACGGCGGCGGCAGCTTTCCGGTACGGCTGGTGCAGGTGGTGCTTGTGCTGCACCTGCTGGTGCTGGTGTTCCGGGTGTACACGCTGTCGCAGGGCCTGGGCGGCACCGACCTGATGGACCGCGACCCCATCCAGACGCTCTACATCAGCGCCTACACCCTCACAACCTTGATGTTGCCGCTGGGGGGCGTGTTGATGGCCACCGACCGCCTGCGCAACGAACTGGAGCACCTGGCCACGCACGACCCGCTGCTGCCCGTGCTGAACCGCAGGGCGTTCATGGAAGCCTTCAAACACGAACTGGCCCGCGCACGCCGCAGCGGCAGTGGCCCTGCGCTGCTGATGCTGGACCTGGACCATTTCAAGGCCATCAACGACACCCACGGGCACCAGCACGGCGACGCGGTGCTGCTGCATGTGGTCGAACGGGTGCAGGCCAGCCTGCGCAGCACCGACGTACTGGCTCGCCACGGCGGCGAGGAGTTTGCAGTGCTGCTGCCCGAAACCCCGCGGGCCGATGCCCAGGTGCTGGCGCAGCGTCTGCACGCGGCCCTGGCACAGGGCCATGCACTGGACTGCACGGTGAGCATCGGCGCCACCGCCTGGCAGGGGGCTGACGACACCGTGGACGCCATGCTGCTGCGTGCCGATGCGGCGCTGTACCGCGCCAAGGACGCAGGCCGCAACCAGACCTGCGTGGGCTGAAACTGCTGCAGGCTAGCTGCCCTGCGTGGCTACCCCGGCCGACTCGAAACTGGCCATCTCCCGCAGCAACGCACAGGCCGACACCAACAAGGGCCAGGCCAGCGCCGCGCCCGAGCCTTCGCCCAGCCGCAAACCCAGGTCCAGCAGCGGCTGCACCTGCCAGCGCGCCAGCAGGTGGCCATGCCCCCGCTCTCCAGAGCGGTGCGAAAACACGCAGCGCTGCAGCACCGTGGGCGCCAGGCTGGCCGCCACCAGCACCGCGGCACTGGTGATGAAGCCGTCCACCACGATCACGCGCCGCTCGCGCGCGGCCTGCAGCACGGCGCCGGTCAGCGTGGCGATCTCCAGCCCACCCAGCGCCGCCAAGGCGGCCAGCGGCGTGGTGGCCTGCGCGTTGGCCAGCAAGGCCTGCTGCAGCACGGCCTGCTTGCGCTGCACGCCCTGGCTGTCGAGCCCTGTGCCCGCGCCGGTGGCGTCGGCCAGCGCCACCCCGCACAGCCGCACCAGCAGCAAGGCCGCGGCCGAGGTGTTGCCAATGCCCATTTCGCCCAGCAGCAGCGCATTGCCCGGCAGCGAGCGCACCACGTCCATGCCGTGCTGCAGGGCAGCGATGCACTGCGCATCGGTCATGGCCGGGCCCTGGCTCGCATCGGCCGTGCCGTGCGCTGCCTTGCGCACCAGCAGGCGCGGCCCGGGGCCGCCAGGCTCGCGCGGCGGCAGATCACGCGCCACACCGCAGTCCACCACCGTCAGCGCCAGACCATGCTGGCGCGCCAGCACGCTCACAGCTGCGCCGCCCGCCAGAAAGTTCTCCACCATCTGCCAGGTCACCTCGCTCGGGAAGGCCGACACGCCCTGCGCGGCAATGCCGTGGTCGGCCGCGCACACCAGCATTTGCGGCTGGTCCAGCACGGGCGTATCGGTGCCCAGAATCTGCCCGATGCGCAGCGCCAGCGATTCGATGCGGCCCAACGAGCCGAGCGGTTTGGTCTTGTGGTCCAGCAGGTGCTGCAGGCGGGCCGTGAGCGCCACGTCGTGGATGTCGGGCACATCAGGCGGCAGGTAGTCGGCCAGGCAGGTGGGCAGCGGTGCGGTCATGGCGGGAAGCATCTCCTCAAATCGTGGGGTCATCGGGTTGTCAGGCCAGCAGGGCATCGAGCACGCCGGGCTCGAAGTGGCGTTCGACCGTGCGGGCAAGGCCCTCGAACACGTCGTCCAGGGTGGGCACGGCTCCGTGCACCTGTGCGCCGAACAGCGCCTGCAGCACGCGCGGGTCTTCGAACAGGCCGTGCAGGTAGACGCCCAGCACGCGGCCGTCGCCACTGGCCCAGCCGATGCCGGGCAAAACCTCGGGCGCTCGGGCACCGGCGGCCACCATGGCCGGGTGCAGCGCCGTCTGGCCGTGGTGGATCTCGTAGCCCTGCACCTCCACACCCGACAGGGCCTGCCAGGGCCCGGCGGGCAGAGGCGCAAAGCGCAGCGCGGTGTGGCGCAAGGTCTTGTCGGGTGCAAAGCAGGTCACCAGCGGCAGCAGGCCCAGGCCGGCGGCATTGCCGTCAATGCCTGCGGTATCGACCAGCGCCTCGCCCAGCATCTGCAGCCCGCCGCAAATGCCCAGCACCGCGCCGCCCGCTCGGGCATGGCGGGCCACGGCCTGGTCGAGCCCGCGCTCGCGCAGCCAGCCCAGGTCGGCCGCAGTGGCCTTGGAGCCGGGCAGCACGATCCAGTCGGTGGCTTGCAGTCCCGCCAGATCGGCGGGACTGCGCGCCCACAGCAGGCGCACACCGGGCACGTTCTTGAGCGGCTGGAACTCGTCGAGGTTGCTGATGCGCGGATAGGCCACCACGGCCACCGTGGTGTGCACCGCACCGGCCGCGCGGCTGCGGTCGTCGAAAACACCGTCTTCTTCGGGCAAGCCGTGGTTCCACTGCCAGGGGATGGTGGCCACCGTGGGCACGCCGGTGCGCGCCTGCAGCATCTGCGGCGCGGGGGCCAGCAACGCGGCATCGCCCCGAAAGCGATTGAGCACAAAGCCGTGCAGCAGCGCCTGTTCTTCGGGCGGCAGCAGCGCCCAGGTGCCGTACAGGTGGGCAAACGCGCCGCCGCGGTCGATGTCGGTCACGAGCAGGCAGCGCGCCTGCGCATGGCGGGCCACGCGCATGTTCACGATGTCGCTGGCGTGCAGGTTGATCTCGGCCGGTGAGCCCGCGCCTTCGATGACCACCACGTCGTACTCGGCACGCAAGGCATCCAGCGCGGCAGCCACGGCGGGCCAGACGTGTTCGCTGCGGCCGCGCCAGGGCATGGCGGTTAGCTCCGCGCTCACCTCGCCCATCAACACCACCTGGCTGCGCGTATCGGCCTCGGGCTTGAGCAAGAGCGGGTTCATGCGCACCTCCGGCACCGCGCCCGCGGCCAGCGCCTGAAAATACTGCGCGCTGCCGATCTCGCCCAAGCCGCCACCCGGTGTGGCCACCACGCGGGCGTTGTTGCTCATGTTCTGCGCCTTGAACGGTGCCACGCGCAGGCCCTGGTTGCGGTAGTAGCGGCACAGCGCAGTGGCCAGCCAGCTTTTGCCCGCGCCGCTGGTGGTGCCCAGCACCATCACGCAGCGGGCCAGCGCCGGGCGCGCAGAAGCGGTCGTGTCAGAGGTCTGCATGGTCAATTGGATGTAGCAAGGTTCAACGCACTCCGGCGTGGCCACGCGCGCCACGCCCGGGCAAGCGCGGCCTGGGCCCGCGGTGGCTGGGCCGACCAGCGCACGCCGCTGGGCAGGCCAAACGAAGCGGTGTCGCGCAGCTGCACGCCCTGCGCCCGCAGATGGGCCAGCAGGCCCGCAAGGTCGTCCACCGGAGGTCGGGCGACCCGGTAGTGGGCCAGGCCGCCAGGCATCAACGCCCAGCCTTCGCGCTGGCACCAGGCCTCCAGCGCCTGCGCCCAGCGGGCCAGGCGCGGCAGGCTGGCGCACAGCCAGCCCTGCACTTCAGGCTGCACCCAGGCCTGTAGCAAGGCGACACCATGCGCGCCCACCGGCCACGAGGCCGCCAGCGCATCGAGCTGCGCCGCCTGCGCCTGGGCACCGGCTGGCGCCACCAGGTAGGCGGCGCGCACGCCCGTCAGCCCCAGCGCCTTGTTGGGCGACCACAGCTGCCACCAGCCGGGGGCCGCAGCCGGCGGGCGGCCCTGCCAGCGAAACGGCGCACCGGGCGACGCAGGCCGCTCGAACGGCGCATAGGCCAGGTCGTGGATGCACCAACCAGTGCCTGGGGCGGCAGTGCCTGCGCACAGGCCCAGCGCGTCCTGGCCCAGCGGGCTGGACGGGGCGCAGGCCCACAGCAGCGCAACGTTGTGCGGCGGCCCGTCGCCCTCTGCGAGCGCCAGCCCCTGCAGACGCGCGGCGCGCGCATACTCGCCAAAGCCGTGCCGGGGCACCTGCGCCACACGCGCCCCTTGCCGGGCGGCCAGGTGCGTGATGCGGTGGATCAACTCGCTGGCGCTGGTGCCCACCACGATGCGGTCTGCGTCCACGCCATGCCACTGCGCCAGTTGCGTGCGCAGCGCGGTGTACGTCGAGTCGGGATAGCGCGCCGGGTCGGCCCGGCGCACGGCGGCCAACGCCTGCGGACACGGGCCGCAGGCGTTGGCGTTGGTCGAAAAATCAAACGCCACGGCTCCCTGCGCGTCAGGCCCGCCATGCACCCGGGGTGGGCATGTGGTCGTCTGGCTGGCCACGGCGACGGGCGCCAAAGCCGCGAGATGCGTCAGCGCAGCCACAGCTGGCCCCCCTGAAGCAGCGCCACCACCGCCAGTGCGCCGCCCACCGCATGGCCCGCATGGTGCAGGGCCTGCGGCACCTGCGCTGCGCGCACCTCGGCCCCGCGGGGGTTCAGCACGTACGCCCCAGGTTTGCCCAGGCGCACGCCCAAACGCAAGGCCATGGCGGCCATGGGCCAACCACTGTTGGGCGACGGGGTGCGGCGCGCTTCGGTGCGCAGCGTGGCCCAGCTGCACCGCGTGCGGCCACCACCGCCCGCCCACAGCAGCACCGCCGTGATGCGGGCCGGCACCCACGACAGCACGTCGTCGGCCCGCGCCGCCCACTTGCCGGCCCACTGCCAGTAGCGGCCACTGCGCATGCCCGGGTAGCCCCACATGGCGTCGGCCGTGTTGGCCAGGCGGTACAGGGCCGCGCCCGGCAGGCCCAGCAGCGCAAACCAGAACAGCGGGGCCACCACCGAATCGTTGAGGTTTTCGGCCAGGGTCTCGACAGCGGCCTCGCGCACCTCGTGCGGTTGCAGCGCACAGGTGTCGCGGCTGACCAGCCAGGCCAGGCGTTCGCGTCCGGCGGTCAGCGACCCGGCCAGCGCCTGCTCCACCGCCGCGACCTCGTCGCGCAGCATGCGCCAGGCCAGCAGCGGCTTGAGCAGCAGCGCCAGCAGCGGCACCGCGCACCACGCGGGCAGCTGCGCCAGCAGCGCCTGCAGCCCCCAGGCGGCGACCACCACCGGCAGCGCCAGGCTGCACCAGGCCAGCGCCCCGGCCACGGCACGCCGCACGTCAGGCCCGGTGGGTGTGGCGGGTGCGATACGCGTGCCCCACCAGCCGAGCGCAGCCCCCATCCACACCACCGGATGCCAGCGCGCGGGCGGCTCACCCCAGGCGCGGTCGATGGACAGTGCAAGCGGGGGGACGAGAAGCCAGACCCAAGCGGGCGCAGGCCCAAGCCACCAGGCCCATACGGTGGTCCACGGCATGCCGTCAGCCATGGCGTCGCTGGGGTGCGGTGTGTAAGACCATCAGTCTTCGATGCCGCGCTGCGCAGGCACACCGGCCTGGAACGCGTGCTTGACGAGTTGCATCTCGGTCACGGTGTCGGCCAGCTCGATGATCTCGGGCGGGCAGCGGCGGCCTGTGAGGCACACGTGCACGTCGCGCGGCCGCGTACGCAGCGTTTGCAGCACGTCGTCGAGCGGCAGCCAGCCGTAGATGAGCGGGTAGGTGATTTCATCGAGCACCACCAGAAAGCAGTCGCCCGAGAGGATGGTCGCCTTCGCGCGCTGCCAGCCGTCGCGCGCGAGTTGGGCCGAGTGTTCGAGGTCGCGGCTCTTCCAACTGAAGCCGTCGCCCAGGCCCTCCACTGGCAGGCCGATCTGCTCGAACATGCGGTGCTCGCCAAAGCGGGCCGTTGGCACCTTCATGAACTGGTACACCTTCACGGCCTTGCCGCGGCCGTGGGCGCGCAAGGCCAGGCCGAAGGCGGCCGTGCTCTTGCCCTTGCCGTCGCCCGTGTTCACGATCACCAGGCCGCGGCGCTCGCCTTCGGCTTTGTCGTAGGGCTTTTCCACCGGGGGCGTTTCAATCTGCATGGGGGTCTTTCTTCACAAAAAGGGCCAGACCTACAGTGGCGCGGCGGCGACATCCAGGCGCGGCACAGCCAGCCACTGACCGTCCAGGCTGCGCACCTGGATGCGGTGGTCGAACACGGCCTCCAGCGCACGGTGCGTGGCCGCATCGGCACACGGGCCTTGGTGGCGCACGCGGCCGTCCGCCACGATCAGCAGGTCGTCGGCCTGCAGCGCGGCCGACAGCTCGTGCAGCACGCTGACCACCGTGGTGCCCTGAACCACCAGGGCGCGCATGGCCTGCAGCCAGTCGGCCTGGTGCGGGGGGTCGAGGTTGGCCAGGGGCTCGTCCATGAGCAAGAGCGGCGCCTGTACGGCCAGCGCACGGGCCAGCAGCACACGCTGGCGCTCGCCGCCCGAGAGCTCGCCCAACGGGCGCTCGCGCCATTCCCAGGCCTGGGTGCTGCGCAACGCCTGCTCCACGGCCGCATGGTCGGCCGCGCTGGGGGCCGCCAGCCAGCGCTGATGCGGCATGCGGCCCAGCATGGCCACGTCGAACACGCTGAGCTCGTCGCCGCCGGTTTCCATCTGCCCCAGCCAGGCCAGGGCGCGGGCACGGTCGCGCGCGGGCCAGCCGGCCAGCGGGCGGCCCTGCAGCAGCACCTGGCCCTGCACGGCACGCGCGGGCAGGAGGCCCGCCAGGGCGCGCAGCAGGGTGGACTTGCCTGCGCCGTTGGGGCCGACCACGCTGGTCCAGCGGCCGGCGGGCAGGGCCAGGTCCAGGCAGGGGATCACCTCGCGCAGGCCCAGGCGCACCCGCAAGCCGCGGGCGGCGAGCATGGGGGTGGCAGCGTTCATGCGCCCTCTCCGGCCCGCGTGCGGCGGTGCATCAGCCACAGCAGGTAGCTGCCGCCGAGTGCGGCGGTGAGCACGCCCACGGGCAGTTCCTGAGGGGCCACCAGCACGCGCGCCAGAATGTCGGCGCCCAGCAGCAATACTCCCCCCACCAGGGCCGACAGCAGCACATGCACCGGATGCGTGGCCCGCACCAGCGAGCGGACCACATGCGGCGCGGCCAGGCCCACAAACGCGATCAGCCCGGTCTGCGCAACGGCCGTGCCCGTGGCCAGGGCCAGCACGGCAATCAGCCCGGCGCGCATGCGGGCCAGCGGCAGGCCCAGGCTCAGGGCCGTGGCCTCGCCCAGGGCCAGCCCGTCGAGCGCGCGGGCCAGCGCCCAGCCAACCAGCGCGCACAGCCCCAGCGCCAGCGCCATCACACCGCAAGCCGCCCATCCCACAAAGGCGCTGGTGCCCAGCGTGAAGGCCTGCATGGCCTGTAGGATCTCGGGCGAGGACAGCTCCACCAAGTCGCGCACCGCGCCCAGCACCACCCCCACGATGACACCCGCCAGCAGCAGGCGAAGGGTGTGCTGTACGCCACGCGCCAGCACCAGTGTGAGCAGCACGGCTGCCCCAGCGCCGATGAAGGCCACGCCGCTGAGCCCCAGCCGCGCAAGCCACGGTGCGGTGGCCGGCGACACGCCGAGCCAGGCCATGGCCAGCGCCCCACCCAGCGCCGCGCCCGAGGCACTGCCGAGCAAGAACGGATCGGCCAGCGGATTGCGGAACAGCCCTTGCGCAATCGCGCCGCCCAGCCCTAGCAGCGCGCCCGCGAGCCAGGCCCCCAGCGTGCGCGGCAGGCGGATGTCCCAAACGATCTGGCGCGCCACCGGGTCATCACCCAAGCGGGCGAGGCTCTCCCAGCCGGTGCTGCCCACGGCCGCGCCGGCCAGCAGCAGGGCCAGCGTGGCCAGCAGCGCCCACAGCGCGCACCAGGCCGCGCGGCGGCGCGTGGCCGAGCCGGGGGTGGCGGCAACCGGCACCTGCGATGTCATGGGGCCTTGTCCGCAATGCAGCGGGCCATGATGCGCGCGGCCTCGGCCATGCGCGGACCAGGGCGCACCAGCACGTCGGATTCCTGCGGTCCGAAGGCGCAGATGCGCTGCTCGCGCACCGCGCGCATCGTCTGCCAGCCCGGGTACATGAGCATGGACTGCATGCTGCGGTTGCCCACGAGGATCAGATCCGGGTCGGCGCGCACCACGAATTCGGGGTTGAGCCGCGGAAACGGCCCCAGCGCTGCGGGTACCACGTTGCGCACGCCCAGGCGCTGCAGCGTCTCTCCGATGAACGAGCCCTCGCCTGCCGCATACGGGCCGCGGCTGACTTCGAAGTACACCCGCGCCTTGCGCGCGCGCTCTGGCAGCGACTGGGCAGCGGCCTGCACCGACGCGTCGATCACGCGCCACAAGCGGTCGGCCCCCTGCGCCCGGGGCACGCCCAGCAGGTCGCTGAGGGTGCCGAGCACCGTGCGCACGTCGGCATGGGTCTTGGGCTCCAGGGTGACCACGGTGATGCCCAGCGCTTCGAGCCGGTCGGACGCGCGCGAGGACACGGCCAGCAGCACCACGTCGGGCCGCAGCGCGACGATGGCCTCGATCTGCGGATCGAGCCCACCGCCTACCACGGGCAACTGGCGCACCGCTTCGGGCCAGTTGGAATAGCGGTCCACGCCCACCAGGCGGTGGCACTGGCCGAGTTCGCACACGCTTTCGGTCAGCGAGGGCAGCAGGCTCACGATGCGCTGCGGCGGCTGGGCCAGGCGTACGACGCGGCCGCGGGCATCGCGCACTTCCACCGGCTGGGCAGCGGCTGCCATGGGCGCTGCCAGCGCGCAGACCGCCAGCCACAGCGCCAGCCACGGTGCCATCGATTCGACCACGCGACGGGCCAGTGCTGTGCGGACGTGCTGGCTCATGCCGCTCCCTTCACCACCAGCGGGCAGCCGGCCACCATGAGCGTTACGCGATCCACCGCCGCCGCGACCCGCTGGTTGAGCTGGCCCAGCGCATCGACGAAGGCGCGCACCTCGCGCCCGAGCGGAATCACGCCCAGGCCGATCTCGTTGCCCACCAGCACCACCGGCCCCGGGCTGTGCTCAATTGCTATCAAAAACTGAGCGGCTTGTGCTTGCCAATGCTCAATATCAGGCCGATTTGGCTCTAAATTCGACGCGGGGGCCTCGGGGGGCATCAGCCATTGCGTGAGCCACAGCGTCAGGCAGTCCACCACCACCAGTGTGTCGGGCGCGGACACGCGGGCCAGCGCGCCCGCCAGGTCGCGTGGCTCTTCCAGCGTCTGCAGGCCGGGCACGCGTGCTGCGCGGTCGGCCTGATGGCGCGCGATGCGCTCGCGCATTTCAGCGTCCCAGGCCTGGGCCGTGGCCAGCAGCACGGCGCGGTGCTGCGGGCCAGCGGCCAGCCAGCGCTGGGCCAGGGCCTCGGCATGGCGCGACTTGCCGCTTTTCTGGCCGCCCAGCAGCAGTTCGCTGCGGGCGATGCCGGGCACGCGCAGGGGGATGGCGCTCATGCGGCCTCCGGCAGAAACAGCGCGGCTGCCGCCGCTGGGTCGGACGCAAACCACGCATGGAAGTAGCTCGCACGCAGGCTGCCGTGGCGGTACAGCGCCTCGCCCGGTGCGGCCCCGGGCGCCGCGTGGGCGCGCTGGGCATGGCCTGCGGGCGGCAGCGGCGTGGCCAGGGTGGAATGGTGAAACGTATGCCCGCGAAGCACGCCCGCGCCCACCGCCAGCGCCTGCGGGCCCAGCCCAGCCAGGCGCGGCTGCAACGTAGCGTGGCCGGGCAGCAGACCCCACAGCGGCGTGGCCTGGCCCTGCACATCGGTGACCGATTCGCACAGCGCCACCATGCCCCCGCATTCGGCCCACATGGGGCGGCCGGCGGCCAGGTGGGCGGCCAGCGCGTCGCGTAGGTCGGTGCGGGCGTGCAGCGCTGTGGCGTGCAACTCGGGGTAGCCGCCAGGCAGCCACACGGCGTCACAAGGCGGCAGCGCATCGCCTGCCAACGGGGCAAAGCAGCGCACGGTGGCGCCCAGCGCGCGCAGCGTGTCCAGGTTGGCCTCGTACACAAAACAGAAGGCGGCATCGCGGGCCACGGCCACGGTGAGCCCTTGCAGCAGCGGCGGCAGCGCGAGTACGGCGGGCGGCGGCGCAAACGGCACGGCAAAGCGCTGCAGGCCCGCGCGGTCGAGCTGGCCGAGCGGCGTGCGCTCCAGCGCATCGGCCAGGGCGTCGAGCCGTTCCAGCGCATCGGGCAGCTCGTGGGCGGCCACCAGACCCAGATGGCGTTCGGGCCACAAACCAGCGGGTCCGCGCGTGCCAGCGGCGGCGCGGTCGGATGCAGGTGACGGGGACGGCAATCGCTCGAGCGCACCCCACCAGCCGGCGTCCGCGCCCACCGCCCCGCGCACCATGTCGGCATGCCGCTCACCGGCCACCCGATTGGCCAGCACACCCGCCCAGGGCAAGCCCGGGCGGTAATGCTGCAGGCCGTGGGCCACCGCCCCAAAGGTTTCGGCCATGGCCGCGGCATCCACCACGGCCAGCACGGGCAGCCCGAAGCGCTGGGACAGATCGGCCGCACTGGGTTGGCCATCGAACAGGCCCATCACGCCTTCGACCAGCACCACGTCGGCCTGCTGGGCGGCCGCATGCAGGCGGCGTGCACAGTCGTCGGCACCGTTGATCCACAGATCAAGCGCGTGGACCGGCTGGCCGCTGGCCAGCGCATGCCAGAACGGGTCGAGATAGTCAGGCCCGCACTTGAACACCTGCACGCGCAGGCCGCGCCGCGCCCAGAGCCGCGCCAGGCCTGCGACCACGGTGGTCTTGCCCTGCCCCGAGGCTGGGGCGGCCACCAGCAGCGCCGGGCACAGGGCAGTTCCTGGCACCAGCGCAGCGGCCTGGGGCGCCGCCGCAGGCCGCACCGGCAAGGCGTGAACAGTGGCCGTCACTGCGGCGCCCACTTGAGACCCACATAGAACGTGCGGCCCGCCGTGGCGTAAGTGCGTGCGAGTTGGTAGGCCTTGTCGCCCACATTGTCGACGCGCGCCTGCAGCGTCACGTCCTGCGCGATACGGGTGCCCGCCGTGAGGTGGACCACGCCGTAACCGCCCAGCACCTGCGTGTTGGCGCTGTTGTCAAAACGGCGGCCCGAGGCCTGCCATTCGGCACCCCAGGTCCAGCCCGCCCAGCGGGTGTCGGCGCCCAGCACCAACCGCTCCTGGGCGCGGCGTGCCAGTTGCTTGCCCGTGGCGAGATCGCGCGGGTTTTGCCAGTCGAGCGAGCCGTGCACGCGCACCGCGCCGAAGCGGTGCGATCCCGCCAGGGTGATGCCTTCATATTGCGCGCGGGCTGTGTTGGCATAGCAGCCGAAGGTGGACGCACAGGTGCCTGCGCCCACGAAGCTGATCAGGTCGCTGACGCGGTTGCGGTAGGCCGTGACCGAGAAGGTCGAGTCGCCCTGGGCATAGCGCAGGCCCAGCTCCAGATTGCGCGCCTGCTCGGGACGCAGACTGGCAACACCGTACTCGCTGAACCGCTGGTACAGCGTAGGCGCACGGAAGGCCGTGCCCGCCGCCGCTGTTGCACGCCACTGCGGCGTGATGCGATAGCCATAGGCCACGCTGCCCGTGTTCTGGCCGCCGAACTCGCTGTCGGCATCGTGCCGCCATTGCAACTGCAGCGTGTGCGGGCCGCTGTGTAGGCCGTAGCCGAGGGCCAGTGCGTCCTGCGAGCGGCTGCGGTCGATGGGGCGGTTGGTCAGATGGTCCTCACGGCGCTCCAGGGCCACCGTCCACTGGTGCGGGCCGCGGCGCCACTCGTTGTGCAACAGGTAACTGCGTACGGTGGTTTCCGTCAGGTAGGGCGAAGGTGTGGTCTCGTAGCGGTCACGCCCTTCTGTGACCGACAGCCGCGTCTTGAAGCCCGTGTCCCATTGGGCCAGCCAGTGCAGGCCCAGCGCGTGCAGACGGTGCAGACTGCGATCGTCGCGGGCAGGGCTCGCGTCGTAGCCACTGTTCATGTCGTTGGTCAGCAGCGTGCCTTCGAGGCGGTGTGCTGCACTGAGTTGCACCCCGCCGCGCAGGTGAGCGGCCGTGCTGCGGTAGCCGTCTTTGTCGGGGTTCTGGCCTGCAATGGGACGCGCGTTGAAGCCCTGGCTGGTCTCTCGCGCCACGCCCAGGGCGTAGTCCCAGGTGCCCTGCGTTCCTGTGAAGCCAGCCTCGGCCTTGGCCGTGCGGTGGCTGCCTGCGCCCAGCTGCACAAAGGGGGCAAAGCCGCCTTCGCCCCGGCGCGTGAACACCTGCACCACCCCACCCAGGGCATCAGAGCCGTAGATGGCTGCGGCAGGCCCCCGCAGCACTTCGATGCGTTCGATCATGGCCAGCGGAATGCTTTGCCACGAAGCGCCACCGGTGGACTGCGAATCCACGCGTACGCCATCGATGTAAACGGCTGTGAAACGGGTCTCCGCGCCCCGGATGAACAGGCTGGTGTTGGAGCCCGGACCACCATTGCGCGCCATCTCCACGCCTGGCAAACGGCTGAGCACATCGGCCAGTCCTGTGGCACCGCTTCGCTCGATGGTCTCGCGGTCCACGATGGACACATCGGCCACCAGATCCGACAGCGGCTGCGCCGTGCGGGTGGCCGTGACCACCACATCGGCCATCGACGGGGCGCGCAAGTTCTGGGCCACCAAAGTGGAAGCAGCCTGATCGGCCAGCACCGGCACAGACGCAGCCAGCCATGCGGCAGCCAGCGCCACCGAACGCGGGCGCAGCACAGCGGCGGCGCACGCACGAGGAGTACGAACGTTCATGAAAAAACCCGACAGAAGGCAACCCGTTGCCGGCCTCCCCGCCAGCGATGGGTGAAACGATTGCCGCGCTCGTGCGCGCAGGCAATCACCTTGTTGGCCGGTATCCGGGCTGGCGAAGCACCCTTCAGCGCCTTCCCAGACGCTTGTTCAAGGCATCCAGTGGCGTGTGACTGAAGAGGGAGCGAAAACGCTCGTTCGCTGACCGTTGCGGGGGCAGCGCAGGCTGGGTGCGTGCCGCGGTGGCACGACCTCCCTGCTTCCCGTTGAACTGCGGCATGCGAACCACACCGCGAGCACCAACAGCGGGCATTCTAAGCCGCTTTGTGCAGTGCAACCCTAGAATAGAAGCCTGTATGGCCACCCCTCCGAGCATCGACCAGATCGCCGAGCGCGTTGAGCGCCTGCTGTTGCGCCATGCCGAACTGCAGCGCACCAACGCACTGCTCACGGAACAGGTCACCGCCCTCACCCAAGAACGCGACTCGCTCAAATCACGCCTGAGCGCCGCGCGCGCACGGATCGATGCGCTGCTGGAGCGCCTGCCGGCTGCGGCCACCCCCACACCACCGCAGGAGCGCCATGAAGCAGATTGAGGTCCAGATCCTGCAGCAGAGCTACTTGCTCGCCTGCCCTGAAGGACACGAGTCCCGACTGCTGGAGGCCGTGGAAAAGGTGGACACCGCCATGACGCGCATCCGCGATGCGGGCAAGGTGCGCGCGCGCGAGCGCATTGCCGTGCTGGCGGCACTGAACCTGGCCTTTGAAGTCGCCGACCATGAAGCAGCCCGCTTGGCTGCTGCCGCGCAGGCGGCATCCGCCCCAGACGCTGCCATTGCCATAGAGACACAGGCTGCGCCCGGCGCAGAAGACAGCGAACGCCTGCAACAGCTTGTGCAGCGCCTCGACGAAGCGCTGGGCCACGACGGCCGCCTGCTGTAGCCTGCTTTAATGTCCGCGGCGCTACGCGCCGCCCTGACACGTCCGACGCTCCCCACAGGCTTTGCCCGCAGCCTACAATGACGAGGTCTGCGACGTTGCCGGGCTTTATATTTCCTTGAACCAATGCTCTCTGAGCACGGGCTTGGTACATCGCCTGGTGAGCGTGATCGTCTCGCGTCAGATGAACCCAACGCCTGGCTGCCCTCGCCCACCTGAACCCCCGGTTCAGGATGCCGGTCCGGTGGCGTTCGCAGACACCTTTTCTCGCCCGTCGTCCTGGCCCACTGCGCCCGGGCGGCGGCCTCATCCCGCCCCTCTGCCCGGACAACCCACATGCTTGATCCCCTGTTGATGCTTGAACTGGGGGCGCTTGGCCTGTGCACGGGCTTTCTGGCGGGCCTTCTGGGCATTGGGGGGGGCATGCTGCTCGTGCCGTTCCTGACCTTCATCCTGGGGGCTCGGGACGTGGCCCCGGACTTGGCCGTCAAGATGGCAATTGCCACCTCCATGGCGACCATCGTGTTCACCTCGGTCTCCAGCGTGCGCGCGCACCACGCCAAGGGCGCCGTGCGCTGGGACATCGTGCAGCGGCTCGCGCCCGGCATTGTGCTGGGGGGGCTGCTGGCCAGCCTAGGCGTCTTTGCCCTGCTCAAGGGGGCCTATCTGGCCTTGTTCTTTGGCCTGTTCGTGAGCTTCTCGGCCACGCAGATGTTTTTGGACAAGAAGCCGTCTCCAGCCCGTCAGATGCCAGGCACCGCCGGGCAGTGGGTCGCAGGCGGCGGCATCGGGTTTCTGTCGGGTCTGGTGGGCGCGGGCGGAGGCTTCGTGAGTGTGCCGTTCATGACCTGGTGCAACGTGAGCATCCACAACGCGGTGGCCACCAGTGCAGCGCTTGGTTTTCCGATTGCGCTGGCCAACGTGGCAGGCTACGTCGGCTCCGGACTTGGCATGCACGGACGCCCGGAAGGCTCTCTGGGCTATGTGTGGCTTCCGGGACTCGCACTGATCGCCGTCTGCAGCGTGCTGACGGCTCCCCTGGGCGCGCGTGTCGCCCATCGGCTGCCGGTACGCAAGCTCAAGCGGGTGTTTGCCAGCCTGCTGTTTGCACTGGCCGCCTATATGTTCTGGAAGGGCGTGATCGCGCTGGGCAACTGATGGCGGCACAGCCGCCGCCTCCGCTACGAGGAACTGCTGGGCGCCGGCCCCGCTGGTACGCGCCGGACCGGAGCGGGAGGCGGCACAAGCGGTACCGCAGCCGACAACTGCAGCAACTGCGCAAACATGTCTGCGGGCACCGCAGGCGAGCACAAAAAACCCTGGTAGTGGTCGCAGCGCAACTCCTGCAGCACCTGACGCTGAATGGGGTTCTCTACCCCCTCGGCAACCACCTCGATGTGCAAAGCCTGGCCGATGCTGATGATGGCGCGGATGATGGCCTGATCGCCTTCGTCGTCCGGCAATCCACGCACAAAAGACTGATCGATCTTGAGCTTTTGGATCGGCAGCTTTTTCAGGTAGGCGAGGCTGGAGTAGCCCGTGCCGAAGTCGTCGATCGCCAGACCAATGCCCAAGGCCGACAACTCGTGGAGGCGTGCCGCCATTTCTTGCGCCTCCTGCAGCAGGATGCTTTCGGTCAGCTCGAGCTCGAGCATGGCTGGGGGCAGGTGGTACACCGCCAGTAGTCGGGTAAGCCGATCCACGAAGTCGGGTTGGCGAAACTCAAGGGCCGACACGTTGACCGACACGACCACCGGTGTGCCGGCCTGCATCCAGGCCGCTGCACGCTGTATGGAGCGCTCCATGACCCACGCCCCTAGCGTGACGATGTAGCCCGACTCTTCTGCCAACGGAATGAAGGTGCCCGGCGACACAGCCCCCAGCTCTGGATCGTTCCAGCGGGCGAGCGCTTCAGCGCCAGTGATGCGTCCGGAGGACATGTCCACCTGCGGCTGAAAGTGCACGTCCATGCCGCCGCTGCCAATCGCCTGCCGCATGGCGTGTTCCAGCTTCATGCGAGACAGCAGGTTCGCGTTCATTTGCGGCTGGTAGAAGCCGTAGCTGCCGCGCCCCAGTTCCTTGACACGGTACATGGCGGTGTCGGCCTGCTTGATCAGGTCGTCCAGCGTTTTGCCGTCCTGCGGATAGAGCGCGATACCGATGCTGCACTGGATGGAGAACCCCATCTCATCCAGCATGAAAGGGCGCAGCATATCGTCCAGGATGCGCCGCGAGACATTCTCGGCAATCACAGCGCCCGCACCGTGCAGGTACACCACGAACTCGTCGCCGCCCAGGCGGCACAGCATATCGGTCTGCCGCAGACACCCTTGGATGCGCTCTGCAACCAATTGCAATACGCGGTCCCCGAACGGATGACCAAGCGAGTCGTTGATGATCTTGAAGCGATCGAGATCCAGAAACAGGATCGCAAAGCCCGTGTCCGACTGGCGCGCGCCTTGTACCGCGGTGTCCACACGCTGCGACAACAGCAGGCGGTTGGGAAGCCCTGTCAGCACGTCGCTGTACGCGAGCTCTTCAATACGCTTTTGGGCGGCGTGCTGCTGGGTCAGGTCGCGCATGAAGCCAATGCTCTGGACCAGCCGCCCCTCGTCGTCCCGCAGGGCCACCCATGACAGCTGGACCGCGCAGTAGGCTTCGTTGTCGCGGGGCAGCCACAGCTCGCCCTCCCAGTAACCATCCGCATCCCAGGAAGTCAATACCTGCTGCATGAAAGCCGCATCGGACCCGCAGCCGAACAGTGCAGCGGCCATGCAACCGAGGAACGTCGGAGCCGACGGCCCTACCAGTTTCTCGCATCCGGGGTTCATGCGGATCAGATGGTGCTGGCTGTCGGCAATGAAAATGGCATCCAGGCTCGATTCGAACACCCGGGCAGCCAGACGCAGACTGGCCTGAACCTCGGTCTGTCGCGTGATGTCGCGGAACGAGTACACACGTCCCGCAGGACTGCCGTGGATAAACTGCGGCACCGATCGGCGCTCCATGATCGTGCCATTGCGCAAGGACAGCAGGTCGGTGCTTTCCTTGAGGGGCTCACAACCGATCTCGTCCAGCCGCTGGCGGTAGAACACCGGGTCCTGGACCTGAGACGCCATGTGCTTGTGAATGGCCTCGTCGTCCCGCTGCAGCAGCAGATCGGCCGGTATGGCCCATAGCTGTGCCAGCCGCTGGTTGAACGCGCGGACCTGGCCACTCAAGCCACAAACGAGCATGCCATCGGCCGCAGAATCCAGCGTGGCCCGCAACTCTGAAAGCAGGGTCTCCAGCTCACGCTCCGTCTCGACTTGGCGACTGCGGTCCAGTGCCGTCAGCAAGAACGCGGGGCGTCCGTCCGGGAGCACCGCGGGGGCAACCCGTCGCTCAACTGCCACCAGTGTCCCGTCTGAGCGCAACAGGTGGCTCAGAGAATGAATGCCGTCCGCAACGACCGAGGTGGGCTCACTCCAGAACACAAAGTCCTCGGGGGTGGCTGCCAAGTCAATCACAGGGCGGCCCGCCATGTCTTGCGCAGGCATGCGCACCAGCTGCCCAGCAACGTGGTTGGCGTGCACGATCCGGAGGGTCTGCGCGTCGATCAGCCAGACCGCCTCCTGCAAGGCATCCAGCCAGGCGAAGCGCACATCTTCCGTCACGGGGCCGCCTCGGAGGACGCCGGGCTCACGGCCCGCTCGAAGAAATAGCAGATGCGCTTGCGGGGCGACAGATAGTCCAAGGCCTCACGCGGTAACTGCGCAGGCTTGAGACTGCGGCGAATCCCCAGCTCCGGAACTGTCTCCAGATCCAGAATCAGCGCCTCTTCCTTGGGAATCTGCGAATCGTGCACCACGACCCGAGGCCTCAGAGGCCGAGAGGAGTTGACCGACACCACGATGGCATAGCGGTCATTGACCAACTGGACCACCGATCCCGGGGGATAGACCCCCATCATGCGAATGAACGCTCCCAGCACCACCGGATCAAACTTGGACTTGTGCTGCGCAAACAGCACCGACAGCACCTCGTGGGGCGTCAAGGCGTCAGCACCGGGCAACGGGTTGCACATCCGGTCATATCGGTTGACCAGCGACAAGATCTGACTGGACCGAGGCAGTTGCGGGGCTGCGAGGCGCTGCGGAAAACCGCTGCCATCGGCCATCTCGTGGTGGTGGGCGATGGCGGTCAGCACCGCGGGCGGCAACCCCATCCGCGACGCAAATGCCACGGACTCGGCCACATGGGTCTGGTAGCGCAGGCGGTCGTTGGGCGTCAAGCTTGGCAGAGACTCGCGAAAGCCATCGGGCAGCTTGAGCTTGCCCAGATCGTGCAACAGAGCCGCCACGCCCAGCGACTGCAGCTCCTCCCCCTGCAAGCCCAGTGCTTTGGCGAGCAGCATGCTCAGCACCATCACATTCACCGGGTGCAGCGCACTGCGCTCTCCCGCGCCTTCCGAAAGCAGTCGGATCACCGATTCGCCGTTGCTCAGCATGTCGGCTGCACACCGGGCGACCAAGGCTTCCGTCTGGCGCTTGGCATCGGCTGGGTCGTCATAGACCAGCGAACCCAACTCGATGTACTTGCGGGTCGCCTCGCCGAAGCGCTGATTGCAACTGGCCAGGGCTCGATGCTGCTCCTCAAGCTCCCGCTTGCGGCGCCGCATTTCCGCGTCGGCAGCATTTTCTGCCACCACTGCCGTCTCAGGCGGGACCTCGGTGACCGCAGGAGCCACGACGGCGGGGGGCAACTCATCCACCCCAGGATCGCTCTTTTTGGGAAAGTAACGCACCTGCTGCAGACCCAGTTCGCGCAGCGTGGCGATCTGGTCGGCCGAAGACACCCGGAAACTGCTCACAGGAAAAGGATGGTGCAGCCAGCCTACGTCCAGCTGGATGTACATGCCAATGCGCAGTTGGCCAATGTCGATGAGGATGGAAGTGTTCACGTCAGTTGCGCACGAAGCCCCGGGGTGACCAGTGGTCACAAATGGTCTGTAACCATTATCACCAGTTCGAATGGCTTGTCTCGTGAACAATGCCCGTGTGCGCCCTCCCCGTGGCGCCTGCGCCTCAACGGCACCAAAGCGAGGGCTTATGGACCAGGTCGTACCAGAGGGCCCACACCGCCACAGCGCAGAGCATTCCCCCGGCGAGGCGTGTGCCCCACTCGGCACGCCAGGCATTGAAGACCCTGCGCAGTCGGCCCCAGGCCCAGGGAGCGGAGACCAGCCAGAGCCCCGTCCCCAGCCCGAAAGCCACCATCACCCCTGCACCGGCCAGCGCCCCGCCACTCAGCGCGGCCACCAGCAGCGCCGAATACAACAGACCGCAAGGCATCAAGGCCCAGGCCACCCCTGAACCGACAGCGCCGCCGGACGATCCGACCCAGGGGCCAAGGCGCCGCCACACCGCCCGCCCCCCTGCCTCCACCCACTGGGGCTGCCGGGCCTGCAGCACCAGCAGCAGGCCCCAGGCCAGCATGGCCACATGCGCCAGCGACCACAGGGGTCGGAGCGCCGCCGTGGCCTGACTGAACCAGGCGAGGCTGTCCATGGCCAGCGCCGCCCCTGCGCCCAGCAGGCCGTAGCCGAGCAAACGGCCGAGGTGGAAACCGACGAGACGCGACCAGCGCGGGGACGGTGGGGCGAGCGACGCCCACTGAACCGTCTGCAGACCACTGGCCGCTTGCGGTGGTGTCGCCTGCACGACGGTGCTGCACGGTGCCGAACACATGACCAGGCAGTGGGCTCCCCCCAGCACGCCCATGACCCACGCGCTCATGATCAGCGCGGTACTCATAAGCAAGCCTCCAGCCACAACGGAGACCACTCCCGCTGACCGAAGAAAGGCTGTGCAGGCGACATGCTGCGGGTCCGATGCCGTCAGATGATGCGAGAGAACCGCGCGCGGTTGCGGTCCGCCTGCAAATACCGATCGAACACCATCGCCACGCCGCGCACAAAGAACCACCCCATGGCGGTCACCTCGATGCCATCGTCCCGGACCGTGACCAAGCCCTGCCCGGCCATGTCTTCCATCTGGCCCATTTCAGCACCAAAGTACTGGCGGAAATCGATCAACCAGGCCTGCTCCAGTGGCTCGAAGAGCACCTCGCCCTGGCACATCAGCGACATGATCACCGCGCGGCGCAGCATGTCGTCGCGGGTGAGCGCCAAACCGCGCACGATGGGCAGCCGGCCCTGGTCGAGAAAGTCGTAGTACTCCTCCAGGCTCTTGGCGTTCTGGCTGTAGGTGGCCCCCACGCGACCGATGGCCGAGACCCCAAGACCGATCAGGTCGCAATCGGGCTGTGTGCTGTAGCCCTGGAAGTTGCGGTGCAGGCGCCCCTGTCGCTTGGCCACCGCCAGGGCATCGGTTGGCAGGGCAAAGTGGTCCATGCCCACGTACACATACCCGGCGTCCATGAAAGCATCCAGCGAACGCGACAGCATGGAGATCTTGGCCCCGGCGGTGGGCAACTCGGCTGCGACGATGCGGCGCTGAGGCTTGAAGCGCTCTGGCAAGTGCGCGTAGGCATACAGCGCAATGCGGTCGGGCCGCAAGTGGGCCACCTGCGCCAGCGTACGGTCGAACGACTCAGGGGTCTGTCGCGGCAGCCCGTAGATGAGGTCCACATTGATCGACTCGAAGCCCAACGCGCGTGCCGAGGCCACCAGCTCAAACACCTGCTCTGCGGGCTGGATGCGGTGCACAGCCTTCTGCACCTCAGCGTCGAAATCCTGCACCCCAAAGCTCAGCCGGTTGAAGCCCAGCTCCGCCAGCACCGCAAGCCGTTCGGCTGTCACGGTGCGGGGATCGACCTCGATCGAATACTCACCGCCCGGGGCCAGCACAAAGCTGCGCTGCAGCATGGCCATGAGCTCGCGCAAGCCATCGTCAGACAAGAAGGTGGGCGTGCCGCCGCCCAAGTGCAGCTGACTGACCGTCTGCCCCGGGCCGCACCGCGCGGTGTGAAGGTCGATCTCTCGGCTCAGATACCGCAGGTAGGTGTCTGCGCGGTCATGGTGCTTGGTGATGATCTTGTTGCAGGCGCAGTAGTAGCACAGCGACTCGCAAAACGGGATGTGCACATACAGCGACAACGGCATCGCCTTGGTGGTGGTGCCCAGACGGCGCTGGTCCAGCGCCAGTACGTAGTCGTCCTGACCGAAGGCTTCAACGAAACGATCGGCCGTAGGATAAGAGGTATAGCGAGGCCCTGGCACATCGAAACGGCGCAGCAGTTCGGGCGTTACAGCGGTCATGTGGAAATATCCTTGCGTGCTTTTGCACTGTGCCTTAGCCTTCGAGGCATGTCCTTGACATGAATCAAGCGATCTGCCGGTAGCTGCGGCGAGAATTTGCCTTACATCAGCTGCAGGCTCGCTCCTCGGAGAATGTCTGTGACGGCCTGCCGATCGAAGGTACAGGCGTTGCCATCTTTTTTTCAGAGTCCATGAATCCGCTCACCATCAAAGTCGCCTGTTCCAACTGCAACCTGCGTGAGTTGTGCATGCCGGTGGGGCTGAACGAGCAGCAATTGCAGCGCATTGATGACATCGTGGCGATCCGGCGCAAGGTCAAACGCGGCGGCACCCTGTTTCGCAACGGTGAGGCCTTTACCTCGCTGTACGCGATTCGCACGGGTTTCTTCAAGACCTGCGTGGCCACGGAGGACGGACGCGACCAGGTGACAGGCTTTCAGATGGCTGGCGAGATCATCGGTCTGGACGGCATCGTGAACGACCACCACACCTGCGACGCGGTGGCATTGGAAGACGCCGAAGTCTGCGTGATGCCGTTCGATCGGATCGAGGACCTGTCGCGCGAAGTGACGGCACTGCAGCACCACGTGCACAAGATCATGAGCCGCGAGATCGTGCGCGAGCACGGCGTGATGCTGCTGCTGGGCAGCATGCGGGCTGAAGAGCGGCTGGCGGCGTTTCTGCTTAACCTGGTGCAGCGCCTGCACGCGCGCGGGTTTTCGCAGTCTGAACTGGTGCTGCGCATGACGCGCGAAGAGATTGGCAGCTACCTCGGGCTCAAGCTCGAAACCGTGAGCCGTACGTTCTCGAAGTTCGTCGAGGAAGGCATCGTCGAAGTCAAGCAGCGGCATGTGCGCATCCTCGATACCGATGCGCTCAAGCGCATCGTGAACAGCCAGCAGACCTGCCACTGAAGGCGGCTCTCCCGCTGCCAGCGCTGGCCTGTGGCACGGCCCGCCGTGCCGGCAGATCCACCCCGGCACCCCTGTGAACCAGGCGGCTTGCGGTCGGCCGATGCGCCTGTGCAGCAGCCCCACCGGTGCATCACCGAACGCAACCGGCAAAAACGCGCACCGCACCCACGCCCACGGCCCTTGCGTAGGCTGCTTGCGCTGTCTGGTGCGATTTCGGCCCCTCGTGCTTATTTGACAAGCACGAGCAGCTCCTGAATTGATAGCAAACCAAAAACCTGGCACCGCCCGGCCCGCAGCGCGCGGTGCATCCACCGCAACGCAGCGGCTGCGTGGAGCACGGTGCCACGCCGTTGCGGGCACCCGCGCGCGACCGTTGCGGCTCAGGAACAGGATGCGCCCTTGCGGCAGTCGTCCGGCCGCTGGTCCTGCGGCACCGGACACCGGTTGACTTCAAACGGAGAGAGCGACAGCAGCGTGGTCAGCGCGCTGGAGGCCATGGCGATGGCCCAGAACACAAAAAAGGCCACGGTGTAGACGCCCTCGCGTGACAGGGGCACCGGCTGCCCAAACCAGTGAAGATCTTGCGGATCGACCATCGCGAAGACCAGTATTTCCAGCACGCCCGCCATGAGAAAGGCTGGCCATGCAATCCACATCCAGCGCTGAGTCCACATCGTCTGTCTCCTTGCGGCCATTCGGCCGTTCTGCTGTGAGGAAGATGCCCGGCCTCCCACGCGGGGCGCCACAGGCCTGGCCCGCAATGTCAGCGAGGCTGGTCCTCAGGCGGCGTGGCCGCATGGTTGCGGCCCTTCATGGCGGGCGCGAGGCTCTTCTCGGGATGGGCCAGCGTCTGGTTGATTTCCACACCGCGGCGGTAGTAATCCTCGGCAATCACCGGATCGGGGCGGCTCAGCGCCAGCCACAAGGTGACGAAACCCGCAACGATGACGATGGCCGGTCCGGCGATCAACATCCAGACATGGCCAAACTTCCACCACGGTGCGGCACGGGGTGCCAGGTTCTGGGAAGAGGACATTTCGATACTCCTTACAAATTCTCAAACAGCTGCTGTGAGCCGAGGCCCTGCGGCAGCACCACGCGCCTCATCGGGGCACCAGAAAGACCGATTTCTCGATCACCTTGTGGCCGTCGGTCAGTCCGCGCACCTCCAATTGCACCGGGTGCGAGCCGGATGGCGCCGATCCATACGGAATCTGCAGACGCAAGGCCACCCAACGCGACTCGGCCGGCCCCACCTCGACGTCGCCGTCCGACAGAGCCTCCAGCCCGTCCAGTCCTGTCGCAGAGATGTGGTAGCGCTGCGTGGTCTCGGTGGCGTTCATGATCTGCAGCCGGTACACGTTTTCCAGTTTGCCGCCCGCCACGATGCGCGACAAGGCCGCGCGGTCCCGCACCACGTCCACCTTGAGCGGGGTGCGCATGACCAGGCTGGTCAACATGGCCACGCACAGTGCCAGCAGCAGCGCCGAATACACCAGCACGCGCGGGCGCAGCACCCGGCGCAGCATTTGCGACTGTGTCCAGTGCTGGGCCACGCCGTTCTGCGTGGCATAGCGGATCAGCCCGCGCGGGTACTTCATCTTGTCCATCACAGTGTCGCAGGCGTCCACACACAAGCCGCAGCCGATGCACTCGTACTGCAGCCCCTTGCGGATGTCGATGCCCACCGGGCACACCTGCACGCACAGCGCACAGTCGATGCAGTCGCCCAAGCCCTTGGCCTTGTGGTCGGTGTCCTTCTTGCGTGGCCCGCGCGGCTCGCCCCGTTCGGGGTCGTAGCTCACGATCAATGTGTCCTTGTCGAACATCGCGCTCTGAAAGCGCGCGTACGGGCACATGTATTTGCAGACCTGCTCGCGCATGTAGCCCGCATTGCCGTAGGTGGCAAAGCCATAGAACAGCACCCAGAAGATCTGCCAGCTGCCTTGCAGGGCCAGCAGCTCGCCGCCGAGCTGGCGGATGGGGACGAAGTAGCCCACAAAGGTGAAGCCCGTCCACAGCGCCACCGAGATCCAGGCCAGTTGCTTGAGCGTCTTCTTGCGGATCTTCTCGGCCGTCCATGGGCCGTTGTCCAAGCGCAGCCGGGTGCTGCGATCGCCCTCGATCTTGTGCTCCAGCCACATGAAGATCTCGGTGTAGACCGTCTGCGGACAGGTGAAGCCGCACCACAGCCGCCCGGCCACGGTGGTGAACAGAAACAGCGACAGGGCCGAGATGATGAGCAGACCCGTCAGGTAGATGAAGTCCTGCGGATACAGCACCAGGCCGAAGATATAGAAGCGTCGCGCCCCCAGATCGAACAGCACCATCTGCCGCTCGCCCCACTGCAGCCACGGCAGGCCGTAAAACACGAGCTGCGTGAGGAACACCATGCCCCAGCGCCAGCGCGAGAACAGCCCGCTGATAGAGCGCGGGTAGATCTTCTTCTGGGCTTCGTACAGGGAGATGACCTCGACCTGCGAAGACGCATCAGGCTCCGCGGGGGTGATCGGAATGACCTTGCGAGGCTGGCCGTCAGTGGGCTGCATGGTGGCTCATCTTCAATAACGTGGGGGGCCCCAAGGCCCCGGAGAACGCGTGGCGACGCCCCCGCGCCGCCACAGCGCAAGCTCAGCGCGCAGCGCCGGCCTTGTTCGACAAACCCCAGACGTAGGACGTGAGCACGCCAATCTGGGCTTCCGTCAGCTTCTCGGCCTGCGCAGGCATTTCATTGACCTTGCCGTTGGTGACGATGGCGGCGATGGCCGCCTCGCCCCAGCCGTGCAGCCAGATGTCGTCGGTGAGGTTGGGCGCGCCCATGGCGGTCATGCCCTTGCCGTCGGCACCGTGGCAGGCTGCGCAGGCGGCAAACTTGGGCTTGCCCAGCGATGCGCGCAGCGAGTCGTGGGGGCTGCCCGACAGGCTCAGCACATAGTGCGCGACGTTGCGAACGTCTTCCGGCGTGCCCACGGCCGCGGCCATCGGGGGCATGTTGCCCACGCGGCCCTTTTCCAGGGTCTCACGGATCTTCTCCGGTGCGCCGCCGTGCAGCCAGTCCTTGTCGGTCAGGTTCGGAAAGCCCTTGCTGCCCCGCGCGTCGGAGCCGTGGCACTGCGCGCAGTTGTTCATGTACAGGCGCTCGCCAATCGCCATAGCCTGCGGGTCACGGGCCAGGTCCTCGGGCTTCATCGAAGCAAAGCGCGCATACAGGGGTTCGAGCTCCGCCTTGGCCTTGGCCACTTCGGCGTCGTACGCCGCCTGCTGCGACCAGCCGAGCTTGCCGGCAAAGGCGCCCAGACCGGGGTAGGCGGCCAGGTAGGCCAAGCCAAACACGACGGTGATGACGAACAGCCACACCCACCAGCGCGGCAGGGGGTTGTTCATTTCGACCAGGTCCTCGTCCCAGACATGGCCCGTGGTGTTGTCGCTGGTGGAGATAACCTTCTTGCGGCCGGCCATCCACAACAGCACCAGACAGGCGACGATGCCGATCACGGTGAGCGCTGCGACGTAAACCGACCAGAAATTGCTGGTGAAGTCACTCATGGGTAATTCTCGTTCTGGTGGTGATCGTCATTCCTGCTCGAAAGGCAGCTTGGCTGCCTCATCAAAGCGGCCCCGGTTGCTGCCCAGGTAGGCCCAGACGCAGATACCGATGAAGACGGCCAGGCTGGCCAGCGTTGCGACGATGCGCATGGTGGTGATATCCATTGCGAACCTCCTTACTTGAGCGCACGGCCCATGACCTGCAGGTACGCAATCAGCGCGTCCATTTCGGTCTTGCCCTTGACTTCCTCGGCCGCAGCGGTGATCTGGGCGTCGGTGTAGGGCACGCCCACGGTGCGCAAGGCCTTCATGCGGGGCGCCACGTCGGCCGGATTGACCGTAGCCTTCTCAAGCCACGGGTAGGCCGGCATGTTGGACTCGGGCACCACATCGCGCGGATTGATCAGGTGCACGCGGTGCCATTCGTCGCTGTACTTGCCCCCCACGCGGTGCAGGTCAGGGCCCGTGCGCTTGCTGCCCCATTGGAAGGGGTGGTCGTACACGAACTCACCAGCCACCGAGTAGTGGCCGTAGCGCAGCGTCTCGGCGCGGAACGGGCGGATCATCTGCGAGTGGCAGTTGTAGCAACCCTCGCGGATGTAGACGTCGCGGCCTACCAGTTGCAGCGCGCTGTACGGCTGCACGCCCTTCACCGGCTCGGTGGTGGACTTCTGGAAGAACAGCGGCACGATCTCGACCAGCCCACCGACCGCGATGACCAGCAGGATCAGCACGATCATCAGGAAGTTGTTGGTCTCGACCTTCTCGTGGCTGAAGCCTTTGGAGGCGGTGTTGTTTTCGGACATGTGAAGCTCCTCAGACTCAGGCGTGGGCCGCATTGACGGCGGGAATGGCCACCTTGACCGACCGGCCCGAAATCGCGGTCAGCCAGACGTTCCAGGCCATCACGAGCATGCCGCCCAGGTACAGCAGGCCACCGGCCACGCGGATCACGTAGAACGGGTACGAAGCCTTGACGCTTTCCACGAAGGTGTAGGTCAGCGTGCCGTCGGCATTCACTGCACGCCACATCAGGCCCTGCATCACACCGGCAATCCACATCGCGGCGATGTAGAGCACGATGCCGATCGTGGCCATCCAGAAGTGCACCTCGATCGCCTTGATGGAGTGCATCTTTTCGCGGCCAAACAGGCGCGGCACCAGGTAGTACAGCGATCCCATGGAGATCAGGCCCACCCAACCCAGCGCACCCGAGTGCACGTGGCCCACGGTCCAGTCGGTGTAGTGGCTCAGCGCGTTGACGGTCTTGATGGACATCATCGGGCCCTCGAACGTGGACATGCCGTAGAACGACAGCGACACGATCAGGAAGCGCAGGATGGGGTCGTCGCGCAGCTTGTGCCAGGCACCCGACAGGGTCATGATCCCGTTGATCATCCCGCCCCAGCTGGGAGCCAGCAGGATCAGCGAGAACACCATGCCCACCGATTGCGTCCAGTCGGGCAGCGCGGTGTAGTGCAGGTGGTGGGGGCCGGCCCACATGTAGGTGAAGATCAGCGCCCAGAAGTGCACGATCGACAGGCGATACGAGTACACCGGACGGCCAGCCTGCTTGGGGATGAAGTAGTACATCATCCCGAGGAAGCCCGCGGTGAGGAAGAAGCCCACGGCATTGTGGCCGTACCACCACTGCACCATCGCATCTTGCACCCCGGCGTACGCCGAGTAGCTCTTCATCAGACCAGCAGGCACGGCCGCACTGTTGACCAGGTGCAGGATCGCCACGGCCAGAATGAACGCTCCGAAGAACCAGTTGGCCACGTAGATGTGCTTGACCTTGCGGATGCCCACCGTGCCGAAGAACACGATGGCATAGGCCACCCACACCAGCGTGATCAGGATGTCGATGGGCCACTCCAGCTCGGCGTATTCCTTGCCCGAGGTGTAGCCCAGCGGCAGGCTGATGGCCGCGGCCAGAATCACGAGTTGCCAGCCCCAGAAGGTGAAGGCCGCCAGAGGGCCCGCAAACAGGCGCACCTGGCAGGTGCGCTGCACCACGTAGTAGCTGGTGGCAAACAACGCGCAGCCGCCGAAGGCGAAGATCACCGCGTTGGTGTGCAGCGGACGCAGGCGCCCGTAGCTCAGCCATGGGATACCGAAGTTGAGCTCAGGCCAGGCCAGCTGGGCGGCGATGAAAACGCCCACCAGCATGCCAACCACCCCCCACACGACGGCCATGATAGAAAACTGCCGCACGACCGAGTCGTTGTAGTGCGCAGCGCTTGTTTTTGGAGAATCCATCGGGCACCTCTTTTGATAGCGGTGAAAGTTTCAATCAGTGACTGCCTGGGGGCATTGACGAAAGTCAACTGTCCCGAAGAATGCGTTCGCCCTCTTGCTCGATGCTCTCGAACTGGCCGTGGTACACCGCCCACCACAGGCCTGCGAGGATCAAGAGCACGAGAATTACGGACAGCGGAATCAGCAGGTACAGGATGTCCATCAGGCGGCCTCCACAGTGGGTGAAACAGACGACGAAGGCGCGGCCGCAACCGGCAGCGCAGCAGCGACAGAAGATGTGGGATCGGGCAGTGCACGCGCCAGCCGCGCAGCGTTGAGCACCACGAGCAGCGAGCTCAGCGCCATGCCCAGGCCCGCCAGCCACGCGGGCATCCAACCGGCCACGGCCAGGGGCACACTGAGCGCGTTGTAGGCCGCAGCCCACCAGAGGTTCTGGCGCACGATGGCCAGCGTGCGGCGCGCCAGCAGCAGGGTCTGCGCCACCAGCTCTAGCCGGTCGCCCAGCACCACGAAATCAGACCGTGCCTGCGCCAGCGGCACAGAGCGGCCAAACGCAAACGACACATGCGCGCCTGCGAGCACGGGCCCGTCGTTCAGGCCGTCGCCCACCATGGCGACCTGGTGCCCCTGCTCCTGCAGCGCCTGCAGCAGCGCCAGCTTGCCCTTGGGCGTGCATTCGCCCTGGGCCTGCGCAATGCCCGCCTGCTGCGCCACGCGCTGCACCGCGTCGCGGCGGTCGCCCGAAAGCATCTGCACCGCCACGCCGGCAGCCTGCAACTGCTGCACGGTGCGCACGGCGTCCTCGCGCAGGTCCTCGGTCAACTCAAACACCGCGAGCGTTTGCACCGCGCCATCGGCAGACTCGGCCGACAACACGGCCTGCAGCCCCTGCGCCAGGGGTGCAGACACGCGCGCATGGCGGGCCGAACCCAGGCGCAGGCACCAGCGGCCAGGCAGACCCGGAGCGTTGTAGACCCAGGCCGAGAGGCCCAGCCCTGCGTGCTCCTCGGCGTCTTGCACCGGCACATCGGGCGGCAGCACCGCACCTTCGGCCACCGCCTGCTGTGCCAGCGCGCGCGAGACCGGGTGCATGGAGCGGCGCGCCAGCACCTCGGCCAGGGCCAGCACCTGCGCCCGGCTGTGGCCCGCTGCAGGCTGCACCGTGCGCAGCGCCATGCCGTCGCGCGTAAGCGTGCCGGTTTTGTCAAACACCACCGTGTCCACCGACGCCAGGGCTTCGAGCCCCTGCAACTGCCGCACCAGCACGCCCTGGCGCGCCAGCGTGCCCGCGGCTGTGAGCATGGCCACGGGGGTGGCCAGCGACAGCGCGCACGGGCAGGTGACGATGAGCACGGCCACCGCCACCATCAGGGCATGGCCCGGGTCGGTGGGCCACCACCAGGCTGCGGCCAGTCCGGCGGCCACCAGCACCGCGACCAGAAACGGCCGCGCAATGCGGTCGGCCAGGCGCGCAAGGCGCGGCTTTTGCGACGAGGCGCTTTCCATCAACGCCACGATCTGCGCGAAGCGCGTGGCGGCGCCCACGCCTTCCACCACCACATCCACCGGCGCCTGCAGGTTGTAGCTGCCGGCCGTCACGGTGCTGCCTTGCGGCCGGGCCACGGGGGTCGATTCGCCGGTGAGCAGTGCCTCGTCGGCGTGGGTGCTGCCCTGCACGATGCGCCCGTCGGCCGGAAACGCCTCGGACGGCAGCACGCGGATGGTGTCGCCCACGGCCAGGCGGCGGGTGGCCACGCGCGCAAAGTCGCCTTGCGTGGCGTCCCAGCGGAGCACGCTGTCGGGCAGGCGGTTCATCACGGCTTCCAGCGCGCCGGCCGTGCGGTCGCGCAGGCGCAGCTCCAGCCAGCGGCCGGTGAGCAGGAAGAACACGAACATCGTGAGCGAGTCGTAGTACACCTCGCGCCCGAAGATGCCGTCGGGTTCAAAAGTGCCGATGGTGCTCACCACAAAGGTGATGGCCATGCCCAGCGCCACCGGCAGATCCATGCTCACGCGGCGCAGCCGCAGGTCGGTGAGCGCGCTCGTGAAAAACGGCCCGCAGGCAAAGAACACCACGGGCAGCGAGATCACCCACGAGGCCCAGCGCAGCAGCGTCTCCATCTCCTGCGTCAGGTCGCCCGGCTGGGCCACGTACGCCGGCCATGCGTACATCATGACCTGCATCATGCAAAAGCCAGCCACCAGCCAGCGCCACAGCGCCTTGCGGCTCTCGCGCAGGCGCTGCTCGCGTGCAAAGGCATCCATGGCAGGCAGCGCGCGGTAACCCGCGCGGCGCACCGCCTCCATCCAGGCCGAGGGCCGCACCTGCCCCGGCTGCCACACCACGCGCGCGCGGCGCGTGGCCGCGCTCACGTCGGCCTGCAGCACGCCGGGCACGGCGCGCAGCGCGTCTTCGATGGTGAGCGCGCAGGCTGCGCAGTGCATGCCATCCAGCACCACCTGCGAATCCCAGCAGCTGTCCTGCGGCGGCACCTGCGCATTGGCCGGCAGCGGCGTGCCCGCGGGCGTGCATTGGCGGCCGAAGCCGGTCCATTCCTGCGGATCGTCGAGCAGGGTGTGTGCAGCGGCGGGCTCTGTGGCGGACTCTGCCCCCGGCATGGCCCGGGGCAGGTCCTCTTCGGCTGGCGCAAGCGCCGGCCCACCGGGGGGAAGATTTGACATGCGGCAAGACTACCGCCCACCCCCGCCGGGCTCATTGACATGGATCAAGCCGCCCCGGCACCGCAGGCCTAAGCTGTGCCCATCAACACCCGAGGAGACCCTCCATGTACCAGCGCATCCTGATCGCCACCGACGGCTCCCCCCTGTCCGACAAGGCGGTGGAAAGCGGTCTGTCCCTTGCCAGCCTGTGCGGTGCCACCGTGGTGGCGCTCAAGGTTGTGCCCCGCTACCCGCGCAGCTACTTTGAAGGCGGCATGCCCGTGGACGCATCCGACATCAAGCGCATCGAAAAGCAATGGGGCGACGCCGCCCAGGCCATGGTCGATGCGGTGAAAGCACAAGGCGAAGCCCAGGGCCTGACCGTCAAGGCCGTGATCGCCAAGTCCGACTTGGTGGCCGAAGCGGTGATCTCGGCCGCCAAAAAGCACAAGTGCGACCTGATCGTGATGGCCTCGCACGGCCGCAAGGGCCTCAAGCGCCTGCTGCTGGGCAGCGAAACGCAGCACGTGCTCACGCATTCGCACATTCCGGTGCTGGTGCTACGTTGAGACATGCCCCCTGCCTAGGGGCGTTTTGAGCTGCTCGTGCTTTTAAATCAATCACGAGCAGCTATCAATTTAATAGCAAACCAATCCGCTGCCCGGGGCATTGCAGTGCGGACCCTACTGCAGGTCCTCAAGCCCCGTGCTTCGCAAACAACCCCTTGTACTGCTCCCGCAGCAGGTTCTTCTGCACCTTGCCCATGGTGTTGCGCGGCAGTTCGGCCACCACGAAGCACTGCTTGGGGATCTTGAAGTTGGCGAGTTGGGCCTTGAGCGTGGCGATGATCTGTGCTGCGTCGGGCTGTGCGCCGGGCTTGGCGATGACCACGGCCACGCCGACCTCGCCAAAGTCCGGGTGGGGCACGCCCACCACGGCGCTTTCGGCCACGCCGGGCAGTTCGTTGATGTACCCCTCGATCTCGGCCGGGTAGACGTTGTAGCCGCCGCTGATGATCAGGTCTTTGCTGCGGCCCACGATGCGCACGTAGCCGCGCTCGTCCATCAGGCCCACGTCGCCGGTCTTGAAGAAGCCGTCGGCGGTGAATTCTTCGGCCGTTTTCTCGGGCATGCGCCAGTAGCCCTTGAACACATTGGGCCCGCGCACCTGGATGCCGCCGATCTCGCCCACGGGCAGGGCCGCGCCGCCCTCGCCCACCACGCGCAAGTCCACCCCGGGCAGCGCAAAGCCCACGGTGCCGCCGCGGCGCTCGGCCTGCCCGCCGTGGCGTGCGTCGGCCGCGTAGGGGTTGGAGGTGAGCATGATGGTCTCGCTCATGCCATAGCGCTCGAGGATGGTGTGGCCGGTGCGCTCCTGCCATTCCTTGAAGGTTTCGATGAGCAACGGGGCCGAGCCGGCGATGAACAGGCGCATGCTGCACACCGCCTCGCGCGTGAGGGTGGGCTCGGCCAGCATGCGCACATACAGCGTGGGCACGCCCATGAACACCGTGGCCCGCGGCATCGCGGCAATCACGGCCTTGGGGTCGAATTTGGCAAACCAGATCATCTTGCTGCCATTGAGCAGCGCGCCGTGGATGGCCACGAACAGCCCGTGCACGTGGAAGATGGGCAGCGCGTGGATGAGCACGTCCCCGCGGCCGTCCAGCCCGCCGGTGGCCGTCCACCCCCAGTAGGTTTTAAGCACCTGCGCATTGCTCAGCAGGTTGCCGTGCGTCAGCATCGCGCCCTTGCTGCGGCCCGTGGTGCCGCTGGTGTAGAGGATGGCGGCCAGGTCGTCGGCCGTGCGGGCCACGGGCGTGTGCGCGTCGGCCTGGTGGGCGGCGCGCTGCAGCAGGCTGCCCGTGCGGTCGTCGCCCAGCGTGAACACATGGCCCGTGCCCGCGGTAAAGGCGATCTTGCTCACCCAGCCGAAGTTGCCCGGGGTGCAGACCACCACGGCGGGCTCGGCGTTGCCGATGAAGTACTCAATCTCGGCGCTCTGGTAGGCCGTGTTGAGCGGCAAAAACACATAGCCCGCGCGCAGCGTGGCCAGGTACAGCATGAGCGCTTCGACGGACTTTTCGACCTGCACGGCGATGCGGCTGCCCTCGGGCAGGCGCAGCGATGCCAGCAGGTTGGCCATGCGGGCGCTGCCGCGGTCGAGGTCGCGCCAGGTGTAGTACAGCGGCTGGCCGTCGGCCGTGGTGGTTTCGACGGCAGTGGCCTCCAGGTCGGCCGGGAAGGCGGCGCGCAGGGCGTCAAACAGGTTGGCAGAAGACATGGCGGTTCAAGGTCGGAAGGAACAGAAAACGAATCGGGCAGCGCGGCGTCAGAACGCAGGCGGCCGCTTGGCCAGAAAGGCGGCAATGCCCTCGCGGTGCTCGGCGCTGGGCGCGTAAGCGTACGGGTCGGGCGGCGGCGGGCCGTCGGCCAGGCCCGCCAGGGCGCGCAACGTCTGCTTGTTGAGCCGGGCGGCCTGCGGGGCCAGCGCGGCGATGCGGCGGGCGCTGGCCAGGGCGGCCTGCAGCACGTCGGCGTCGGGCACCACGCGGCTCAAGAAGCCGCGCGCCAGCATCTCGTCGGCACTGAAGGTGGCGGCCTCAAGCAACATTTGCCGTGCCACCACCGGGCCTACGGCGCTGCCCACCAGGCGTGCCTCGCGCGGTGCCATCGGAAAGCCCAGCCGCGCAATGGGCGCGCCAAAGCGCGCGCCCTGCCCGGCCACGCGCAGGTCGCAGCAGCTTGCAATCTCCACCCCCGCGCCCATGCACGCGCCGTCGATGGCGGCCACCACGGGCACGTCGCAGCACAGCATGGCGTTGAGCCCGCCCCAGACGTCGCCTTCGTGAAAGTCGCGCAGCGTGGCCGGGTCGAAGCGGAAGCCCGGGTACTCCGAAATGTCGCCCCCGGCGCAGAACGCCCCGCCCTCGCCCGCCACCACGATGCAGCGCAGCGCCGCATCGGCCTGCAGCTGCTCGAACACGGCACGCAGTTGCCGCCACATGGCACGCGACATGGCGTTGAGCCGCCCGGTGTGGCGCAGGGTGACCTGCACCACGCCGGGCCCGGCCAGCGCGGCATCGAGCGCCTGGCACACCACTTCTGCGGTCATTGCATCCTTTCTGTGGGCCCGCAGGCCGCTTAACGGTCAGTCGAGCTTGGCACCCGAGGCCTTGACCACAGCCGCCCAGCGCTTGACCTCGCTCGACACAAACGCCGCAAACTGCGCCTGCGTCATGCCACCAAACTCCGCGCCGTTGCTGGCCCACACGCTCTTGAGCTCGTCGGCCGTGCCCAGCTTGCGGACCTCGTCGATGATGCGCGCCTGAATGTCGGCCGGCGTACCCTTGGGGGCCCACAGCGCGTACCAGGTGGTCACCGTGTAGTCGGGCAACCCGACTTCGGCCGCGCAGGGTACGTCGGGGAAGGCCGGGTTGCGCTTGTGGCCCGACACCATCAGCGCCTTGATGCGCCCGGCCTTGATGTGCGCGGCCGACGAGCCCAGGCCGTCGAACATCATGTCCACCTGGCCGCCAATCAAGTCCTGCAAGGCCGGGCCCGCGCCGCGGTACGGAATGTGCGTGATGAAGGTGCCGGTCTGCTGCTTGAACAGCTCGCCCGCCAGGTGGTGCGAGGTGCCCGCGCCGGCCGAGCCGTAGTTGAGCTTGGCCGGGTTGCGCTTCACGAACTCAAGGAACTGCGCAAAGTTAGCGGCCGGCACCGTCTTGGGGTTGACCACCACCACCTGCGGCACGTTGGCCAGCAAAAACAGCGGGATGAAGTCTTTTTCGATGTCGTAGTCGAGCCGCGGATACATGGACGGCGCAATTGCGTGGTGCACCGCGCCCATGAACAGCGTGTAGCCATCGGGCGCGGCCTTGGCCGCAAAGCTTGCGCCCACGGTGCCACCCGCGCCGCCGCGGTTGTCGATCACCAGCGTCTTGCCCGTGGCCTTGGAAAACTGCGCGGCCAGCGGGCGCGCAAACGCGTCGGTGCCGCCCCCGGCCGGAAACGGCACCACCAGATTCACGGGCTTGGCCGGCCAGGCACTGGCCTGGGCCAGCGCGCCCAGGGGCGACAAGGCCCAGGCCGATGCGGCCCCGGCGGCCAGGAACTGGCGCCGCGGAAGGCGCGAGGAAGGGGTCATGACCATGGCGAGTGTCTCCTTGTGGTGGTCAGAGGACGGGCGTGGGCCCGGAATCGGCACCAAGGCGCGGCCTCTGCGGGCTGCGGCCACCGGGCCAGCAAACAAACGGTGTGTGCATGCAGGTCGGGGGCGACATGGCCATGGGCCCACCGGCGCTCAATCGCGGCACAGGCTGTCGATGTCGCCCGACACCGGAATCTTGCCCTGCGCGAGCAGGCTGCGGTGCTTGTCCAGGCGCTTGAGGTCGTACAGGTAGTTCACCATCAGCCCGTACGACTGCTTGAGCCCCTTGGGCGATGGGTCGCCCGCCCAATTGAGCCGCTCGACCCGCGAGCCGTTGCCCAAGTGGAAGCGCGCCACCGGGTCCACCGGCTTGCCCTCGACCAGCTCGCGCCCCAGGTAGCGGGCTGCGGCCTCCAGCAGAAACTGCCGCACGGGCGAGCGCGCATCGAGTGTCAGCGGCTGCTCGGCCGCGGCCAGCACGTGCGCGGCCTGCGGCGGCTCAAAGCCCACGCAGCGGCCCAGCTCGGCGCGGCGGCGTTCGTCCATGCGCTCCATCAGCCCGGCGGCGTGCTTGCCCAGCCAGGCGCGAAAGCCCGGAATAGGCGACAGCGTGGCAAAGTGCCGCAGCCGCGGGAACTCTTCGGCCAGCGTCTCCACCACCTGCTTGATCAGCGAATCGCCAAAACTCACGCCGCGCAGGCCCACCTGGGTGTTGCTGATGGAGTAGAAGATGGCCGTGGTCGCGCGGGCCGCATCGGCGGCGTCGGCGGTCTCGTCGAGCAGCGGCGTGATGCTGTCGGCCATGCGGTCGAGCAGCGCCACCTCCACAAAGATCAGCGGCACGCCCGGCATGCGCGGGTGAAAAAAACCGTAGCAGCGCCGGTCGCTGTCGAGCCGGTTTTTCAAATCGGCCCAGCTGCGAATGTCGTGCACCGCTTCGTACTGGATGAGTTTTTCAAGCAGCGAAGCCGGCGAATCCCAGGAGATGCGCTGGAGCTCCAGAAACGCGATGTCGAACCAGGTGGAAAACAGTTGCTCCAGCTCGGCATCGAGCGCCAGCAGCCGCTTGTGCGACTTGAGCTGGGGCAGCAGCTCGGCGCGCAAGTCCACCAGAAAGCGCATGCCCTGGGGTGCGACCGCAAAACGCTGCAGCAGCCGCGTGCGCGGCGACACCAGCGCGCGGCGCAGGCCGATCTCGGCCTGGCCTTCGTCATCGGTGCCGGCGGCCGCCTCGTAGCGCTGGCGGGCTTTCTGAACACGCTCGGCATCGGGCGCAAACTGCTCGCACAGCAGCAGCCACATGTCGCGCCGCTCGGCCGGCTGGGCCTGCGCGTACCACTGGGCCACCGCCTCGGCGCGGCGGCCGCCTTCGATCTCGCTCAGTTGCGGGGCGGCCACTTCCTGCAGGTCGGCCAGCAGGCGGCGCAACGCGCGCGGCGACAGCGCCTCGTCGGCCCGGCGCAGCGTGGCCTGCAGGCGCTCTTGCGTGCTGCGCGGCGCGGCTTTGTCGGGCTTGTCAGCGGGCGCGTCGGCCGCCTTGTCGCCGCGGCCAGCGGCGCGCAGGCGCGAGACGCTGCGCGAAATCCATTCGGCGGGGGTGCTCATGGGCTCAACCTCGATTGGTGGTGGCGGGCGATGTCACGCAGCGCCTCGCGCTGGTGCAACAGGTGGGTGCGCATGGCCTGCTCGGCGGCGAGGCTGTCGCCGGCGCGCAGCGCGGCAAACACGGCCAGATGCTCGGCCAGGCTTTGCTGCAGGCGGCCCGGCGCGTGCAGCTGCTGCAGCCGCGCCAGGCGCAGGATCTTGCGCAGGTCACCAATCACCTGCGCCAGCCAGCGGTTGTCGGCCAGCGTGATGAAGGCCTCGTGGATGCTGTGATTGGCCTCGTAGTACTCGGGGATGCGGCTCGCCGCGGCATGCTCCTGCAGCCGGTCGTGCAGCGCCTGCAGCGCGGCCACGTCGGCCGCCCCGGCGTTGCGCGTGGCTTCAAACGCGGCCCGGCCTTCGAGCAGCGCGATCACGGGAAAGATCTCGTCCAGGTCGCGCTCGGTGACCTGCGCCACAAAGCAGCCACGGCGCGGCTCGTGGCGCAGCAGGCCTTCGGCCACCAGCACCTTGAGCGCCTCGCGCAGCGGCGTGCGCGAAATGGCCAGCCGCTCGCACAGCACCGCTTCGTCAAGAAAGCTGCCGGGCACGAGCTGGCCCGCGAAGATTTCTTCGCGCAGCCGGCGGGCGGCTTCGTCGTGCAGCGGCAGGGCAACAGGCATGCGGCGCGGCTCCTGGGTGGGCATCGGCAGACGGGGCGGCCGGGCCGTGGGCAAGTCACGGACCAGGTCGACGACTGGGATGTGGGCCCCGTCATTTTCGATAATTTTCCATAATTATGAAGAAATGAAGGGGTGCTGTGCCGGGGAGTTACCCGCAGGCACGGCCATCGCCCACGCAGTGCGGCGCGCGCGCCACAGCGGGCGGGGTGCTCTGGGTGCTCTGGGCCCTCTGCCGATGATGCCGACTGCCCCTCAGCACCGCCGACACGGCCATCATCGCTCCTGATTTGGTAGCAGCTCGTGCTTGATTTCGCTGGGTTTCAGGCCCGTTTGGCCTGAAGGCTCCCTCATGATCGACCACCACCTTGCTTCGGTCCATCGCGGCAAAGCCGGTGAACGAAGGTCCGTCCGCACGCGCACACCAGCGGGGTTGCTCCTGATTCCATCGCTGCCCACGCTTGAATTTGCTGAACTCCAAACACTTCTAATCTGAAAGCGGCCCGCTTTCCTGCGCCAGCGCCTGCGTTTCAAGCCATGGCCGCCCCCCCCTGCGCCCGCGCGATCCACACGCACACGCTGGAGGGGATCGCTCCTGATTTGGTAGCTGCTCGTGCTTGATTCCGCTGGGCTTCAGCCACTTTTGGTTCTAAAACCCTTGCCTCACGGCCCAGGCACCGGCTTCAGGCCACCCCGGCAAAGCCCTGCGCCAGGTGGTCGATCCACACGCGCAGCTTGGCGGGCAGGTGGCGCTGCGAGGGGTACAACAGCCAGGCGGTGCCCGAGTAGTGCGTGACGTGCCGCCAGTCGGGCAGCACGGGCACCAGGTCGCCCCGGGCAATGGCGGCGCGCGCCGCAAAGCCCGGAAGGCTGGCGATGCCCAGGCCGGCCAGCGCGGCTTCAAGCCGCACCTCGCTGTGGTTGGCGGTGTAGCGGCCGCGCACCGGCACGGTGGCGGCTTCGCCCGGGCGCTCAAAGCGCCAGTGCCGGTCGCGCTCGTCTTCGCCCAGGGCAATGCAGGCGTGCTGCGCCAGGTCTTGCGGCTGCGCGGGCGTGCCGCGCTCGGCCAGATAGCCGGGGCTGGCGCACACCCGATGCTCCAGCACCGCCAGCGGCCGCCCGGCCAGGCCCGGCGGGGGCGCGTCGGTCACGCGCAGCGCGAGGTCGATGGGTTCTTCCAACAGATCGACCGTGCGGTCGGTGATGAGCAGTTGCACGTCCACCTGCGGATAGCGCTGCAAAAAGGCGGGCACCAGCGGGTGCACCAGTTGCCGCCCCACGGCCTTGGGCACGCTCATGCGCACCAGGCCTGCGGGCGCAGACTGCTGCGCGTCGCTCAGCGCCCACACCTCGCGCGCTGCCCCCACCAGCGCCTGACAGCGCTGGTACACGGCCGCGCCGGTATCGGTAGGGCGCAGCTTGCGGGTGGTGCGCTCCAGCAGGCGCACGCGCAGCGCCGCCTCCAGCCGTGCGACCTGCCGGCTCACGGCCGAGGGCGTGAGGCCGAGCTGCCGCGCCGCGGCCGAGAAGCTGCCCGCCTCAACCACGCGGGCGAACACGGCCATGTCAGGCAGGTGGTCCAGGGCTGGATTCATGCTTATCAGGAACAGGTGCTGTGCTTCGCGCCAGATTATCAACCTTGGCGCACAGAATTAGCATCAACACCCTGGAGTGCCCAAGCGGCATGGCACCGTGGGCCGTGGCGATGCCAGCGGCCGGGCCAGGCCGACCGACGGCCCACCCGCACGCTGCGCACACCGACCCACCGCGACGGCCCTGCCCCCTTTCGTCCCTTTCGTCCCTTTCGTCCCCTTCGCCACTTTCGTCCGCTTCGCCCGTTGTCTCGCCAGCGGCCCTGGGCCGCAGCCAGGCCCTTTGCTTTCATCCCCCTCTGCCATGCCCTCCTCCGCCACTGCCGCCCCCCCTGCACCGCCCCTGTCTCTGCGCCTGTCGGACGCCGCCCTGCTGCTGGTGGCCTTGCTCTGGGGTACGAGCTACGGCGTGGCCAAGGGTGCGCTGGTGTACTACCCGGTGCTCGGGTTTCTGGCTGTGCGCTTCGGCCTTACGTTTGCGTTGCTGCTGCCTGCGCTGCTGCGCGCCAGCGCCCCACAGCGGCGCGCCGCCCTGCGGTCGGGCCTGCCCCTGGGGCTGCTGCTGGCGAGTATCTTTGCCTGCGAGACCTTTGGCCTGGCCCACACCCAGGCCAGCAACGCGGCGCTGCTGATCAGCCTGTGCGTGGTGTTCACGCCGCCGGCCGAATGGGTGCTGCTGGCGCGGCGGCCCAGCGCCGCGGTGTGGGCGTGCACCGGGGTGTCGCTGCTGGGCGCGGCACTGCTCAGCGGCGGGGTGCCGGGCGCGTGGAGCGTGGGCGACGCGCTGATCCTGGCCGCCGCCATGCTGCGCGCCGTGCAGGTGTGCTGCACCAGCCGCCTGGCGCAGCGCACGCCTGCCCCGGCGCTGGCCCTGACGGCTGTGCAGGCCGGGGTGATCGCCGTGGCCGCTGCGGCGCTCGCCTGGGCACTGCCCGGCACGCTGCCGCCACTGCCGGGGCACAGCGCCTTCTGGTGGGCCACGCTGTACCTGGTGCTGGGCTGTACGGTGTTTGCGTTTGTGGTGCAGAACTGGGCACTGCGGCACAGCCCGCCCACGCGCGTGGGCCTGCTGATGGGCAGCGAGCCCGCGTGGGGTGCGATGTTTGCGGTGCTGTGGCTGGGCGAGTCACTCAGCGTCCAGGGCTGGATGGGGGCGGGGCTGATCGTGGCGGCCGCGTTCTGGACGCTGCGCCAACGCCCGGCCGGTTGACGGCCCAGCGGCCGATTGCTATCAATTCAATAGCTGCTCGTGCTTGCTTCCTGAGCACGAGCGGCCGATTTCGTTCAAACCCCGGCGGCACGCACCGGCTGCCGCTGCGCCCACACCCACAGGCCCAGGCCGCCCAGCACCATGGGCACGCACAGCCACTGGCCCATGCTCATGCCCAGCGACAGCAGGCCCAGGAAGTTGTCGGGCTCGCGGAAGTATTCGGCCACAAAGCGCAGCACGCCATAGCCGATGAGGAAGGCCGCCGCCACCTGGCCCTGGCGGCGCTCGGTGCGGGCGTACAGCCACAGCAGCACAAAGAGCAGCAACCCTTCGAGGAGGAACTGGTAGATCTGCGACGGATGCCGCGGCTGCAGGCTGCCGCTGTGCGGAAACACCATGCCCCAGGGCAGGTCGGGGCTGGCAAAGCGGCCCCACAACTCGCCGTTGATGAAGTTGCCGATGCGCCCGGCCGCCAGGCCCGTGGGCACGCAGGGCGCCACAAAGTCGGCCACCTGCAGCCAGGGCCGCTGGCGCGAGCGCGCAAACCACCACAGCGCCGCAATCACGCCCAGCAGGCCGCCATGAAAGCTCATGCCGCCCTGCCACACCGCAAAGATTTCGAGCGGGTGCGACAGGTAGTAGCCCGGCTTGTAGAACAGGCAGTAGCCCAGCCGCCCGCCGATGATGACCCCGGCCACGCCGAAGAACAGGATGTCTTCCACATCGCGCCGCGACCAGGCCTGCGCGCCGGTGAGGCGGGCAAACGGCGGGTGGCGCAGGCGCAGCGTGCCCAGCAACAAAAAAAGGCCGAAGGCGGCCAGATAGGTCAGGCCATACCAGTGGATGGCCACGGGCCCGAGCTGCAGGGCCACGGGATCGATTTGGGGATACGTCAGCATGGCGCGATTGTGCACAAAGGGGGGGACGGCCCCGTGGCGTGCGGGGATGGGCCCGGCCGCCCCACCGGGCACCGGCCCGGCGGCACCCTGCACGGGCCGGGGCCCCGCCCCTCAGCCTTCTGCCCCGGCCTGCGCCGCCTGCACATGCGCCACCCAACGCTGCAGCACGGGTGGGCAGGCGTCGGCGCGCCAGACCAGGCTGGTTTCGCACGTGGGCGCAGGGGCCGGGGCCGCACGGTACACCACGCCCGGCCGCTGGAACTGCCGCACGCTCTGCGGCACCCAGGCGATGCCCAGCTCGGCCGACACGAGGTTGACGATGGTCTGCATCTGGATCGCCTCTTGCGCCACCTGCGGCGCACGGCCCGCGGCGCGGTAGCGCTCCACAATCGCGTCGTGCAGCGAAGGCAGGATGAGGCGCGGAAAGATCACCAGCGGCTCGTCCCACACGGCGGCGGCGTCCACCGGAGCGTGGGCGGGCTGGGCGCGCGCCAGCGGGTGCTGCTCGGGCAGGGCCAGCAGCAGCGGCTCCTGCGCGACCACCAGCCGCGCGAGCCCGGCCGGGGCGGCCCCGGGCGCGTGCAGCAGCAGGCCGGCGTCGATGTCGCCGCGCGCCAGGGCGGCCAGTTGCACGTCGCCCGTGGCCTCGATCAATTCGAGCGCTACCTGCGGATAGCGCTGGCGAAAGCTGCGCACCCAGGGCGGCAACAGGCCAAAGCCCACGGTGGACACAAAGGCCAGCCGCAGCCGCCCGGCCTCGCCCGCCGCCACCGCCTGGGCCTGCCGGGGCAGCTGCTGCGCACGCTGCAGCAAGTCGCGCGCCCCCGGCAGCAGCGCAGCACCCGCGGGGGTGAGCTGCACGCGGCGTTGCGTGCGGTCAAACAGCCGCAGGCCCAGCGTGCGCTCGAGGTTGGCAATGGCCTGGGTGAGCGGCGGCTGCGTCATGTGCAGGCGCTGCGCGGCCCGGCCAAAGTGCAGTTCTTCGGCCACGGCCACAAACTGCCGCCAAGCGCGCATATCAATCACCGGCTCATTCATACGCCCAGCATATCAATATCGCCCACCGAATGGATTGGATGGGCGAGCCGGCGCGCGGCATACTTCGGGCGCGGGCCGTAGGCCCCTTTCCGTCTTCCCCCACGAAGGAACCTCCATGGCAGACCACAAGACCATTCCGATCCAGCCGATCAACCGCCGCTCGGCCAACATCACCGAAGGCAAGAGCCGCGCGCCCAACCGCTCCATGTACTACGGCATGGGCTACCAGGAGAGCGACTTCGGCAAGCCCATGGTGGGCGTGGCCAATGGCCACAGCACCATCACGCCCTGCAACAGCGGCCTGCAGAAGCTGGCCGACGCGGCCGTGGAAGGCATCCAGGAAGCGGGTGGCAACCCGCAGATCTTCGGCACGCCCACGATTTCGGACGGCATGGCCATGGGCACCGAGGGCATGAAGTACTCGCTGGTCAGCCGCGAGGTGATTGCCGACTGCGTGGAAACCTGCGTGCAGGGCCAGTGGATGGATGGCGTGCTCGTCATCGGCGGCTGCGACAAGAACATGCCCGGCGGCCTGATGGGCATGCTGCGCGCCAACGTGCCCGCCATCTATGTGTACGGCGGCACCATCCTGCCGGGCAAGTGGAAGGGCCAGGACCTGAACATCGTGAGCGTGTTCGAAGCCGTGGGCCAGAACGCGGCCGGCCAGTTGAGCGACGAAGACCTCAAGGCCATCGAGCAGCACGCCATTCCGGGCACGGGCTCGTGCGGCGGCATGTACACGGCCAACACCATGAGCTCGGCGTTCGAGGCGCTGGGCATCTCGCTGCCCTACTCGTCCACCATGGCCAATGTGCACGAAGAAAAAGTGCGCTCGGCCAAGGAATCGGCCCGCGTGCTGGTCGAGGCCATCAAGAAAGACATCAAGCCGCGCGACATCGTCACGCGCAAGTCCATCGAGAACGCCGTGGCCGTGATCATGGCCACGGGCGGCTCGACCAACGCGGTGCTGCACTTCCTGGCCATTGCGCACTGCGCGGGTGTGGAATGGACCATCGACGACTTCGAGCGCATCCGCCAGCGCACGCCGGTGCTGTGCGACCTCAAGCCCAGCGGCAAGGCCCTGGCGGTGGACCTGCACGCCGCAGGCGGCATCCCGCAAGTGATGAAGATTCTGTTGAACGCCGGCCTGCTGCACGGCGATTGCCTCACCATCACCGGGCAGACGATTGCCGAAGTGCTCAAGGACGTGCCCGACGCGCCGCCCGAGCAGAGCGTGATCCACACCATCGAGAACGCCATGTACAAGCAGGGCCACCTCGCCATCCTCAAGGGCAACCTGAGCCCTGAGGGTGCCGTGGCCAAGATCACAGGCCTGAAGAACCCGGTGATCACCGGCCCGGCCCGTGTGTTCGACGACGAGCAGTCGGCTCTGCAGGCGATTCTGGACGGCAAGATCAAGGCCGGCGACGTGATGGTGCTGCGCTACCTGGGGCCCAAGGGCGGCCCGGGCATGCCTGAAATGCTGGCCCCCACGGGCGCGCTCATTGGCGCCGGCCTGGGCGAAAGCGTGGGCCTGATCACCGACGGCCGCTTCTCGGGCGGCACCTGGGGCATGGTGGTGGGCCACGTGGCGCCCGAGGCCGCTGCCGGCGGCAACATCGCGCTGGTGCACGAAGGCGACAGCATCACCATCGACGCGCACCAGTTGCTGCTGCAACTGCACGTGAGCGACGACGAACTGGCCCGCCGCCGCGCCGACTGGACGGCCCCGGCCCCGCGCTACACGCGTGGCGTACAGGCCAAGTTCGCGTTCAACGCCGCCAGCGCCAGCAAGGGCGCGGTGCTCGACGCGTTCTGATGAGGTTGCGCCGCCTGCGGGCGGCGTGCCACCCGGAGCGGGCCCGCGCGGCCGCTCTTCACAAGACAAAAGGGGCTGCATCGCAGCCCCTTTTTTTGGTTGGGTGGTGGGAGACCGGTTGCTCGGCGCTTGCCGAGCGCTGCCGCCCGCCCCCCAGGCGGGTCAGCGCGGCTTGCGCGGCTTCATGCCCAACGCTTCCTTGTGTTTCTCGATGCGGTCTTTCTTGCGCTGTTCCATTTTCTCGACAGCCTTGCGCTTGGTGTAACCCGACGAGTCGGCCCAGGCCCACCACAAGGCCGTGGCTCCGAAGGGCGCCATCACCCACCACCACGACCACTGGGCCACAGGGCCGATCTCGAAATACTTGAGCGCCAGAATGATCAGCGAAAGCCCCAACAGGTACATACGAAAACCTCTGAAACTGGAGAGTGCCAACAGGTTTTGACACAGTGCAAGTGGCTGTCAACCCAGGCCACTACAATGCGTTGACACTGAGGAAATGTAACCCAACCACAGGACGCCCCACCATGAAACGCACCCTCATCACCCTGGCCCTGTCGCTCGCTGCTGCTACGCCTGCTTTTGCCGACATGGCGCTGGCCACGTCGAAGAATTGCATGGCCTGCCATGCGGTAGACAAGAAGCTGGTCGGCCCCTCTTACAAAGAAGTGGGCGCCAAGTACGCAGGCCAAAAAGACGCGGTGGACAAGCTGGCCGCCAAGATCATCAAGGGCGGCAAAGGCGTGTGGGGCGAAGTGGCCATGCCGGCCAACCCGCAGGTCAACGAAGCAGAGGCCAAGAAGCTGGCCGCCTGGATCCTGACCCACAAGTAAGCCGTCGGACCAGTCCTCGCGGACTGCAGCCATCCAACGCCGCGCGCCCTGCTGGGCAGCGCGGCGTTTTTACTGGTGCTGCTCCCACAGCGCCCTGGCCAGCGGCCGCGGCGCGCTGGATCCCTGCCTATCCGAACAGCGCCCCCACACCGGCGGCCAACAGCACAGAGCGGAGACCGACAACGCCCCCCAAAAAAAGCCCTCGCGCCAAGCGGTGGCCGAGGGCTTGTGGTGTCTGTCGGGCTTCGCGTACGAAGCCCGCCTCGACCATGGCTCAGTTCGTCTGCGCGAGCTGCTCCAGAATGGCCGGATTCTCCAGCGTGCTGGTGTCTTGCGTGATGGCTTCGCCCTTGGCAATGCTGCGCAGCAAGCGGCGCATGATCTTGCCGCTGCGTGTCTTGGGCAGGTTGTCGCCAAAACGGATGTCCTTGGGCTTGGCGATCGGCCCGATCTCTTTGGCCACCCAATTGCGCAGCTCGTTGGCGATCTGCTTGGCTTCGTCGCCGGTGGGTCGCGCGCGCTTGAGCACCACAAAGGCGCAAATGGCCTCCCCCGTCACATCGTCCGGCCGGCCCACCACGGCGGCCTCGGCCACCAGGTCGGTCTTGGCCACCAACGCCGATTCGATTTCCATCGTGCCCATGCGGTGGCCCGAGACGTTCAGCACATCGTCAATGCGGCCCGTGATGCGGAAGTAGGCCCGGTCGGCGCTGCGCACGGCACCATCGCCCGCCAGGTAGTAGCCCTTGAGTTCTTCAGGGAAGTAGCTCTTCTTGAAGCGCTCGGGGTCGCCCCAGATCGTGCGAATCATGCTGGGCCAGGGGCGCTTGATGACGAGAATGCCGCCAGCACCGTGCGCCACGTCGTTGCCCATTTCGTCCACGATGGCGGCCATGATGCCCGGCAACGGCAGCGTGCAGGAGCCCGGTACGAGCGGCGTGGCGCCCGGAAGGGGCGTGATGACATGGCCACCCGTTTCGGTCTGCCAGAAGGTGTCCACGATCGGGCAGCGTTCGCCGCCGACGTTCTTGTAGTACCACATCCATGCTTCCGGGTTGATGGGCTCGCCCACGCTGCCCAGCAGGCGCAGGCTGGAGAGGTCGCTGCGCGAGGGGTGCACGCTGGCATCGGTCTCGGCCGCCTTGATGAGCGAGCGGATGGCCGTGGGGGCCGTGTAGAAGATCGAGACCTTGTGGCGCTCGATCATCTGCCAGAAGCGACCGGCGTTGGGGAACGTGGGCACGCCTTCAAACACCACCTGTGTCGCCCCGGCGGCCAGCGGGCCATAGGCCACATAGCTGTGGCCGGTGATCCAGCCAATGTCGGCCGTGCACCAGAACACGTCGTCGGGCTTCAGGTCGAAGGTCCAATCCATCGTAAGCTTGGCCCACAGCAGGTAGCCGCCCGTGCTGTGCTGCACGCCCTTGGGCTTGCCCGTGGAGCCGCTCGTGTAGAGGATGAACAGCGGATGTTCCGCCCCGACGGCGACCGGTGCGCATTCGGTGCTCTGCCCGGCCAGTGCCTCGGCAAAGGTCTTGTCGCGGCCTGCCTGCATCGCGCAGGCGGTGGCCGTGCGCTGGTACACAAACACGTTGCGGATCGACTCGCAGCCACCCATGGCGATGGCTTCGTCGATGATGGCCTTGAGGGGAAGCTCCTTGCCGCCGCGCATCTGGTAGTTGGCGGTGATCACCGCCACGGCGCCCGCATCGATGATGCGCTCTTGCACGGCCTTGGCGCTGAATCCACCAAACACTACGCTGTGGGTGGCACCGATGCGCGCGCAGGCCTGCATGGCCACCACGCCCTCGATGGTCATGGGCATGTAGATCAGCACGCGGTCGCCCTTTTGCACCCCGTGGGCTTTCAGGGCGTTGGCGAACTGGCTCACCCGGGCCAGCAACTCCTTGTAGGTCACGCGCGTCACCGTGCCGTCGTCGGCCTCGAAAACGATGGCCGTCTTGTGCTCGGTCGGTGTGCCGATGTGCTTGTCAAGGCAGTTGGCCGAGGCGTTGAGCTCGCCGTCGGCAAACCAGCGGTAGAAAGGAGCGTTGGATTCGTCGAGCGTCTGGGTGAACGGCTTGGTCCACTGCACGTTCTCGCGCGCCAGGCGGCTCCAGAAGCCCTCGAAATCGCGCTCGGCCTCGGCACACAGCGCGTCATAGCCCGCCATGCCCGAGACGCGGGCAGCCCTCACCACCGCATCCGACGGCGGGAACACGCGGTTTTCGACAAGAACGGACTGGATGGCGGATGCGGGCGCACTCATGGTGTTGTCTCCTGGTTCTGTTGAGGCTGGGCGGTACTGTCTGCCGCGGCACTTACAGGCCACTGACTGGCGCGAAGCTTACAAAACACACCGACATGGGGTGCCTAGCAGACCCACCCATACCCCTACAATCGCCCGACTTTTTTGGTGACTCTGCCCCATGTCGAACCCGCCCCAACGAACCAACCCCATGCGTCCCCTGCCCTCGCTGATCTTTGCCAGCCGTTGGCTGCAGTTGCCCCTGTACCTGGGGTTGATCCTGGCCCAGGCGGTGTACGTGTTCCACTTCTGGGTGGAACTGGTGCATCTGATCGAAGCCGCTTTTGGCAACACGGACGCCTTGCACAAGCTGGTGTCCAGCATCGGCTACAAGTCGGACGTTCAGATCACCGCACTGAACGAAACCGTGATCATGCTCGTAGTGCTGGCCCTGATCGACGTGGTGATGATCTCCAACCTGCTGATCATGGTGATCGTGGGTGGCTACGAAACCTTTGTGTCACGCCTGCAACTGGAGGGTCACCCGGACCAACCGGAGTGGCTCAGCCATGTGAATGCATCGGTGCTCAAGGTCAAGCTGGCCACGGCCATCATCGGCATCAGCTCTATCCATCTGCTGAAGACCTTCATCAACGCCGCGAACTACGACCTGAAGGTGCTGATGTGGCAGACCATCATCCACGTTGCATTCCTGCTCAGTGCGCTGGCGATTGCGCTGACCGATCGGCTGATGTCGCATTCACCTGCGCCGACTCACCAAGCTTGAGCTGGCACCCTGTGAAGTCCGTTTAAGACGGTGTCGAGGGCCTACCCGCCGCCGCCCAATATCAAGCAACGACCCGTGCGGCGTCTGTCATGCGGTGGGGCATGCGGTCTCACGCGCGGGCTGCGGGTCTCCCTGATTTCTCCTCATTCGGTGGGCACAGTGCGGGCATTACCCACTTGCAGGAGGAATCCATGGACCAAGCCCTCGCACTCGCCGCTGCCGCCCACACACCCACCAATCGACGCCTCGCGCTGAACGCCCTGGGCTCACTGGGGGTGGCCACCCTGCTGGGTTGCGGCGGCGGCGAAGACACTGACACCAGCACAGGCGCCGGTACGGGCACCGGCACCGGCACCGGCACCGGCACAGGTACGGGAACCACCGCCAGTTGCTCGGTCGTCCCAGAGGAAACCGCGGGACCTTACCCAGCCGATGGTTCCACCGCCAGCAACAGCACCTACAACGTGCTCGCCCTTAGCGGCATTGTTCGATCAGATATTCGCAGCTCCATTGGCTCAGCCACCCAGGTCAGCGGGGTACCGCTGACCATCGCCATCACACTGACCAATACCAACGCCAGCTGCGCTCCACTGTCGGGCTACGCCATCTACCTGTGGCACTGCACGCAGGACGGACAGTATTCGGTCTACAGTTCCAACAACATCGCAGACAACCACCTGCGGGGCGTGCAGGCCACAGATGCCAGTGGTACGGTAACGTTCACCACGATCGTGCCCGGCTGCTATTCGGGGCGCATGCCACACATGCACCTGGAGATCTACCGCAGCCTCTCGGCCGCTACCAACGCCAGCAACAAGCTCAAGACCACGCAGCTGGCCTTTCCCACCGAGGTACTGAGCACCATCTACAGCGCCAACGCGGGATATAGCAGCAGCGTTCGCAATCTGGCTGCGATGTCGTTCGCCACCGACAACGTTTTCAGTGACGGCACAGCCCTGGAGATGACCACCATGCAGGCCCAAAGCGGTGGCGGGTACTCCGCCAGCATCACGATCTCGATTGCGGCCTGAAACCACAGAACCCGGCAGCCCCGGCAGCGCCAGATGCACCGCCACCCGCGGCATGGCAAGGCCAGACACCCCTGCGGATGGCGGGCCGCTGTGCGCTGCTCGGGGTCTGCGCCCCGACGTTCCTTTGGCTACCCCATGCTTGAGGCCGCAGCGCCAGGGAAGCTCTGCATAACGCCCTGCGGTCTGCGCGGGCTCGGCATCGGGCGGCCCGATGCATTGCGTTTCTTGCCCATAGCGCGGCTATGGGCTGCACAAAGCGCCTTGCGGTCCATCCCGAGCCGCACCCGCGCATCTTCGCGAGGGTGATGCAGCGCTTCCCTAGCGGGCCGCATCGCGCCAAGGGTCGTTCCCCACCAGGATTTCAAACCATGCTCCGTTCATTCTTTCAGCGCCATGCCAGAAGTGGCGCCGTCGTCTTCACGATACTGGCGACCTGCTGGTCGGGTTCGTCCAGCGCACAAGCGCCAGGCCGCCAGGGGCCGCCCGCTCCGCCCCCGGAAGCGTACGCGGCCTGCAAGGGCAAATCCGAGGGCGACAGCGTGACGCTGGCGATGCCCGATGGCCAATCGTTCACGGGCAGATGCCGCACAATCGACGGCGGCTTGGTGGCCGTACCCGCAGGGGGGCCTGGTGCCGCCGGACGCCCCGGCGGCCCACCCCCAGGCCGCTGACCGATCCGACACGACGCCCACGGTGGCCTGTTTTGATGCCTCCTCTCACGCTGCACCGCAAGGTCTTCCTGGCACTTACCGTCTTGCTGCTGGCCTTGCTGCTGATGTTTGCAGGCCTTTCACGCTGGGGTTTGCAGCGCGGACTGGGGCCCTATGTGGCCGACATCGAATTGGCCCGCCTGGGTTGGCTGGCCGAGCGCCTGCAGACCCACCACACCGAGAGCGGAGGATGGCAGAGGCTGCGCGCCGAACCCGGTCTGTGGGGCCGTCTGAGTCACCCCGGCTGGACCGGGAGCCAGCCCCAGGGCGTACCGCTACGCAGCCCTGCGCAGACGGGGACACACTCCCCTGAATCGGAAGCCTTGTACCCACCGCCGCCTCCGCCAGGACCGCCGCCGTTCGAGCGCCCAGGAACCGGCCCCCGCGGCGGTCCCAAGCCACCGCCGCGCCATACCGACGACCTCTTCCCACGCCTGGGCGTGCTGGACGAGCAAGAGCGTGTGGTGGCGGGCACACCGCCAACACCTGGCAGCGCCCGCACGGCACTGCGCGGCGCCGACGGCGCGGTGATCGGACACCTTGTGCTGGCACCGCCCCCCGGGCTTCGCAGCGAGGCGGACCAGGCCTTCCTCGCGCAGCAGATGGGTTTTATCGCCGGGACCGGCCTGGCCGGGCTGGCGCTTGCGCTGCTGCTGTCGGGCTGGATCACCCGGCGCTGGCTGGCGCCAGTGGAGGCACTCGCCCATGGTGCCAACCGCATTGCACAGGGCCATCTCGACACCCGCGTCCCTGCGCATGGTCATGACGAACTCGCCCAGCTGACACGCACCTTCAACACCATGGCCGAGCAGTTGAGCAACCTGGAAGCCAGCCGCCGCCAATGGCTGAGCGATGTGGCGCACGAACTGCGCACCCCCCTGGCCGCGATGCGCGCCGAGATAGAGGCCCTACAGGACGGCGTGCGCCCCTTCGACGACAAAACCGCGTTGCGCCTGCACCGGCAGGTCATGCGCCTGATCCAGCTGGTAGGCGACCTGCGCGCCAGCCTGGATACGACCCATCACAGCGCATTCACGGCCCGTGTACCGGTCCACCCGCTGCCGTTGCTGGCGGAGGCGCTCGCCTCCATGCGGCTACGCTTTGCGCTTGCAGCCATCGAGGTGGATGCCACCGGGCTGCAGGCGCTGGCCACGATGCCTACGCCGCCGCTGGTGCACGGGGACGCCGAGCAATTGCAACGGGTGTTTCTGAACCTGCTGGAAAACAGCCTGCGCTACACCGATCCGGGTGGTCTGCTCCGCATCCATGCATGTCTGATCCCCGCAGAGAACGGCCCGCCCCATCTGCAAGTGCAATTCGACGACAGTGCGCCCGGCGTGCCCTCGCACGAGCTGCCGCGCCTTTTTGACCGCTTGTACCGCGCCGAAAGCTCGCGCAATCGCGACCATGGTGGTTCGGGCCTGGGCCTGGCGATCTGCCGCGCCATCGTGCTTGCACATGGCGGAACGTTGTCGGCCGAACCGTCTGCGCTGGGTGGACTACGGCTCACCCTCTTGCTGCCCTTGTTGGACACACCAACCACGTGACATGAACCACCGCCGAATCCTTGTGGTCGAGGACGAACCTGACATCGCAGCCATCGTGGTGGACTACCTGCGCCACGCGGGCTACGCGGTCGAGCATCAGTCTGATGGGCGCGCGGCGCTGCACAGCATGCTGGCCTCAGAGCCTGGCCTCACGCTGCTCGACATCATGTTGCCTGGCCTGGATGGTCTGGAAGTGTTGCGACAGGCACGTGGGCACACGGCGCATCCGATCATCATGCTCACCGCCCGCGTGGAGGAGGTCGACCGCCTCATCGGCCTGGATCTGGGTGCGGACGACTACATCTGCAAGCCCTTCTCGCCGCGCGAGGTGGTGGCCCGCGTCAAGGCGGTGCTGCGCCGCAGCGCCTCGCAGGCACCTTCCCCCGCCCCCGCTGCCGACGCCGCGCTGGTGCTTGATCCGCTGCACTGGCAGGCCACGCTGCACGGCTTGCCGCTGGGCCTGACGCGGCGTGAGTTCCGACTGCTGCAGGTGCTGGCACGACAGCCCGGGCGTATCTTTTCGCGGCTGCAGTTGCTTGACCAGGCCTACGACGACACGCTGGATGTCAACGAACGCGCCATCGACAGCCACATCAAAAACCTGCGCAAAAAACTCAGGGCCAGCAACCCCGACGGCCACGACTGGATCAGGTCGGTCTATGGCGTGGGCTTTGCGCTGGATCTCTGAGCGCCCGATGGAACGTAGCAGCCACCGCGATCAACTCCTGTTTTGATAGCAACTGATGCATATAAATCAAGCACAAGCATCGATTTTGATGCCATAACTTGTGCCCCTGGCGAAACGGATTGCCACGCGCACTGACGCGCCAGTGGCATCCACGCGAGGCGGGCCTTACGCCAAGCCGCCGTCAGCGATCTGTACCCCGCCTCTGTCAAAATACACACTGCTTGTCGGGGTGCTGCCACGCCGTGGTGCGCCCTGCGCCTCCAGGCGGGCCGTCGGCAACGCACCGCTTTCAACCCCCACGAACTGCCATGACCACCTCCATTCGCCAGCAGGATCTGATCGACTCCATCGCAGGGGCCCTGCAATACATCAGCTACTACCATCCGACCGACTACATCGCGCACCTGGCGCGCGCATACGAGTTGGAGCAAAGTGCCGCGGCCAAAGACGCGATGGCGCAGATCCTGACCAACAGCAAGATGAGCGCGACCGGCCAGCGCCCCATCTGCCAGGACACGGGTATCGTCAACGTGTTCCTCAAAGTGGGCATGGACGTCCGCTGGGAGGGGTTCACTGGCAGCCTCGAAGACGCCATCAACGAAGGTGTGCGACGGGGCTACAGCCATCCCGACAACATGCTGCGCGCATCCGTGGTGGCAGACCCTCAATTCGCCCGCAAAAACACCAAGGACAACACGCCTGCCGTGATCTTCACGCAGATCGTGCCGGGCAATACCGTCGACATCATCGTGGCGGCCAAGGGTGGAGGCTCGGAAAACAAGTCCAAGATGATCATGATGAATCCGAGCGACAACCTGGTCGATTGGGTGCTCAAGACCGTTCCGACCATGGGGGCTGGCTGGTGCCCACCGGGCATGCTGGGCATTGGCATCGGCGGCACGGCCGAAAAGGCTGTGCTCCTGGCCAAGGAAAGCCTGATGGACGACCTGGACATGTACGAGCTGCAAGCCAAGGCGGCGCGCGGCGAAAAGCTTGATCAAGTGGAAGAGTTGCGCCTTGAGCTGTATGAAAAGGTGAATGCACTGGGCATTGGCGCGCAAGGACTGGGCGGTCTGACCACCGTGCTGGACGTCAAAATCAAGATGTACCCCACCCACGCGGCCAGCAAGCCGGTGGCCATGATTCCGAACTGTGCGGCCACGCGCCACGCACATTTCGTGCTGGACGGCTCAGGGCCTGTGTACCTAGACCCGCCGAGCCTGGACCTGTGGCCCAAGATCGACTGGGCACCCGACTACAACAAGAGCAAGCGCGTCAATCTGGACACGCTGACCAAGGACGAGGTGGCCAGCTGGAAGCCCGGCGACACCCTGCTGCTCAATGGCAAAATGCTGACGGGCCGCGATGCCGCCCACAAACGCATCCAGGACATGCTCGCCAAGGGCGAAAAGCTGCCGGTGGATTTCACGAATCGGGTGATCTACTACGTCGGGCCAGTGGACCCTGTGCGCGAAGAGGTGGTGGGCCCCGCCGGCCCCACCACCGCCACCCGCATGGACAAATTCACCGACATGATGCTGGAGCAGACGGGCCTGATCGCCATGATCGGCAAGGCCGAGCGCGGCCCAGTGGCCATCGAGTCGATCAAGAACCACAAGAGCGCCTATCTGATGGCGGTGGGTGGCGCGGCGTACCTGGTGTCCAAGGCCATCAAGCATGCGAAAGTCGTTGGTTTCGCCGACCTGGGGATGGAGGCGATTTACGAGTTCGATGTGGTCGACATGCCCGTCACCGTGGCCGTGGATGCCGGGGGCACCAGTGCCCACGTCACCGGCCCGGCCGAATGGCAAAAGCGTATCGCCACAGGCGACTTCAAGGGTATTGGGGTATCGGCAGCCTGATGCCCACAATGCAGGCCGCGTGAATGCCAGACCCAGCGAACGCCCCGGGCACAGCGGAGGCTCTGCGTTCCCCCGCCGTGCGGGACCCTCGAGCGCCCATCGGCGTTTTTGACAGTGGTGTCGGGGGCCTGAGCGTGCTGCAGGCGCTGCAGGCAGAACTGCCCGACGAGCGCTTTGTCTACCTGGCCGATAGCGGCCATGCGCCCTACGGCGAGCGCGGAGACGCGTACGTGTCACTGCGCTCCCATACGATCGCGGACTTTCTGGTCCAGGCGCGCGGGGTCAAGGCGTTGGTGGTGGCCTGCAACACCGCCACAGCCGCTGCCATCCACGAGATACGGTCGGTCTACCCTGACCTTCCACTTGTTGGCATTGAACCCGCCCTCAAACCCGCTAGCCGCGAAAGTCGCACCGGACGCGTGGGCGTGATAGCCACCCGCGGCACCGTCAGCAGCCAGAAGTTTCAGGCGCTGCTGCAGTCCCTGCAGCACCAAACCCAGTTTGCGGTACAGGCGTGTGACGGATTGGCCCACGCGATCGAACGCGAGGCCGCCGTATCCGCTGTGGCGGGCGGTGATGCCGAGAGCCCGGCTGTCGAAGCCCTGTGCGCGCGTTACCTGGGAGCCTTGGGGTCATTTGGCGAGGAGCCAGGGGAGATCGACACACTGGTGCTGGGCTGCACCCACTATGTTTTCGCGCGGCGCATTTTGTCTCGCCTCGCCGGCCCGGGGGTACGCCTCATGGACACCGGCCAGCCTGTGGCACGCCAGACCAGACGCTTGCTGTCAAGCCTGGACCTGCTGGCTCCGCCGTCCGCTCTGCATGGCGAGTCCGTGCAGTTGTTGACGACAGGATGTCTGGACGACCTCCAGAACGTTGCACGCCATTGGTTGGGCCTGTCTGCCAGCAGTTGTCAAAGCATCGCTGTGTGACACCAGGACAAGGCCCCATCCGTCATTGCCAGAGTGTTTCACCCCCGAGCGCCAAGTGCACGAGATAGACCCGGGTCTCCAATTCCAGGCGGTGGTAATCCGGTTCGATGTGAACGCACAGCTGATAGAACGAGCGGTCGTGCTCGCTATGCCGCAGGTGCGCCAATTCATGCGCCACGATCATGCGCAGGAAGGGCTCGGGGCAGTTGCGAAACAGGCTCGCAATCCGCACCTCATGCCGTGCAGCATTCCGCCCTCCGTGTACCACGATACGGTGGGTGTGCAAGCCCAAAGCGTGGCGCATCGTCTGAATCTTGGCGTCGTAGCACACCTTGCGCAGGCTGGGCGCCGATCGCAGAAACTCACTTTTGAGCGACTGTGCCAATGCGCCCAAAGCACGGTCGCTCCGCAACGAATGCGCAGCGGGGTACCTCCCAATCAACCAGGCCCCCAATCCCTGAGCCTTGTGAATGCCACGCAACTGTTCCAGCAGAGGCGCCGGGTACCCGCTCAGCGCCGCCCACGCCTGGACGCCTTCTACACGCTGGTCAACCATGCCATCGCAAGCGCTGCTTCAGCTTCGCAGACAACTCTCGTACGCCATTCACGCCGCGTCGATCAGATCAGCGCAACAGGGTAGTCACACCCCGCACCGGGCCCGTGAACGATTTACACCCATTCGTCAGTGGAGATGACGGGGGCGACGAGAACCCCCATGGCCGCTTCCTCCGCCAGAACCTCGCGGCGGCTTCCCGATCTCCAGGGAACTGACCAAAGCATCGAAACGCTGTCCGAACAGCTTATCAATCTCCGCGACAACGCCACCAAGTTCAGCGCCATCGAAGTGGCGCTCCATGATGTTGACGACATCTTGTACAAGCAGGTCGCGCTGGACCTGCATGATGGCCGCAGGGGTCGGCCCGACGAAGAGCATCACGAAGTCGTCGCGAGACTCAGCGCCTTCGTCTTCATCCTCTTCATCAAACTCGGTGTCGTAGAAGGTGACCTCCAACGCGGCCCCTTGCTCGGACAGTTCGTTGAGACTCATGCACATCTCATCCAGAGACTGGCGGAAGTCTTCATCGCCCCGAACCGTCCAGCAGATCTGAAGCATTCGCTCTTTGCTGTGGAACTGAATGCCGGGCTCCTCTTCGTAAGCACTAGCCGCACCATCGGCAAGCGACTTGGCTCCGGCATACTTCCAGAGCGGGCGTAGCGCTTCCTGCAGCTGCTCGTAACCAATGTCTGGCCGCAGCAGCACCTGGCCGTGGACATGTATCTCAAAAGGTGCGTTGTAGCGTGACATAGTCGAATCGTAGTGGTGCCCCGAGCCGGGGTCGAACCGGCACGCCCCTTTTCAGGAAGGCGGCGGATTTTAAGTCCGCAGTGTCTACCAATTTCACCATCGGGGCGCCGAGCATCAGAGCGCTGGGCACGCCAGCGTATACCCGTCCGACCTCAGGTGCAATCCCAACTGCAGACCGGCACACAGCAAGCGCCGCGACACCAAGAAAAAAGGGAAGCCTAAGCTTCCCTTTTAGAGTTTGGAGCGGGAAAAGAGTCTCGAACTCTCGACCTCAACCTTGGCAAGGTTGCGCTCTACCAACTGAGCTATTCCCGCATTGCTTGCAAAGTTCTGATCAACTCAGCAAGACTTAAATTATAACACAACTTTTGCTCACCTGAGCAACAGGCATCTTGGAGGCGCGGGCCGGAGTCGAACCGACCTACACGGATTTGCAATCCGGTGCATAACCGCTTTGCTACCGCGCCAGAAACCTGGATAAAAAAGGGAAGCTCTAGCTTCCCTTTTAGCAATCTGGAGCGGGAAAAGAGTCTCGAACTCTCGACCTCAACCTTGGCAAGGTTGCGCTCTACCAACTGAGCTATTCCCGCGTATCTAAGCCTTAGATTATACATCGTTTGGCGTCGATGTCGAAATTATACAGTGTTTTTCCCTCATCTCAATGCTTTACGGCATCCGAGGCTGTCGCAGTACCAGGCTTGTCGGCCGCCGCGAGCATGGCGGCCACCTCATCTTCCGTCAGCGGCACAGGCTTGCGCTCCAAAGCAATATCGAGCACCTTGTCGACCCACCGCACGGGAACAATCTCAAGCCCCGCCTTGACGTTCTCGGGAATGTCTTGCAAGTCTTTAGCGTTCTCTTCGGGGATCACAACCGTCTTAATACCGCCCCGTAGCGCAGCCAGCAGCTTCTCCTTGAGTCCACCGATCGCAGTCACCTCACCACGCAACGTGATCTCACCAGTCATGGCGACATCGCCGCGCACAGGAATTCCCGTTAAAGCCGACACCAGCGCCGTTGTCATCGCGATCCCTGCGCTAGGTCCATCTTTGGGCGTAGCCCCATCGGGCACGTGGATGTGAATGTCACGCTTTTCAAAGATGTCATCCCGAATGCCCAGCATGCGCGCACGGCTGCGCACCACGGTGCGAGCCGCCTCGACAGACTCCTTCATCACATCACCCAGAGACCCTGTCCGGGTGATCACGCCCTTGCCCGGCATGATGGCCGTTTCGATCGTCAGCAAATCTCCTCCGACCTCGGTCCAAGCCAACCCCACCACCTGACCCACTTGATTCTGCTGCTCTGCCCGGCCATAGGTGTACTTGCGGACCCCCAAATAATTCGGGAGATCTTCCTCGGACACAACCACTTCGGGTGAAAGCTTCTTGAGCTGAAGACCTTTGATGACCTTGCGGCAAATCTTGGAAAGTTCGCGCTCCAGGGAGCGGACGCCCGCCTCCCGGGTGTAGTACCGCACGATGTCACGAATGGCAGGCTCCGTGATACGCAGTTCACCAGCCTCGACACCGTTGTTCTTGAGTTGCTTGGGTAGCAGGTAACGGACCGCGATGTTTACCTTTTCATCCTCGGTGTAACCAGAAAGTCGGATCACTTCCATCCGGTCTAACAAGGCTGGAGGAATGTTCATCGAGTTCGATGTCGCCACGAACATCACGTCACTAAGGTCAAAATCCACCTCGACGTAGTGATCGCCAAAGGTGTGGTTCTGCTCCGGGTCAAGCACCTCCAGCAATGCACTCGAGGGATCGCCACGAAAGTCTGTGCCTAGCTTGTCGATTTCATCCAGCAGGAACAATGGGTTGCGCGTACCCACCTTGGACAAGCTCTGCAGCACCTTACCGGGCAGGGCACCGATGTAAGTGCGCCGGTGTCCGCGGATTTCTGCCTCATCTCGCATACCACCCAAAGCCATACGAACGTACTTGCGACCCGTGGCCTTTGCAATCGATTGACCCAGGGAAGTCTTGCCAACACCCGGAGGGCCGACCAAACAGAGAATCGGCGCTTTGACCTTGTCGACGCGCTGCTGCACTGCAAGGTATTCCAGGATGCGGTCCTTGACCTTGTCGAGGCCAAAGTGGTCCTCGTTCAGGACAGTCTCCGCATTCGCCAAGTCGTGCTTGATCTTGGTCTTCTTGCTCCATGGCAACGAGGTGAGTACGTCAATGTAGTTGCGCACTACGGTCGCTTCGGCCGACATCGGAGACATCAGCTTGAGCTTCTTGAGTTCGGACTCGGCTTTTTTGCGGGCCTCTGCAGGCATGCGGGCTGCCTTGATTTTCTTCTCAATCTCCTCGATGTCGGCGCCCTCTTCGCCTTCACCAAGCTCTTTCTGAATGGCTTTGACCTGTTCGTTCAGATAGAAGTCGCGCTGGTTCTTTTCCATCTGCCGCTTGACTCGGCCGCGGATCTTCTTGTCCACGTTGAGGATATCGACTTCCCTCTCCAGTTGGTCGAACAGATTCTCAAGACGCTCGGACACTTTGGACAAATCGAGCACAGCCTGCTTGTGCTCCAATTTCAGCGGCAGGTGGGCAGCAATCGTGTCGGCCAGACGCCCCGGATCGTCAATGCTGGCGATCGAGGTCAGAATTTCAGGTGGGATCTTCTTGTTGAGCTTAACGTACTGATCGAACTGCTGCATCACCGCCCGACGGAGCGCTTCAATCTCGGCCGGCTTGTCCGAGTCAGGATTCAGATCCACTGGCACCACGGTCGCGGTGAAGTGACTTTCTCCATCAACAATGGTCTCTACGGACGCGCGTTGCAGACCTTCCACCAGAACCTTGACCGTACCGTCTGGCAGCTTGAGCATCTGCAGGATGGTCGACACGCAACCTACGTCAAACATGTCCTTGACCGAAGGCTCGTCTTTGGCGGCTGCCTTCTGGGCCACGAGCATGATGCGGCGATCCGCTTCCATGGCCTGCTCTAAGGCCTTGATGCTCTTCGGGCGTCCAACGAAAAGTGGAATCACCATGTGCGGGAATACCACAACGTCGCGCAGAGGCAGCAACGGCAGATCGATGGGGGTGGCAGGCAGGGGGGTATGTCCAGACATGGCTATCCTCAGTAGATTCTGTGGAAGTTGGTCCACATGCAAGTTATTTCAAGCGGCGCAACAGCCGGCACCGCGCACCGCGAGTCGTTGCAGGACGCCGCCGTTGGAGGACGACGTCTGCTCACCGCCATGGTCAGGCCTTCTTGGCCGCCTCGCGATACACGAGCAGCGGAGGCTGGTCTTCTTCGATGGTGGACTCATCGACGACCACTTTTTCGACATTCGACGCATTTGGCAAATCGAACATCGTGCCCATGAGGGCGTGCTCCAAGATTGAGCGCAAACCCCGAGCGCCGGTCTTGCGAGCAAGTGCTTTGCGGGCAATCGCTTTGAGGGCGGCCGGTCGAACCTCCAAATCAGCGCCTTCCATAGCCAAAAGCCGACTGTACTGCTTGACCAACGCATTCTTGGGCTCGGTAAGAATCTGAACCAGCGCGTCCTCGCTAAGTTCAGCAAGCGCCGTAACGACCGGCATCCGGCCCACCAATTCAGGGATCAGACCAAACTTGATCAGATCCTCAGGCTCGATCTCGGTGAACACCTCGGTGAGCGAGCGCTGCTTCTTCGAGCGCACAGCCGCACCGAAACCGATGCCGGAAGCTTCGGTACGGCTCTCGATGACTTTCTCCAGGCCTGCAAATGCACCACCGCAAATGAAGAGAATGTTGGTCGTGTCAATCTGCAGAAAGTCCTGATTCGGATGCTTGCGCCCACCTTGCGGAGGCACGCTGGCCATAGTGCCTTCAATCAGCTTCAGAAGGGCCTGCTGAACACCCTCACCTGAAACATCGCGCGTGATCGACGGGTTGTCTGACTTGCGAGAGATCTTGTCAATTTCGTCGATGTACACGATGCCGCGCTGGGCACGCTCCACATCGTAGTTGCAGCTCTGGAGCAGCTTCTGGATGATGTTCTCGACATCCTCACCCACATAGCCCGCTTCGGTCAACGTGGTGGCATCGGCCATGACGAACGGCACATCTAGCATGCGCGCGAGCGTCTGAGCCAGCAAAGTCTTACCGGATCCTGTGGGGCCGATCAGAAGAATGTTGCTCTTCGAAAGCTCTACCTCGTCCTTGACGGCCTTGTCCTTGTGGCGCAGCCGCTTGTAATGGTTGTAAACGGCCACAGCGAGGGTGCGTTTGGCCTTGTCCTGACCAATAACATACTGGTCAAGGTTGTGCTTGATCTCGGACGGTGTCGGCAGGTCGCCTTTTGCCTCTCGGTCAGCGTCGGTCGTTGGCAGCTCGTCACGAATGATTTCATTGCACAGGTCGATGCATTCGTCACAGATGAACACCGACGGGCCCGCGATCAACTTCTTTACCTCGTGCTGGCTCTTACCGCAAAAGGAGCAGTAAAGGGTTTTTTCGCTGGAAGAGCCTTTTTTCTCGGCCATGGGGGCAATGCCTCGTAACGGGAACGTGAAGGGATGATAACCAAATAAAAAGCGGCGCCTCCCCAGGGGAAAACGCCGCCGCTGGGGCACAAGGCGACTTAACCGCGCTTCTCGATCACCTGGTCAACCAAGCCGTAGTCCTTGGCTTCCGCTGCGGATAGAAAGTAGTCACGTTCGGTATCGCGCTGGATCTTCTCCAGCGGCTGCCCAGTTCGCTCGGCCAGGATCTTGTTCAGCTGCTCACGAGTCTTCAGGATCTCGCGGGCGTGAATCTCGATTTCGGTCGCCTGCCCTTGCATCCCGCCCAGAGGCTGATGGATCATGACCTTGGAGTTGGGCAACGCGAAGCGCTTGCCCTTGGCTCCAGCCGCCAACAGAAAAGCCCCCATGCTGGCCGCCATGCCGGTGCATAGTGTCGACACGTCCGGCTTGATGAAGTTCATCGTATCGAAAATCGCCATGCCGGCACTCACGGAGCCGCCCGGTGAGTTGATGTAGAACGAGATGTCTTTGTCGGGGTTCTCACTCTCCAGGAAGAGCAACTGCGCCACCACCAGATTGGCCGTCTGGTCGTTGACCGGTCCCACCAAAAAGACCACACGCTCCTTCAGCAGGCGGGAGTAAATGTCGTAGGACCGCTCACCGCGGCCCGACTGTTCAATGACCATGGGGATCATGCCCAGGCCTTGGGTATCCAATGCGCTCATGTGTTCTCCTGTCCAGACATCAGTGGCTACTGTAGCCAGAAATGAAATGGGGCCTGTGCCCTCCAGCACAAGCCCCGGTCGGCGTATGGGCACCGCTCTCGAGGCCACGCAGGGCGACCCCGTTGCGGAGCATCAGCCTTGCTGGCCCATGAGTTCGTCGAACGACACCGCCTTGTCGACCACCTTGGCCTTGGCGAGCACGAACTCGGTCACGTTGTTTTCGATCACCACGGCCTCCACCTCAGCCAGACGCTGGCGATCACCGAAGTACCAACGCACCACATCCTCCGGCTTCTCGTAACTGGCGGCCAGCTCGTCCACATGGGCCTTGAGCTGCTCGGGCGTAGCCTGCAGGTTGTTGGCGCGCACCAGTTCGGCCACCACCAGACCCAGGCGCACCCGGCGCTCGGCCTGGGGACGGAACACGTCCTCGGGAATCTCCGCCTTGTCGGCGTCCTTGATGCCGCGCTGCTTGAGTTCGGCGCGCGCACCCTCCAGGAGGCGGGCGATTTCGGCCTGGATGCTGGCGTTGGGCAGGTCCAGTTCGGCCTTGGACACCAGAGCATCCATCACCGCCTGCTTGTTACGGGCCATCAGGCGGAACTTGACTTCGCGCTCGAGGTTCTTCTTGATGTCGGCACGCAGGCCATCCACCGAACCGTCGGCAATGCCCAGCGACTTGGCCAGCGCATCGTTCACTTCGGGCAGATGGGCCGCCTCGATCTTCTTGACGGTGACGAGGAAATCTGCGGTCTTGCCGGCCACGTCCTGACCGTGATAGTCGGCAGGGAACGCGAGTGGGAAGGTCTTGCTCTCGCCGGACTTCATGCCGCGCACGGCGTCTTCAAACTCCTTGAGCATTTGGCCTTCGCCCACCAAGAACTGAAAGCCCTCGGCTTTGCCGCCCTGGAAGGTCTCACCGTCGATCTTGCCTTCGAAGTCCACCGTCACGCGGTCACCGTCCTGGGCGGCATCGCCCTGGCCGCGCTGCGCAAACGTACGGCGCTGCTTGCGCAGGATTTCCAGCGTGCGGTCGATCGCAGCATCGGTCACCTCGGCCGAAAGCTTTTCGACTTCCGCAGTGGCCAGATCACCGATCTTGACTTCGGGGAACACCTCGAACACGGCGTCGAACGTCACCTGGCCCTCGGGTGCACCTTCCTTCTCGGTGATGCGGGGCTGGCCTGCCACGCGCAGTTGCGCTTCGTTGGCGGCCACAGCGAATGCCTCACCGACCTTGTCGTTGAGCACTTCGTACTGCACCGAGTAGCCGTAGCGCTGTGCCACAACATTCAGCGGCACTTTGCCAGGGCGGAATCCGTCCATCTTCACCGAGCGGGCCAGGCGCTTGAGGCGGGCATCGACTTCGGTCTGGATGGCAGACAGGGGCAGGCTCAGCGTGATCTTGCGCTCGAGCTTCTCAAGAGTTTCAACAGTAACGGCCATGGCTATTCCTCAGATGGGTGTGGATCGTGCTGGCTGCAGCGCAGCGGCGCCACGTTCCGCAAAGTCTCACGGGTTGGTGCGCGGGGGGGGACTCGAACCCCCACACCATTGCTGGCGTCAGGACCTAAACCTGGTGCGTCTACCAATTTCGCCACCCGCGCGGTCTACGAACAAGCGGGCGGCGGCTTTCGTCCACCGCCCGCGTGAAATCGGTAACCTTCTATTTTAGCCTGATGCCAAAGGGCATCTCGCTCAAGCCGTCGCTTCGGGCACTTCGGGTTCAGGCCTGCGCACGCGGAACCAGGCCGCGTACATGGCGGGCAAGGCCAAAAGCGTCAGCACGGTGGCGACGATCAGGCCGCCCATGATGGCCACAGCCATCGGCCCCCAGAACACGCTGCGCGACAGCGGGATCATGGCCAGCACGGCTGCGGCCGCCGTCAGCACGATGGGCCGCAGACGGCGCACGGCGGACTCGACAATCGCATCCCAGGCTGGCACGCCGCGGCGGCGGTCCTGCTCAATCTGGTCGATCAGGATGACCGAGTTGCGCTGGATCATGCCCATCAGCGCGATCACGCCCAGCAGTGCCACGAAACCGAAGGGCCGATTCAGCAACAGCAAAGCGGCGGCCACCCCCGCCAGACCCAATGGCCCGGTGAGGAACACCAGCATCGCCCGGCTGAAGCTCTGCAGTTGCAGCATCAGCAAGGTGAAGGTGATGAACAGCATGATGGGCACGCCGGCCGCAATCGATGCCGAGCCCTTGGAGCTTTCTTCCACGGCCCCAGCCACTTCAATGCGGTAGCCTGTCTGGCCGGCATCCCGCCAGCGCTGCTCCAGCGCACGCAGGCCCGGCAGCAATTGCGCCGTGACAGTGGCTCCCTGCAAGCCCTCCGACACGTCGCCCTGAACGGTGATGGCGTAGTCGCGGTTTTCGCGCCACATCACCCCGGGCTCCCAAGTGAACACGGGCTTGGCGATCTGCGTGAGCGGGATCGACTTGCCAGACGCGGTGGGCAAGTAGGCGTTGGCGATGTCCGTGATGGCGTTGCGCTCGTCCAGCGGCTGGCGCAGCAGGATTTCGATGAGCTTGTCGCCCTCGCGGTACTGCCCGATCGGAGTGCCCGAGAGGATCGTGCGCGAGGCCTGGGCAATCGACTGGCTGGTCACGCCCAACGCGCGCGCCTTGGCCTGGTCCACCTCAAGCCGCAGCACCTTCACCGATTCGTTCCAGTTGTCGTTCACGCCGCGCATGTTGGGACTCTCGCGCAGCACGGCCTTGACCTCGTCGGCGCGCGCCCGCAGGCCCGTGGGCTCGGGCCCGACCACGCGAAACTGCACCGGATACGGAACCGGCGGCCCGTTGGGCAGCAGCTTGACACGCCCCCGCACCTCGGGGAACTCCTGCGCTAGCACAGCGGGCAGCTGCGCGCGCAGGACTTCGCGGGTGCGCAAATCCTGTGGTACCACGATGAACTGCGAGACGTTGGTCTGTGGGAACACCTGGTCCAGCGGCAAGTAGAAACGCGGAACACCCGACCCCACCCAGGTGCTCACGGTCTGCACGCCGGGCAACTGCATCAGCCGGGCCTCAAGCCGGCGCGTGACCTCTTCGTTGCCTGCGAAAGAGGTGCCCTCGGGGAACCAGGCGTCCACCAGAATTTCGGGTCGGCTCGAGTCCGGAAAGAACTGCTGCTGCACCTTGCCCATGCCCACAATGCCCAACGCAAAGGTGAGCAGCGTCGCGCCGATGGTGATCCAGCGGTGCTGCACACACCAATCCACCAGCCGGCGGAAGGCGGTGTAGAACGGGCTGTCAAAGACCTCATGCGGGTCGTCGGTCACCCCGGGGTTGGCCTGCGCCGCCTGGATGTGTGGCGGTACGCGCAGCAGCAGCGTGCCCAGGTACGGAACAAAGTACACCGAGACGATCCAGCTGAGCACCAGCGCGATCACCGTCACCGCAAAAATGGCGAACGTGTACTCGCCCGTCACCGACTTGGCGATGCCGATGGGCAGAAAGCCAGCGGCCGTGATCAAGGTGCCCGTCAGCATGGGCATGGCCGTGATCTCGTAAGCGAAGGTTGCCGCACGCACCTTGTCGTAGCCCTCTTCGAGCTTGAGCACCATCATCTCGACGGCGATGATCGCGTCGTCCACCAGCAGGCCCAGGGCGATGATCAGCGAGCCCAGCGAGATCTTGTGAAGCCCGATGTTCCAGTACCACATGGCCAGAAAGGTCACGGCCAGCACCAGGGGGATGGTGATGCCCACCACCAGCCCGGGCCGAGGGTCGATGTACCAACGGCGCCACCACGGATGCTGGCCCGGGCGCTTGTGCAGCCCCAGGCTGACAAAGCTCACGGCCAGCACGATGACCACCGCTTCGATCAACACCTTGACGAACTCGTTCACCGAGGTGGACACGGCCTTGGGCTGGTCCTGCACGTTCACCAGCTTCACGCCCGCGGGCAGGCCCGATTCGATGCGTGCCGCCGCGGCGCGCAGCGCCTTGCCGAGCGCAATGATGTCGCCCCCCTTGGCCATGGACACCCCCAGGGCGATCACCTCCTGACCCTGGTGGCGCACCTTCACGCCCGGGGGATCCGAGTAGCCCCGCCGGATCTCCGCAATATCGCCCAGGCGCAGTTGCGCCCCAGAAGGCCCCCGTATCGGCATGGCCTGGAGGTCCTCGATGGCGTTGAACTGCCCGCCCACGCGCACCAGCACCTGGTCGCGCGGCGTCTGCACGGCCCCCGCTGGCTCCACCGCGTTTTGCTGGCCCAGTTGCGCCAGCACCTGGTTCATGTCCAGGCCGAGCTGCGACAGGCGCTTTTGCGAGATTTCGACAAAGAGCTTTTCTTCCTGCGCCCCGAAGAGTTCGACCTTGGCCACATCGGGCACGCGCAGCAGTTGCTGGCGCACGTCGTCGGCAAAGCTCTTGAGTTCGGCGTAGCTGAAACCTTCTGATTCCAGCGCGTAGATCACGCCGTACACATCGCCAAAATCGTCGTTGAAGAACGGCCCCTGCACCCCCTGCGGCAAGGTATAGCGCATGTCGCCCACCTTCTTGCGCACGGTGTACCAGACGTTGGCCACCTCGTTGGCACGTGACGAGTCCTTGATCTGGAAGATGATCTGCGACTCGCCGGGCTTGCTGTAGCTGCGGATCTTGTCGGCGTAAGGCACTTCCTGCAGCGTGCGCTCGATCTTGTCGGTGACCTGCTCAGCCACCTGCTGGGCCGTGGCACCAGGCCAATAGGTGCGCACCACCATGGCGCGAAAGGTAAAGGGCGGATCTTCGTCCTGCCCCAGCTGAAAGTAGGCGGCGAAGCCCAACAGCATGAGCACCACCATCAGGTAGCGCGTGAGCGCGGGGTGTTCGATGGCCCATTGCGACAGGTTGAAGCCCCCCTGGGGCGTGGCGCGCGTCATGGCTGCCTCACTTCACAACGGCTGCAGACGCGCCCGACGCGGGCACAGCAGGCTGTACGGCCGTTTGCGCGGGCGCCGCTGTGGGCGCAGACGCATTGCGCGGCTGGTAGGGCACCACCTTCTGGCCGGGCGACAGCACATGCACGCCCGCCGCCACCACCTGCTGGCCGGGTTGCAAACCGGCTGCCACCACCGCCTCGTTGCCGTCGGCCGTGGCAATCTGCACCGGCTGCGAGCGCACCGTGCCGCTGGCAGCGTCGTACAACCACACCGCCGTGCCGCTGCCTTCCTGGCGCAGCGCTGTCGTGGGCAGCTTGATGGCCGCCAGCCCCGCATGGCTAAGTGCCTGCGGCACGACCGTGACAGTAGAGCCCAGCGCGGGCGACGCGCCCTCGATGGCCACCTTGACCTGGTAGGTGCGCGTGGCGGGGTCAGCGCTGGCCGCAACCTCACGCACGCGTCCGGTCTGCGTGTCCGTGGCGGTCCAGCCGCGCACGCGCACCTCTTGCCCTGCGGCCACCAGCGCGACCTTGTCCTCGGGCACGGCAAACACCACATCGCGTGGCCCATCCAGCGCCACCCGCACCACGGGAGCACCGGCCGCTACCACCTGACCGATTTCGGTATCAACTGCCGTGACGACACCTGCGCCATCGGCCACCAACCGGGTATAGCTGGTCTGGTTGCCCTGAGAGGCGAGCTGGGCGCGCGCCTGATCGAGCGTCGCCTGCGCCGCCTTGAGCGATGCCTCGCGCCGCTCCAGTTCGGCTCCGCTGATGAAGTTCTGCTCGCGCAGAGCCTGATAGCGCTTGAAGTCGGCCGCAGCCAGATCGCGCTGCGTGGTGGCCGATGCCACCTGCGCACGGGCCGCTTCCACGGCGAGTTGATAGTCCTGCGGATCCAGTTCGGCCAGCAACTGGCCCGGCTTCACGCGCTGGCCCACTTCAACATGCCGCTTCACCAGCTTGCCCGCCACGCGGAAGCCCAGGCGGGATTCGACGCGGGCACGCACCTCGCCAGCGTACTCCACCTGCGCCTGCAACGCCCCCACGCCCACGGTCATGAGCTTCACGGAACGCACTGGCTCTTCGGGTGGCGCGGGTCGGGAGCAGGCGCTCAGGGCAACCGCGGCAACCAAGGCCATGAAGGTGGCGGCCAGCGGCCTGCGGAGGGTGCCAGGCGCGGGCCGGCGAGGAGTCAACTGGTTCATGGGAAGTCCGGGGCGACGGAAGCACAAAGCCATTCAGCGTGGAGAGTGCGCACGCCTTGGGCGTGCGCACTCTCCCACTTTAATGACTGACTGGTTAGTAATCTAGGAGAAAGCGTTACAGCTTGTCAAGCAACGCAGCCTTTCCCCGTGCGAAACAATCGCAGGCCGCCGAAGCTCTTCGTGGACGGCTACGATGGCCGCAGCCCAGCGCCCTTGGCCGCGCGAAGGTGGGGCGGAGCCAACCCCCGCCGCATCCGGCCCCACGGGCAAGGCGACAATCGGACGGCGCTGTCGCGGCCCGAGCCCAGAGACACGGACAGAGCACGCGATCCCCCATTGCGCACACCTCGCCACTCGCCCACCTGTGAACACCCCTGCCGTCCCCACCACCGCTGCGGCGGTGACCCACTACGAAAACTTTCCGGTGGCCTCGTGGCTCTGCCCGCCCGCGCTGCGCCCGCCCATTGCGGCCATTTACGCGTTTGCCCGCACAGCGGACGACATTGCGGACGAAGGCGATGCGACACCGGCCGAGCGCCTGGCCGATCTGCAGGCCTACGCCACAGAACTGCATGCCGTCGTGGCAGGCGCCACGCCTGTGCCGCGGTGGGCCAGCGTATTCGGCCCACTGCAACACGCACTGCGCACGCACCAGTTGCCCGTACCGCTGCTGGCAGATCTGCTCAGCGCCTTTGTGCAGGACGTGGAAAAAACCCGCGACGCCACCGGCTACGCCGACCGTGCCGAATTGCTGGACTACTGCCGCCGCTCGGCCAACCCGGTGGGGCGGCTGCTGCTGCACCTCTATGGCGTGCAGGGCCCCAGCGCGCTGGCGCAGAGCGACGCCATCTGTACCGCCTTGCAGTTGGCCAACTTCTGGCAAGACCTGAGCGTGGACATTCCCCGCGGCCGCCACTACCTGCCTCGCAGCGACTGCAGCGCGCACCAGGCCCACCCCGCCGACCTGGCAGCCCGCCAATGCACACCCGAGAACGCCCGGCTGATCCTCGACCTCAGTGCCTGGGCGCGTCGCCTCATGCTGGAGGGCGCACCGCTGGTGCACCAGTTGCCTGGGCGTGCTGGATGGGAACTGCGCCTGGTGGTGCAGGGCGGACTGCGCATCCTCGACAAGGTGGACGCCCTGCGCGGGGCCAGTCTCACCACACGCCCCGTGATCGGCCTGGGGGACGCAGCGCTGATGCTCGGCCGCGCACTGGCCATGCGCCGCCAGCGCCGGGCGTAAGAAAGATTCATGGGCCGCAAGGCGGGCTGAAGCACGGCCTGCCGCGGCGCCTACCGCCAGCTTGGGGAATCACGCCAAATGGCCGTTTGTGCTTATTAATCAAGCACGAGCAGCTATCAATTTTATAGCAAATATGCTTGACTGCGAAGCCCCGTATGCCTGCGTCTGCGGGCCCGCGCAGCCCGCCCTCAGGGATAGCGCGGGTGCGCCCGGGCACGCGAGCCGCTAGCCTCGCGCGGCACGCCCCGCCAGCATCAGGCATGGCATCAGCAACAAGGCCCTCGGCGTCCTCAGCCCGCAGGCCCGGCACACAAGCGCACCGGCGCAACGCGCCCCCACCCGGGGCCGTGCCACGCGGCTGATGCCCGCCTGCGCCCTACCCGGGCAGCGGTTGTCCCACAGGCCCACCCGGCCCCTTTTGCACCGACCCATGACCGTCAGCGTTTTCGACCTCTTCAAGATCGGCATCGGCCCTTCGAGCTCCCACACGGTGGGCCCCATGATCGCGGCGCGGCACTTTGCCGGCCAGCTGGCCGCCAGCCCTGGCGGCCTCGCCAGCGTGCACGCCGTCACCGTAGAGCTATTCGGTTCGCTCTCGGCCACGGGCATCGGCCACGGCACCGACCGGGCTGTGCTGCTGGGCCTGTCGGGCCTGGAGCCGGACACGCTGGACCCGGACGCCATCGACCCCCTGCTGCGTGCCTTGCACTCTGGCGGGCAGCTGCAGTTACTCGGCACGCACGCCCTCCGCTTCGTGCCGCGTGAGCACCTGCTGTTTCGGCGCAAGACATTGCCCTTTCACCCCAACGGCCTGAGCTTCACCGCCACCGACACCGCAGGCCAGGTGCTGGCCAGCGCCACCTACTACTCGGTGGGCGGCGGCTTCGTGGTGGACGAACGTGGCGAGCGGGTGTTCTCGCGGCCGCAGCTGGCAGACCCGGCCACGGCTGGGCATGGCCTGGGACTGCCCTACCCGTTTCGCACCGGGGCCGAACTGCTGGAGCAGTGCCGCACCCACGGCCTGAGCGTGGCGCAGGTCATGGCCGCCAACGAAGCGCACTGGCTCGCCCCGGCCGAAGTGCGCCGCCGCCTGCTACAGGTGTGGGACACCATGGCCGCGGCCGTGCGCCGCGGCTGCGGCATCACCGGCGAGCTGCCCGGCCCGCTGCACGTGCGTCGCCGCGCGGCCGAACTGCACCACAAGCTGTCGAGCCAGCCCGAAGCCAGCCTGCGCGACCCGCTGTCCATGCTCGACTGGGTGAATCTGTACGCCATGGCCGTGAACGAGGAAAACGCCGCCGGCGGCCGCGTGGTGACCGCGCCCACCAACGGCGCTGCCGGGGTGGTACCCGCCGTGCTGCACTACTACGCGCGCTTTGTGCCGGGCGCGCACGACGATGGCATCGTGGACTTTTTGCTCACGGCCGGCGCGATTGGCCTGATCTACAAGGAAAACGCCTCGCTTTCGGGCGCCGAGGTGGGCTGCCAGGGCGAGGTGGGCGTGGCCTGCTCGATGGCGGCCGGCGCACTGGCCGCCGTGCTGGGCGGCACTCCGGCCCAGGTCGAAAACGCTGCCGAAATCGGCATGGAACACAACCTGGGCATGACCTGCGACCCTGTGGGCGGGCTGGTGCAGATCCCGTGCATCGAGCGCAACGCCATGGGCGCGATCAAAGCCATCAACGCCGCCCGCATGGCGCTGCGCGGCGACGGCACGCACGTGGTCTCGCTCGACAAGGTCATCAAAACCATGATGCAGACCGGCGCGGACATGAAGGTCAAGTACAAGGAAACCTCCCGCGGCGGCCTGGCCGTGAACGTCGTCGAGTGCTGAGGCCCGGGGGCGCCAGGGGCTGGCAAGCCCATGGGACAATCGCCGCCCATGACCCCTGAGCAGTATGTCCAGCAGAAAGCCGTTGCCTCGGGCAGCAGCTTTTATTACGCGTTCCTCTTCCTGCCCGCGCCACGGCGCGCGGCCATTACGGCGTTTTACGCCTTCTGCCGTGAAGTGGACGACGTGGTGGACGAAGTCTCGGACGCCGGGGTGGCCCACACCAAGCTCGCCTGGTGGAAGGCCGAAGTGGGCCGCTGCCTGGCAGGCCAGCCCACCCACCCGGTGACGCAGGCCCTGCTGCCGCACCTGCAAGCCTATGGCATCGAAGCCCGGCACCTGAACGCCGTGATCGACGGCTGCCAGATGGATCTGGAGCAGACGCGCTATCTCGACTTTCCTGGCCTTCAGCGCTACTGCCATCTGGTGGCCGGTGTGGTGGGCGAAGTGGCCGCACGCATCTTCGGCCAAACCGACGAGCGCACCACCGCCTACGCCCACACGCTGGGCCTGGCCTTCCAGCTCACCAACATCATTCGCGACGTGGGCGAAGACGCCATGCGGGGCCGCATTTACCTGCCTGTCAACGAACTGCAGCAGTTCGATGTGAAGGCGCACGAGATTCTCAAGCGCGAGTACTCGGAGCGGTTCACCGCACTCATGCGTTTTCAGGCCGAACGCGCGCACCGGCTGTACGACGAAGCGCTGCGCATGCTGCCCGACGCCGACCGCCGCGCACAAAAGCCCGGTCTGATGATGGCCAACATCTACCGCACACTGCTGCGCGAGATCGAGCACGAGAACTTCCAGGTGCTGCACCAGCGCATCCGTCTCACGCCGCTGCGCAAGTTCTGGCTGGCCTGGAAGGTGCAGGCCCTGGGCCGCATGTCCTGACGATGCACAGCGCTTCCAGCACCAGCGGCGCAACGGCGCCGCGCGTAGCCATCGTGGGCGGCGGATGGGCCGGCATGGCCGCGGCCATGCACTGGCACGGCCAGGGCGCGCAGATCACCGTGTACGAGGCGGCACGCACCCTCGGGGGCCGCGCCCGCAGCGTTCCGGCGCGGCTGCCCGACGGACGCGCCGTGATGCTCGACAACGGCCAGCACATCCTGGTCGGCGCCTACCGCGACTGCCTGGCCCTGATGCGCACCGTGGGCCTGGCGCCCGAGCGGCTGCTGCTGCGCATGCCGCTGGCGCTCCAGTACCCCGACCGCAGCGGCCTGCGCATGCCCGACCTGCCGCCCCCCTGGGACGCGCTCGCAGGCATTGCGCAGGCGCGCGGCTGGACGTGGGGCGAACGGCTGGCGCTGTTGCAGACCGCGGCGCGCTGGCGCCTGCAAGGCTTTTGCTGTGCGCCCGAGGTGACGGTGCGCCAGCTGTGCCAGCGCCTCCCGCGCCGCCTGATTGACGAATTCATCGACCCGCTGTGCGTGTCGGCCTTGAACACCCCCGCGGCCGAGGCGAGCGGCGCCGTGTTCCTGCGGGTGCTGCAGGACAGCCTGTTTGCAGGCCGCGGCGGCTCCCACCTGCTGCTGCCCCGCACCGATCTGGGTCGGCTCTGGCCTGAAGCAGCGGCCGATTGGCTGCGCGCCCGGGGCTGCAACGTGCATCTGGGCCGGCGCGTGCAAGGCCTGGCACAACGGCCCGCAGGCGGCTGGACCCTGCTGGGCGTCGAAGGCGAAACCGGCGCAGCCCCGCCCAGCTACGACACCGTGGTCATGGCCTGTCCGTCGTGGGAAACGTCGCGCCTCGTGGCCGGAGCCAGCGGGCTGGGCGCAGGCGATCTGCAAGCGGCTGCCCACTGGTGCGCCCGCGCGGACGCACTGCGCTTTGAGGCCATTACCACCGTGTATCTGTGGGAACCCGGCGTGCGTTTGCCGCTGCCCATGCTGTCCTTGCGGCACAGCACGCAGGAGCCCGCGCACTTTGCGTTTGACCGAGGCCAGCTCGACGGCCCGTCCGGGCTGATGGCCTTTGTCATCAGCGCCAGCAGCACCGACCGCGGCCTGCTGGAGACCCAGGTGTTGGCCCAGGCCCGGCGTGCGCTGGGCATGTTCGGCGTGAACCGCCCACAGGTCGTGCAGACCATTGTGGAAAAGCGCGCCACCTTTGCCTGCACACCCGCATTGGCACGCCCGCCCCGGCAGATACTGCCGGGCCTGACGGCCTGTGGCGACTATGTCGATGGCCCCTACCCGGCCACGCTGGAAGGCGCGGTGCGCTCTGCGCTGGCCCCCTGAGAGGCTCCTGATCGCCCCTCTGCCCTGACCGCCGCGCTAGCCCTGCGGAGACCGCAGGATGCGCCACACGGGCCACTCTTGGCCGGGCACAGGCTCACCCAACAGACCGTTGGAGACGATACCGTCGTCGCTGCCGGCTTCGCACAGGTACACGGCCACCGCCCCACGGGGCTGCTGGGTCTCCACCACGCACCACCCCTCTGGCAGCGCGCGGCGCCCCGGCATCCAGCGGGTATCCCAGTGGGTGCTGGCCTGCGATTCCAGAATGCCTGGACCGGGTTCGCTGACCATGCCCTGCATCAGCGGCACCTCGACCTCCAGGGGCGTGCCGCTTGCCATGCGCGTGAGTGTCAGTCCGTGTCCGCGCAGAAACCCGGCCAGCGCGCCGGGCACGGCATACGCCCAGGGCCGCGGCACCACCGCGGTAGGCACAAAATGCGCGTAGTGCGGCACGTCCACCTCAATAGGGTTTCCGTGCAGGGTGTAAGGCTCCCGGGTCAGCACACGGACACTGTGATCGGGATAGGGGTCGAGGCGATAACGCACCGCGACTTCGTCCGGCGGCATGCTGCACTCCGCCAGCAACGCCACGATCTCCTCCGCATGCTGTGCCACGTAGCGCAAAGCCTCACGCAGCACCGCGTATGTGACCGCGACCCGCTCGCGGAAGCTGATGTAGGCGTAGGCTTCCAGCAGCAAATCCAGGCGGTTGCCCAACCCACGGTAGTTGCAACCAAAACGGGGATGGTGCGTGTAGGTGATCCAGCCCTGGCCCTGGCCGCCCTCGTCCCGCACGAAGTTGCCGTACCAGAACAGATCCAGCCCGTCCCGCTGGCGAACCGCCTCCTGCACGGCCGGCATCATGCGCTCGCGCATGTAGGCCACGGGCTCGCGGCGGCCGCTGTGCTCGGTGTGCGGAATGTCGTAGGTCAGCGCATACCGGTGGATAGACCCGTTGGTCGCGTGGCAGTCGATGGTGAGGTGCGGGTTCCAGCGCAGGTACACCTGCTGCTGCAACAGACGCGATTCCGCGGCCTCCTGCCGGATGTAATCGCGGTTGAGATTGATCCCGGCCGCTGTGTTGCGCGTACCCACCAGGGCAGGTCCGTCCTGCCCAGACAGGCGGGACAGGTCGAGGGCGCGGTTCTCGGGGCTCAGTCGCTCGTTCCCGTCCGCATTGAACAAGGGCACCACCACCAGCGTGCAGTGGTCCAGCACATCGCCCTGCGCACCGCCCAGCAGGTCCCGCACCCACATGAGCGCGGCCTCTTTGCCTTCGACCTCCCCAGCATGGATGCCACAGATCACGAGCACGACCGGAATGCCCGACGCATGGGCCTGCTCAGGCGTGTGCAAGCCACGACCGGAGAGCACGAGCAAGGGAAGTGCACGGCCTTCGGGAGACGTACCAAAATACGCCACATGCAGCCGGGGGTCGTGCCGTGACTGAAGCTGGGACACGAAGTCCATCACATCCGCATGGCTGGATGTCTCGGTGTAGCCGCTGTGTTCGGCGCGGGTCAGGAGAGCGGTCATTTCAGCAGGGGGCGTGTCGTGTGCAGTCATCGCCGTTCAATGCTCCAGCACCCACTGGATGATGCCCTTGGCCACAAAACCCAGCATGCCGAAACCCAGGCCCAGAAATATCACAAACGCCCCGAAGCGTCCCGCTTTCGATTGCCACGCAAGCTGGCCGATGATGAAGAGCATGTAGAGCATGAATGCTCCCACGCCGTAGGTGAGGAAGAAGCTGGCAATCTCCGCCTCGGTAAAGCCAAAGATCACTGCGCACCCTCCGCTCCTTCTGGCTCGCGGGCAGGCAGACCGGACACATCGACCAGGTCGCGATAGGCGTGCCAGCTGGCATGTCCCAGCATGGGCATGATGGGAATCAGGCCCAGCAGCAGCGAGCCCAGGCCCAGCAACGTGAACCCGAGGATGAGCGCTGCCCAGATCGCCATGGGCAGTGGATTGGTCACCACCGCCTGCCAACTGGTGAGCACGGCCTGCAGCACCGTGGCGCGGCGGTCCAGCAGCAAGGGCATGGCCACCACGCTAGAGGCAAAAATCGGCGCGGCCAGCAGGCTGCCAAGCGCCATCCAGGCCTCAAACAGCCACCCCTCGCGCGCCAGCATCACATGCAGCACGAAGTCCATGGGCTTGAGCACAGGCTGGGGCGCAAACGCGATGATGAGCGCCGCCGAGGTCAGCACCCACCCCGTCGCGGCCAACGCCAGCAGCAAACCGAAGTGCACCAGGCACCAGTACTCGCGGCCGCGCGTGCCCTGCCAGCGCGTCCAGGTACGCCACACCACGGCGCTGTCGGCCGGCTCGCGCCTCTCGATCGCGCGGCTCAGCGCATAGAAGCTGGTCGCCAGCACCGGCGCCACCACCAGAAAGCCGGAAAGCGCTCCCGCCATGAGCCAGAAACGGTCGCGCCCCACCCACAGGATGGCTGCACCAAAGAGGGTGAGCGCCAGCCCATGGCCAAAGCTGATCCAGCCAGCGCGCGCCATGTCGCGCCAGGCCAGTGCCAGCCAGGCCAGCGGTTGCAGCAGGCCGATGCGGCGCACCGGCGGAACAAAGGGGGGTGGAGTGGGCATGGTCGGGCGTCGAAAGGACCGCCTGCGCCCCGCGGGCGCGCCGAAGGAGACAATCGCGGCCAGCCACGATTGTGCGCCATGAGCGCACCGCGCTGGTGCAGCACATCCGCCAGGAGGTTGACCGCCGTCAGAGCGCCGCGCGCAAGGCGTGCAAATCGGGCACCTCAAGGTGCGCGCGGAAGGCGTGCTCCCAGGCCGCCCCCTGCCGGTTCACCCAGGCGGCCTGCATGCCGGCCTGCAAGGCTCCCTGCACGTCCAGATGCGCGTCGTCGCCCACATGCAGCACCGCCGCACTGGGCACCCCAGCGTGCGCAGCGGCCGCGTGGAAGATCCGCGGATCGGGCTTGGGCACGCCGAACTCTCGGGCACTGACGCTGTGCCTGAAATACCGCCCCAGCCCAACACGAACCACATCCGCATTGCCATTGGAAAGTGCCACGATGGGATAACGGGCAGCCAGCGCGTCCAGCGCCTCCAGCACGTCATCAAACAGGTCCACGCGCTGGCGTTCGGCAAAAAACAGATCGAAGGCTGGCTCTGCCAGCGCCGGGTCGTCCCCGGACTCCTGCAGCGCCAGCCGGATCGACTCGCGGCGCAGGGCTGACAGGTCGTGCTGGAGATCTGGCCGCAGTGACACCATGCATTCACGCACGGCGCGCAACTGCCGGGCATCTCCCAGCCGAAGGGCGGTGGCAGGCGCATGTTGCTGCAGCCACGCATGCAGGATTGCCTCAGCGCGCGCAATGGTGGGCCATATCGGCCACAGGGTGTCGTCCAGGTCGAGGGTAATGGCACGCACCCGGGCTGGCTCCCAGTCGAGCGGGGCTAACACGGTGGGTGAAGGGGGCAAAGCATCCATGGTGCGGCTGAGAATACTCCAGCAGCCACGGGGCCAGCGGGCTTTTGCCACAATGGTCGGATGCGCTCTCCGTTTCACAGTGAACCTCCCTACGAGCATGGCCAGGCCGCACGCACTGCGGTTCTGCTGTGCAACCTCGGCACCCCCGATGAGCCCACGGCGCCAGCCCTGCGGCGCTACCTCGGGCAGTTTCTGGCCGACCACCGGGTGGTCGAGATCCCCCGGCTGATCTGGTGGCCGATCCTGCACGGCATCATCCTGCGCGTGCGTCCCGCCAAGTCGGCCGCCAAGTACGCAAGCATCTGGGGGCCAGATGGCTCGCCCCTGGCCCAATGGACGCGCAAACAGGGCTTGCTGCTGCAGGGCTGGCTGGGCGAAGCCGGGCACGCTGTCTGGGTGCGGCATGCCATGCGCTACGGCAACCCGTCGATCGCATCGCAACTCGACGCGCTCAAAGCCGAAGGTGCGACACGGATCCTGATCCTACCGCTGTACCCGCAGTATTCGGGCACCACCACCGCCAGCGTTTTCGATGCGGTGTACGCCTGGGCTTCGCGCACCCGCAATGTTCCGGAGCTGCGCTTCGTGAACCACTACCACGACCATCCGGGCTACATCGAAGCGCTGGCCCGTTCCGTGGAAGAACACTGGAAGGCGCATGGCCAGCCCGACCAACTGGTCATGAGTTTTCACGGTGTGCCTGAGCGCACACTGCACCTGGGCGACCCCTACCACTGCGAAAGCCACAAAACAGCGCGCTTGCTGGCCGAGCGACTGGGCCTGCGTCCGGACCGCTACCGGCTCACGTTCCAGTCCCGCTTTGGCAAGGCCAAGTGGCTGGAGCCCTACACCGAGCCGACCTTGATCGAAATGGGCCGCAAGGGCGTGCGCAGGGTCGACGTGGTGTGCCCCGGCTTCACAAGCGACTGCCTCGAGACCCTGGAAGAGATCAACCAGGAGGCGCGCGAGGCCTTCCTGCACGCCGGGGGCCAGGAATTCCACTACATCCCCTGCCTCAACGACCGCCCCGACTGGATCACGGCACTGAGCGCTGTGACCCAACAGCACCTATCCGGATGGCCCACCGCCGCGCCAGACAAGGCTGCTCTGGAGGCCGCGCGCGAGCATGCGCGCCAGGGCGGCGCCCCGGCTGGGCGCTGTCCCGTTGCACACTGATCCGGCACGGGACCCGCACCTGGTGCGCAACGGGCGCCGTCCTGGCGTTGCCAGGCCGTAACATGCGCCCTTCGGTCCTGCATGGAAGCGGGGCTCTTCACAAGGGCGTACGCGCCCGCATTGCTCTCCCATGGCCGCCTTTTCGATTCCTGCCGAGCAGCTGCGACTGCATATCGACCCCTCGTCGCTGGGCTTTGACAGCACCGAAGGCCTCCACCACGAGCCCCTGCCCTGGATAGGCCAGGAAAGAGCGCAGGCCGCCGCGAGCCTCGGGCTGTCTCTGCAACAGGCCGACTTCCACCTGTTCGTGCTCGGGGAATCCGGTAGCGGGCGCATGTCGCTCATGCTGCAGGCGATGCACGAGGCCGCAAGCAGACGCCCCGTACCACCCGACCTGCTCTATCTGCACCGCCCTGACCCCCCCCAGCAGCCCTGGGCTCTGCGCCTGCCCGCAGGCCAGGGCCGGCGCCTGCGCGATGGCATGGCGGCTCTGGCTGCGCAATGGCCCACACAGATCGCGCAGCAACTGGCCAGGCCGGAGCACCGGGCGCAGGCCGCAAGCATCCAGCAGCAGGCGAAAACCCGCGAAAGCACGGCGTTCGCCACGCTGGAAGCCTTCGCCCGCGAACAAGGCTTTCGCCTGTCTCGCGACGACGGCCAATTGGTCTTCACTCTGCTCGGAGCCGAGGGCAGCGGGGTGACTGCCGCCGAGGCCGATGCATGGCCTGCAGACAAGCGCAGCGCAGTCGAAGCGGCCGAGGGGGCGCTGCGGCGTGCCATCGACGACTTCATGCAGACCGTCCAGCCGGATGAACTTCGGCGCGACCAGGCGTTGGCGCAGCTGCGCCGTGACGCCGTGCAGCCGATGTTGCGCGCCGATCTGGATGCGCTGCGCACATCGCTGCATCCCGAACCCGTTCAAGCCGAACGCCTGCAGGTCTGGTGCAAGCAAGTGGAGGACGCTGTACTGAATGCGCTCAACCTGATAGCGCCCTTCCAGGATGCCGCACACACCGACGACGATGCGGAGCAGGAGCGCAAGGACCAGGCCACGCACCTGCTGGCCACCTTGCGCCCGCACCTGCTGGTGGACAACGCGCTGCTGACCCATGCCCCGGTGTGTGTTGAAGACCACCCCCAAGGCCGCAGCCTCTTCGGCTCGATCGAGACACTGCCGGATACCGACCCTCCACAAGCCGATCTCTCGTGCATCCACGCTGGCAGCCTGTTGCAGGCACACGGCGGTTTTCTGATGGTCCATCTGCGCGACGTGATGGCAGAAGAAGGCTTGTGGCCGAGGGTGCGACGCTTTCTCCGTTGCCAACGGCTGCAGCCGGGCGAGGCGGTGTCCAGTAGCAGTGGTACTTCCGCCGCATTGCAGCCCGAACCGATCGCCGTGGATGTAAAGCTGGTCCTCATCGGCTCGGTGGAGGAGTATTACGCCTTGCAGGATGCCGACCCCGATACGGCGCGCCGCCTGCGCATCAAGGTGGACTTCAACGACCGCTTTCTTGCCACACCACAGACGCGCCACGCGAGCGCAGTGCTTGTGGCGCGCCTGTGCCACGCGCAGGGCCTGCCTCCGTTCGCAGCCGGCGCAGTCGCCCGGGTGATTGAGCAGTCCCACCGCGACGCCGACGACCAGCGGCGCCAGTCGGCCCGGTTCGGACGCACAGAAGCGTTGGTCATCGAAGCCGCCAACCAAGCACAGCGCAGAGGAGTGACGCTGGTCCAGGCGTCCGATGTAGAGGCGGCCCTGGAGGCACAGCGGCTGCGCCACAACCTGCCCGAAGAGGAACTGCACGAGTCGGTGACCGAGGGCGAGCGGCTGATCACGCTCGACGGCGGCGAAATCGGGCAGATCAATGCGCTGACGCAGATCGACCTGGGAGACTACCGTTTCGGCTTTCCGGTGCGCATCACCGCGCGCACGTTTGCCGGGCTCGAAGGGTTGCTGAACATCGAGCGCGAAGTGGACATGTCAGGGCCCATCCACGACAAGGGCGTGCTCATTCTGCACAGCTATCTCACCTCGCTGTTCGGTCCCGTGGCACCGCTCGCGCTCAATGCCTCCATCGTGTTCGAGCAGGAGTACAGCGGTGTCGAGGGAGACTCGGCATCCTGCGCCGAGTTTTATGCGCTCATGTCCTGCCTGGCAGGGCTGCCCCTGTTGCAGGGCATCGCGGTGACCGGGGCGCTCAACCAGCACGGCGAAGTGTTGCCGGTGGGCGGGATCAACGAAAAGATCGAAGGCTGGTTCGAGACCTGCTCGCGTGCAGGCCTGACCGGCCGCCAGGGGGTGCTGATCCCGGCTCGCAACCGCCGGCATCTGATGCTGCACCCCCGGGTGGTGGAGGCCGTGCGGGCTGGCCGCTTCGTCGTGCATGCCATCGAGCATGTGAGCGACGGTGTGGCGTTGCTCACAGGACAGCCCTCCGGCATTCCGTATCGTCTGCCGAGCACGCCCGCCGACGCGGCAGTGGCCAGCCAGAGCGGTACGCAGGGCACCGCAGCCACGGTCTACCAACGGGCCGAGGCCACCTTGCGTGCCTATCGCCGGGCCTGCCAGGCAGCCTCTGAGCCCTGGCTGCGCCGCAACCGAAGCTGACGGCGGCTCACCAGGGCAGGCGCTGCCCGTCGTATGCCACGAAGCTGCCGCTATCGGCGGGCACCAGGCTGTCGACCACCGCCAGCATCTGCTGGGCCGCCAGCGCGGCCGGCCGGCCGATTTCGCCCCCGCGGAACGGCGCTGAAAGCGCCGAATCCACGGTGCCCGGGTGCAAAGCGACCAGCACCGTGTTCGGCTGCTGGCGCTGCAACTCGATGGCCGCGGTCTTGAGCACCATGTTGAGCGCCGCCTTGGAAGCCCGGTAGCTGTACCAGCCCCCCAAGCGGTTGTCGCCGATGCTGCCCACCTTGGCCGACAGCACGCCGAACACCGCACGCTCGCGCGCCAGCAGAGGTGCCAGGTGCGCGAGCAGCAAGGCCGGGCCGAAGGTGTTGACCCGGAATGTCTGCACCATCTGCGCCATGTGCAGCTGGCCCAGGCGCTTTTCCGGCAAGAACTGCGGTGTGTGCAGCAAGCCGGTGGCCACCAGCACCAGATGAAAAGGTCCGCGCGCGCGCAGCGCCTGCGCTGCACGCGCAACGGAACCCTCGTCCTCAAGATCCAGCGGCGGCTCGCTCTGGCGGTGAATGGCGGTCACGCCCCCACAGTGCGAAACCCCTTGCAGCTGGGCAACAAAGGCCTCTCCGATCGCACCGCGAGCCCCCACGACCAGCGCACGAAAGCCATCCGGAAACGAAGACAACACCATCGGCCAAGTTCCTTCCGTCAGAGCGCATCCAACTGAGCACGCACCTGGGCCGCGCGCTCCCGCACAGCGTCCAGCTCGGCGCCCCGCATGCGGTCCAATTGGCGGTACACCAGCGCCACACGCGCATTGCGGCCCAGGCGGGCTTCGTGCCGTGCAAAAAAATCCCAATACAGCGCGTTGAAGGGACATGCCCCCTCGCCCGTACGGGCCTTGCGGTCATAGGCGCAGCCCTTGCAGTAATCGCTCATGCGGTCGATGTACGCCGCGCTGCTGACATAGGGCTTGGTGGCCAGCAGTCCGCCGTCGGCAAACTGGCTCATGCCCAGCGTGTTGGGCAACTCCACCCACTCAAAGGCATCGATGTACACGCCCAAGTACCAACGGTGCACGGCCTGGGGGCTGAGCCCTGCCAGCAGCGCAAAGTTGCCGATCACCATCAGCCGCTGGATGTGGTGGGCATAGGCGTTCTGCAGCGAAGCGCCCACGCATTCCGACAGGCAGCGCATGCGTGTGCGGCCGGTCCAGAACCAGTCGGGCAAGGGCTGGTTATGGCCCAGGGCGTTGCGCTCGTCGTAGCCAGGCATCTGCGCCCAGTAAATGCCACGCACGTACTCGCGCCATCCGAGGATCTGCCGGATGAAGCCTTCGGCCGCCGCCAGCGGCACCTGGCCGTCACGCCAGGCCTGCTCGGCCGCCGCGATCACCTCGCGCGGGTGCAGCAGCTTGATGTTGAGCGCAAACGACAACAGCGAATGGAACAGCCTCTGCGCCTGGCTGTGCATGGCATCCTCAAAGCGCCCGAAGTGGGGCAGGCGTCGCTGCACGAAATCGTGCAGGCCCTCCAGCGCTTCACCGCGTGTGAGCGGCCAGCGCAAGGTCTCGGCATTGGGGCTGCCGAAAGTCTTGACGCCCGCAGCCTCGATGGTGGCCCAGAGCGCCCGAAGGTCGTGCACCGGGCGGTTGTCGGGCAGCTCTGGCGGGTCGCCGCGCCAAGGCTCACGGTTGTCGTGGTCGTAGTTCCACTGCCCGCCAGCGGGCGTGTCCGCACTGTCCATCAGCACGCCGTAGCGGCGGCGCATCTGACGATAGAAGTGTTCCATCAGCCACTGCCGACGCTGCGCAAAAGTGCGCGCCACGTCGTCGCGCGCACACAGAAAGTGCTCGCTGTCCACCATGTTGAAGCGTCCGCCCGTACGCCGCGCCCAGTCAGCGCCCCAGGTCCGCAGCGCTTCGTCGAGGCGCCACTCATCAGGTGCAATGGTTTCAATGCAGGCGGCGCCGTAGTGCGAGGCCAGTGCTTCCAGGTTGGCGTCGATGCGCTGCCGGTTGCTGGGATCATCGATGGTCACGTAGCGGACACGGTGCCCTGCATCGCGAAGGGTCTGTGCAAACGCACGCATCGCCGCAAAGATGGCCAGCACCTTCTGCGCATGGTGCAGCACGTAGTCCGTCTCCTGGCGGACTTCCATCAGCGTGTACACCACCCCGGTATCCGGTTGCGCAAACCATGAATGTCCGATGTGCAGCTGATCGCCCAGCACCAGCCGCAGGGTGTGGACCGGGGTGGTGGTCTGTGCCGTCATGCGGTGCCCCACAGCGCCCGGTAGCGGCCGTCCGGGTCGTAATCGGCCGCCTGCTTGGCCGGATTGAAACGGCGCCCGCCCCGCGGGTCGGTGCCTCGGCCCGCAATGTAGAGCCAGTTGCCCTGGTTGCTGTAGACGTCGTAGTCGATCAATTGCGACTCGTACCACGCCGCGCCAGCACGCCAGTCGCCTTCCAGCTCATGCAGCCAGAAGCTGGCGGCCACCTGGCGCAGCCGGTTGCTCAGGTAGCCGGTGGCACGCAACTCGCGCATGGCAGCGTCCACCAGGGGCTCTCCGGTGCGGCCCTCGCACCAGCGCTGCAGGTGGCGCACATGGCCGCGGGCCATGGGCTGCGCACTCAGCCCCTGCTCACGGTACAGCGCGCGACCGTGCTGCAGGTGCAGCCAACGGAAATAATCACGCCACAAAAGCTCGACCGTAATCCAGGCTGTACCCTCATTGGCCCCATGGGCCTGCTCAAACGCTGTGAGCCGCGCCTGCGCCTCGCGCACCGAAAGCGCTCCGCTCGCCAGCCACGGGGACCACTTGGTCGAGTAATCCAGGCCCTGCAATCCGTTGCGTGTTGCTTTATAGGTGAGGGCCAGTCTGCGGTCCAGGTAGCGCTGCACGAAGGCCAGGGCCGCAGGCTCGCCACCGTGGCATTGTGACGCGGTGTACGGGAAGGAACTGGCCTGCGGCAGCACGGGCGGCTGCGCCGCCGGCGCCGGCGCAAACGCCTGGGCAGCCAGGCGAACGGAGGCCATATCACCCGGCAGCGCGGGCGCTTGCGAGAGCACAGGAAGCGGCTGCGCCGGCCGCACACGCTGGCGCTCGAGCTGCTGGCGAAAGCTGCTGAAAACGGGGGGCAACCGGCGCACACCAAACGGCAGGGCCGCCGGTTCAAACAGGGTGGACTGCCAGCGGGGTTGCACGCGCAAGCCTGATGCGCGCAAGGCGTCGATCTCGGCCTCTTCCTCCGGGGCGCCAATGGCTTCACAGTGCACCAGCGACGTGCCAGCGGCCTGCGCGAGCGCTGGCAGCACCTGCGCTGCTGGCCCCTGGCAGACCAGAAGGTCGCTGCCCATGGCACGCAGCTGCTCTGCGAGCGCGGCCACAGCCTGCTCCCACCAGACTCGCCGGTGCACGCCCACACGCTCAAAGCCCCAGGCTGTGAGGCTGCGCGGCGGCAGGCACACCACGGGCAGCAGCGCGGATGAAGCCGCCGCTGCGGCCCGCAACGCCGGGGCGTCGTGCAGGCGCAAGTCGTTGCGGAACCAGTACAGCGCCGTACCGCTCATGCAGAGCCTCCGGTCTTCGCCGGGCCAGCGCTGCGGCAGCGGTCCGAGCAGTAACGCACCTGCTCCCAGTCGCGCTCCCACTTCTTGCGCCAGGCAAACGGGCGGCTGCAGTGCTGGCACAGTTTGTGGGGCAGTTCGGACTTCTTGCGCATGCGCACGGCAGGCTCCTCAAGCGCCGGACGCGGCCGCAGCGAGCAAGGCCGACGCCAGCGAGCGACCACTGCGCCAGGCCCCTTCCACCTTGCCGCCCGCAAGCCAGTCGCCGCATATTCCAAGGCCCGCGGCTGCATCCCAGCCATGGCCGCAATCGAGCGGGACTTCGGTGTCTGCATAGCGCCACCGGTGCGCCGTCCAGGCATCAGGCTCCGGAGCCCCCAGCGCGGCAAACGCCTCGATCAAGGCCGCGGCCGCTGTCTCAGGAGCATCCTCGATGTGCGCCTCGCTCCACTCTGGGCTTGCATGCAGAAGCCAGGTTTCCGGCCCGGCACGGCCCGGCTTGGTGGTGTCGCGGGCCACCCAGCGCAGCGGGCCAGCGTTGACAAAAGCCGCATCGACCGGCAGCGCCAAGGGGGTGCCGTACTGCAGCATCAGGGCCCAGCAACCACGCATACGGGCGCTTTCGGCCAACGCGGCCAACGCGGGCGCCACAGGCGCACACAAGACTTTGGCCTGGGGCGCAGGCATGGCCAGGACCACGTAGTCGAAGCGCTCGGCCAACAGCCCGTGCTCCAGCGTATCGAGCGCCCACCGATCACCGTCCCGATGCAGAGCGCGCACCGTGGTGCTTGTCTGCACAGGATGCACCAGCTGTTGGGCGAGCCACCCGGCTGGGGCCGTCATGCGGGGCGTGCCCACAAAGCGGTCCAGGGCCGTGCTGGGAGAGCGCCATTGCGTGCCGTCCCAGCTGGCAATGCGGGGGCTCCACAAGGCGGCCACACCGGCCTGCTGCCAGCGTTCGACCTCGGCGCGAAAACCCAGGTCCCGCGCGGTGAAATACTGGGCTCCGTGGTCGCACTGCCAACCGTCGCCGCGCCGGGTGCTCATGCGGCCTGACGGTCCACGGCTCTTGTCAAACACCCGTACCGACCAACCACCGGCCTCCGCGGCACTGGCACAGGCCAAGCCCGACAGACCAGCGCCCACCACCGCTACGCTGCGCTGTGCACTCATGGCAATACCTCCCGCTGGTGGGACACCCAAATCAGCTGATCCACTGCAAAGCCTGCCTGGCGGGCCTGTCCGACAAGGCGCTCGCGCACGGCGGGATCGATCTGCCGGTCTCGCGCCAGAATCCACAGGTAATCACGATCCGGCCCGGACACCAGTGCCCAGCGGTAGTCGGTGTCCAGTGCGATCACGTGGTAGCCGCCATAGAACGGGCCAAAAAACGACACCTTGAGCGAAGCCGTGCCCGGATCGCCTTGGAACACGGCACGGCCGCGCGCCTCCTTCCACTGGTTGCTGCGCGTGTCCCAGCCGCGGTTGATGACTTCCACGCTGCCATCCGGCTGCGCCCGGTACTGTGCCGTGACATCGGTCAGGCCGCGTTCAAAACGGTGGTCCAGCCGGGCAATTTCGAACCAGCGCCCCTCGTAACGGGCGAGCTCAAATCCTTTCACAGGCGTGAGCCCTGCGGGCAGCCCGGTGGCACATCCGGCCAGCAACACGGCCGCAGCCAGCAGCACGCACCAGCGCAGAAGCACGGCGACGGGCGATGTCTTGGGCAGAAAAGGGGTCATGCGGCGGTGGGCCCGATCGGTCGATCCAAGCCCAGTAGTTTTGTCTTGGACAAATGTAGCGCATCCCTTTCCAACCGGGCGCCCGCGCCCCCAAAGCCAGTGCAAAGCGCCCAGGCAATGCGCCGCGGTGTGCGGCCTGCGGCCTGGGTAGTCGCCCAGGCGACGAGAGGCCCGGCGCTGCCGGTGTTTCCCCGCACACACCTGGTGAGGCCCCCCCTCCATACTGCTGCGCAACACCGCAGGACTGCAAAGACCCTGCCCAACATGCCCAGGAGACACCATGCATCCCAACGTCCAGACTGTCCGCACCACCCGCCGCCAGGCCCTTGCCTGGGCATCGGCCACCACGCTGGCCGCGCCGTGGGCCGCACAGGCGCAGCAGGCCGACACCTGGCGCATTGGTCAAACGGCTGCGCTCACAGGGCCACTGGCCTTTCCGTTTGTCGAGATGAACAAGGGGATTGCCGCGGCGTTTGCAGAAGCCAATGAACGCGGCGGGGTGGAGGGCCGACGCCTCGAGTTCCTCAGCCTGGACGACGGTGGCGACCCCACGAAGGCCACCGAAAACGCCAAACGCCTGGTCGAGCAGGAGCGCGCGTTCGCACTGCTGGCCTGCGGCGGTACCACCAGTGTGATGGGCGCACTGCCAGTTGTAGCCGCTGCCCGCATTCCGCTGATCGCGCCGGCCACTGGCTCAGACGCCCTGCGCCCGTTCAACCCGCTGGTGTTCCATGCCCGCGCCAGCTATGCGCAGGAATTGAACAAGATCGTGCAGCACCTGAGCACCACGGGTGCCACGCGCTGCGCCGTCGCCTACTTCGACAACCCCTTCGGCAAAGCCACGCTGGCGGCTTTTGAGGCCGCGGCCAAGCAGCACAACAACACCCAGTGGCGCCCGTTTCTAGTGGCAGAGACGGCCGACGGCCTGAAGAAGGCGGTCGACGAGATCGCGGCCTACCAGCCCAACTCGATGGTGTCGCTCTGCGTCGGCGCCATGGGTATTCCCTTCTACCAGCAGCTGCGCCAGCGGGTGAAGGCGCCACCGTTCTCCATCTCGTTCCTGGGCACGCGCCCCCTGCTGGCCGCACTGGGCGAGGCCGCCACGGGCATCACGGTGGCCCAAGTGGTGCCCAACCCCGATGCGGTTGCCATTCCGCTGGTCAAGGCTTACCAGGCAGCGCTCAAGCGCGTGGACGGTGCGCAGCCCAACTACTCGTCGCTGGAGGGCTACATCAGCGGCCGCTTGATGATCGAGGGCCTGCGCCGTGCAGGCCGCACCGCCACGCGCGAGAAGCTGGTGGAGGCCCTGCACACCATGCGCCCCTTCGAGATGGGCGGGTTCGACCTGCGCTACGGGCCGCAGGACCACAACGGCACCGACTTCGTGGAACTGACCTACTTCAACGGCGAACGTTTCCGCCGCTGATCTGCCGGGCTCACACGGGGCTCAGCGCCTCGGCGCGGGCCAGCAGCCCGTCCACCAGCGCGTAGTGCGCGGGCACGTTCAAGGCCGGGGCATGTCCGCAGCCCGGCACCTCCACCACCTCCAGCAGGCCCCGCGCCCCAGGGCCGCGCCCTTGCATGGCGGCGGTGGTCTCGGGCAGCACGAGGTCGGACTCTGCGCCCCGCAAGCACAGCACCGGAATGTCGAGCGCGTCGTAGTGCTCCCAGATGAGATAGTCGTTTGCATGGTGCGTGAACTGCTGCACCATGGCCGGGTCGTAGTGCGGCGTGACGCGTCCGTCGGGCAGGCGGCGCGTGGAAGTTTCCGTGAGGCGACGCCATTGCGCGTCGCTCAGCCACCCGTAGGGCGCGTACACCTGCCGGAAAAACGCCTCCAGCTCCTGCACCGTGTCAAACGCTGGCGGCTGGCCTGCGTAGGCTTTGATGCGTTCGATGGCCGCCTGCGCCAGCTGCGGGGCGTTGTCGTTGAGCAGCAGGCTGCGGATGCGACCACGCAGCCCGGGTTCGAACAGGCCAGATGCACACACGGTGCCGATCGCACCGCCCATGGACGTGCCCACCCAGTGCGCCGACGCAATGCCCAGTTGCGCAAACAGGTCTGCAGCCAGGCGTGCGTAAAAGCGCAACTGGTACTCAGCCACGGGATCTCGCGACCACTGGCTCAGACCCCGGCCCAGCGTATCGGGGCAAATGACGCGGTAACGCGGCGCCAGGTGGGCGGCCAGCTCGTCCATGTCGCGCCCGGTACGCGCCAGGCCGTGCCAGGCGATCACCACCGGGGCATCGGGCGCGCCCCATTCGGTGCAATGGATCTCGTAGCCAGCGCAGGTGACGTATCGGGACTGGGGCGACATGGTGAAGGCCTTCAATGAAAAAACTTGTGGGAGCAACGGCTACTTCATGAGCCGGCCGTTGCTCCCGATCACGGTGACCTCGACGTAACGAGCACCGATGCGGTTCCGGGGGGAGTAGCTGACGTTGACGCCGCCAAGGTCGTAGGACTGCATGGATTCGAGCGCTCGCAGCAAGCGTGCCCGGGTTGCGTTGGGGCCGGCGCGGCGCAGGCCTTCGACCAAGACCTTTGCGCCCAGAAATTGCTCAAAACTCGTGTAGTTGACCTCGGCCTCGGGCGCGTGCTTGCGCAGCAGGGTCTGGTACTCGCGCACCACGGGCAGCAGCGGCCGGTAGGGGTATGGCACCACCTGGCTGATGCCCAGGCCGTGCGCGTGGCGCAGGCCGGCCAGGCGCACCAGCTCGGCCGGATCGACCACCGAGATGTTGTAGAGCCGCGCCGCGCCGCCCTGTTCGCGGTAGCGCTGGATGAAGGCCGCCGCCGGGCGGTTCACCGCAATCATGATGACCGCGTGCACCTCCACAGCGCGGATGGCCCGCACCGCGTCGTCCACGGCGTCGGTGTTGCGCTCGTAGGGTGCGGCCACCACCAGAGGCAGCTTGCGGCGCAGCAGCGCCGCGCGCACGCCTTCGAGCCCGGCCTGGCCAAAACCGTCGTTCTGGTAGAGCACTGCCACGCGGTGCATGCCCAGGGTGGTGAGCTGCTGCACCATGTGCTCGGTCTCGTCCGAGTAGCCCGCGCGCACATGGAAGATCCAGGGGTTGAACGGGCTGCGCAGCGACTCGCCACCCGTGTACGGCGCCACCAGCGGCGCCCCACCCTGCTCCAGCACGCCGTCGTTCAGCAACTGCGTGATGTTGGCCGTACCGGCAAAGCCGAACAGCGCCACCACCTCGGGCTGGGCGAGCAACGCCCGCGTATGGCGCGCGGTCTCGTCCACCTTGTAGCCATCGTCCAGCACCACGGTGCGCAGCGGGCTGCCATGCAGCCCCCCCTGGGCGTTGACTTCGTCAAACCACAGCTTGCCGCCCAGCACCATCTGCGTGCCGGTGGAGGCCAGCACACCCGACAGCGGCGCGACCTGGCCGATCACCACCTCGGAGCGCGCCGGGTTGGCACGCACCGGCCAGGCCGAGGCGGCCAGTGCACCCACCGCCCCCAGCGCCAGACTGCGCCGGCGCAGGCCGGAAGTTGCGCTCTGCGTGGCCGCTTCAGTCCGGCACATGGATGGCTCCAGCGCTCAGCGCAATCGCATCGCTCGCAGCCGGGCGTGCGGCCAGCGCGGGCAGTTGCTCGGGACGCAGCGCCGGGGCGCTGCCCGGCGTGCCGCCACGAGGCGTGGTACGCACCACCTGGCTGGGCGGCAGCGGCGTGCCTTCTGTCAGGTGCGCGTACACGGCATCGAGCGCGCGGTTCAGGTACACATGCAGCGGGATATAGCGCGTGTCGTAGCCGGGCAGCACCGTGGGCAGGCCGATGAAGCTGTCGAAGTGCTGGGCGTTGGTCACTTCTACATAGCTCAGACGGCTGCCGGCCCCCTCGACCTGGCGGTTGAGCGCGGCATACGGGCGCGAGGTGTGGTTCACGGGCAGCAGTGCGTCGGCCCGGCCGTGCACGATGACCGTCGGCTTCCCGCGCAGGTGGCCGTTGCGGCGGGTTTCGTCCACCCCGGCCTGCAGGCGGCGGGCGGCAGCGTCACTGCCCGTGACCAGATTGCGCAGGCACAGCGCTCCGGCCGTGTTCCAGTCGGCCAGGCCCGTGTCGGCCGAGACCGAGAACACATCGCGCACCGCCCCGCCCTTGCCCAGGTTGTTGATGAGCTGCACGCCCCCGGCCGGCGGCACGCCGTTGCCCGTGGCGGCCATGCCGGCCAGCGCGGCGGGTGCGAGCGCGGTCACCGTGCCGGCCGCAGTGGTGGCGGCGTAGCTGAAGCCGCAGAGGTGGTCCTTCACGCTGGCGCGCGACAGCGCATTGGCAAAGGTCACGGCCACCGCGGGCGCGACCTCAAAGGCGGCCAGCGAGGCATGCAGTGCATCGGACTCAGGCTCCCAGCCCAGCGCGCGCAGGCGGGCCAGGGCCTCTTCGGCCTGGACCGCCGTGGTGCTGGCCGTGAGCAGGCCCGCCGCACGCAGGCTGGCGCAGCGGTTGGGCGCAATCGGCAGCGCCGGGCTGGCAAAGCCCGCGGCAAAGGCGGCCGCAAACGGCGTGCTGGCCACCGAGGGCGCGAGCGCCGCGCAGGCCTGGTACAGGTTGGCCTGCGTGGTGTAGTCGATCAGCGTACGGGCCGACAGCGGCACCTCGGCACCGCCGCGGCGCACGCTCAGGCCCGCATTGGCGGGCAGTTGCACAGCGGGCTCGGACACGGCCACGCCGCTGATCAGGCCTTGCGTGTCTTGCTCGGCCGCCGCAATGGCCGCGCCGCCGCCGTTGGAGATGCTGGACGCGATCACGATGGTGTTCGACGGATTCAGCGTGCGCAGGCGGCGCGTGCCGCTGCTGTCGGGCGCGCCATAGCGCTGGTTGAGCACGTAGTAGGCAAACTCCACGGCCTGCAGCGTGGAGCGGCCCCAGTCCTTCTCGACGTTCTGGCCCGAATGCGCGTGCTTGAAGGCAAAGCGCTGCGGCGTGGCGGTGTTGAAGGCCTGGCGCTCGGCCTCGGACAGACCCGCATTGAAGGCCGCACGCGCGCCGGCCGCCGTGGCCGTGGTGCGGGTGCCGTCGATCAGCGGCACTGTGTCGTTGGCCAGGTCGTGCGGGGCCGCGCCCGTGCCCTTGTCGGTGTAAGCCACGGAGCAGCCGCGCTTGAGGCCCCACTCACCCGTGGAGATGCCGCCGTACACGCCGCGCGAGCCCGACGAGGTGGCCGTGATCACGCACGCACGCTGCGGGTTGAAGCTGGCCGGCACCTGCACCATGAGCGTGACGTTGCGCCGGCCTGTGCCGTCGTCGGCATAGGCCAGGTATTCGGTGCCGGCGATCTTGCCCTCACCGCCCGTCGGGCGGCCCTGTGCGTCCACCTGCGGGCCATAGAACACCCCATAGCCCCCGGCGGGTGTCATGTCGAGCATGGCGCGGTAGTTGGTATGGATGGCCAGACGTCGCAACTCGGCCGCCGTGGGCTTGAGCGGGTCGGCAAAGGCCGGGGCCACGGGCGATGCGAGGCCGCTCGCGCCCAGGCCTGCGGTGAGCAGGTCGTTGGTGTTGCCGTCGTAGGCCGTTTCCAGAATGTCGCCCAGGTAGCCAGGCCGCTCGCTGATCGCTTCAGAGTTGCCCGATCCGCCGCAGCCGGCCATGAGCGCGGTCAGGGCCGCGGCCAGCGCCACGGGCAGGCGACGTAGGCGTGGGGCGTGCCCAGGGGATGAAATCGCTGGCATGTGCTTGTCTCCTCGGTGTGTGTTGTGGGTCTGGGATGCACGTGAAACGGTGCGCTCCGCCCGGCCCCGCGCCGCAAGTGCGGCGGGCCTGCCCGGCGGTGCGGCGACGGTCAGCCCCCTGCGCGGCGCAGGGCTGCCGTACGCAGGCGCCCGACGACGCCCGTGGGGAAGTAATAGACCGAGAGCACGAACAGCAGGCCGAGCCAGAGCAGCCAGCGGTCGGGCGACAACAGGGCCGACAGCCAGGGCAGCGCGGCCGTGGCCTCGTGGCCCAGGCGCAGCAGGTCTTGCAGGTAGCTTTGCGCCACCAGGAACAGCACCGCACCAATGGCCGAGCCATAGATGGTGCCCATGCCGCCGATCACGACGATGAGCAGGCAGTCCATCATGATCTCGAACGAGAGCGAGGTGTCGGGCCCGTTGTAGCGCAGCCAGAGCGCGAGCATGGCCCCGGCCATGCAGGCGAACAGCGCCGACAGCACGCTGGAGATGGTGCGGTACACCACCACGCGGTAGCCGATGGCCTCGGCGCGGAACTCGTTTTCGCGGATGGCCTGCAGCACACGGCCGAAAGGCGAGTTCACGATGCGCAGCAGCGCCAGCACCAGCCCCACGGCCACCACGAACAGCAGGTAGTAGCACAGCAGCCGCCCGTCGATGGTCACGCCCAGGAAGGGCTCCTCAAAAGGCTCGAAGCTCGGCGAGAGGAGTTCGGGCACCTTGAAGGTCAGTCCGTCTTCACCGCCCGTGATGTCGGAGAGTTGCGAGGCCAGCGTCTGGAAGGCCGCGGCCACGGCCAGCGTGATCATGGCGAAGAAGATGGCCCGCACGCGCAGCGAGAACAGCCCCACCGCCAGCGACAGCAACAACGACAGCAGCAGGGCCCCGGCCAGGCCCACGGCCAGCGCGCTCCAGGTGGGGCCCATGCGCGTGGTGGCAATCGCAATGCCGTAGGCCCCAATGCCAAAGAACATGGTGTGCGCAAAGCTCACGATGCCGGTGTAGCCCAGAAGCAGGTCGAAGCTGGCCACCAGCACCACGAACACCAGCACCTTGGCCGCCACCGACAGCGGCTTGACGCCTGGGAACAGGAAGGGCGCGAGCGCCAGCCCCAGGAACAGGACGATGAGGATGGCGGCCAGCGGCTTGCTGCGCGGATAGTCGCCCGAGAGAAGTCGATTGAGCATGGATTCCTCCGCGGGTCAACGGTTCGCCACCGGGTACACGCCCTGCGGGCGCCACAGCAGCACCGCCACCATCAGCGCGATGTTGGAGAACAGCGCCACCTTGGGCGCAAGAAAGCCGGTGTAGTTGGCCATCAGGCCCACCAGCAGCGCGCCAATGAGCGCGCCGCCCGTGCTGCCCAGGCCGCCGATGATGATCACGATGAAGATCAGCACATTGACCTGCGCGCCCATCTGCGGCACCACGTTCTGCTGGTACAGGCCCCACATCACGCCGCCCAGGCCGGCCAGCGCCGAGCCCGCCACGAACACGCCCACAAACAGGCGGCGGATGCGGTAGCCCAGGCTTTCCACCATCTCGCGGTCTTGCACGCCAGCGCGGATCAGCAGGCCCACCTTGGTGCGCGACAGCGTCCAGGCCAGCAGGCCGAACACCACCAGGCCCACGGCCACGGCCACGAGGCGGTACTTTTCGATGGCCGCATCGCCCACCAGCAGCGAGCCGCGCATGCCCTCGGGCAGCGGCAGCGGGATCTGCTGCGGGCCCCAGATGACCTTGATCAGCTCCTCGCCGATGATCATCCCGCCCATGGTGATGAGGATCTGCTTGAGGTGCTGGCCGTACACCGGCCGCACGATGAAGCGCTCGAACGCCAGGCCCAGCGCACCGGCCACCAGCATGGCGACCACCATGGCCGGCACCACGGCCATGAGGTTGCGCCACAGGTCGCCGCTGCCGGTGTAGTCGCCCATCGCGCCGAGCACGCTGGTGGCCACGAAGGCACCCAGCGCAATGAACACGCCGTGGCCGAAGTTCAGCACGTCCATGAGGCCGAACACCAGCGTGAGGCCCGAGGCGATGATGAAGATGATCATGCCCATGGCCAGGCCCGCCACGGTGAGCGTGAGCCAGGTGCTGGGCGAGCCCACCAGCGGCAGCACCAGCACCGCCAGCAGCGGCACCAGCAGCAGCGGCTTCCAGTCCAGGTCTTTCAACGGATTCATGCGAGTCCTCCGGCAATCCGGTCGATTGCTATTCTTTTGATAGCTGCTCGTGCCTGATTGATAAGCACGAACACCCGATTTGGCTTGAAGGTGCGGCGCATCACAGCGACAGCCCCAGCAGCGACTGCTGCAACGCCTCGTCGGCCGCCAGGTCGGCCATGCGGCCGGCGTGCACCACGCGGCCGTTGTCCATCACGGCCACCGCATCGCCCAGGCGCTTGGCAAAGTGGATGTTCTGCTCGACCAGCAGGATGGTCACGCCGCTCTGCTTGAGCTGGTCGAACGCATCGATCATGTTGTTGATGATCGCGGGGGCCAGGCCCTTGCTGGGTTCGTCCACGATCAGCAGCTCGCGCGGCTCCACGATCGCGCGGCTGACGGCCAGCATCTGCTTTTGCCCACCGCTGAGCTTGCCGGCCGGGTGGTTCCAGAACTTCTGCACCGCCGGGAACAGGCCAAAAATCCATTGCAGCCGCGCTTCGTCCATCTGCGCGGCGCTGCGCGCCTGGCGGGCGGCCAGCAGCATGTTTTCCCTCACCGTCAGGTCCGCAAAGATGCCCATGTTCTCGGGCACATAGGCGATGTTCAGGCCTGCGATCTGCGGTGTGTGCAGGCGCGTGATGTCGCGGCCCGCAAAGTGGATGCTGCCCTGCGAGGCCTGCCACAGGCCCATGATGGTGCGCAGCGTGGTCGTCTTGCCCGCGCCATTGCGGCCCAGCAGCATGGTGAGCTGCCCCTTGGGCACGGCCAGGTCCACACCGTGCAGGATGTGGTACGCCCCGATGTGCGTGTGCACACCCTTGAGTTCGAGCAGGTGGGGGGTTGCGGCGCTCATGCGGCCTCCTTCTCTGCGTCTTTGGAGACGCCCAGGTACGCCTCCTGCACCACGGGCGATGCGATCACCTCGGCCGGCGGGCCGTCGGCCACCAGCGTGCCGTTGGTCAGCACGATGATGCGGTCGGCCAGTTCTCGCACCACGTCCATCTTGTGCTCCACCAGCAGGATGATCTTGGTCTTGTCTTTCTTCAGCTCGCGGATCAGGTTCAGGATCACGGGCGCCTCGTCGTGGCTCATGCCGGCCGTGGGCTCGTCGAACATGTAGACCTGCGGCTCCAGGGCCATGAGCAGCGCGACTTCGAGCTTGCGCTGGTCGCCGTGCGGCAGGCTGGCCACGGGCGTGTCGCGCCGCTCCTGCATGGCCACGCTGCGCAGGATGGATTCGGCGCGCTCGGTGAGCTGCCGGTGGTCGCTCCAGACGCTCCAGAGGTTCAGCCCCCGGCGGTGCCCGCCGCCCCGCGTGGCCTGCACGGCCAGGCGCACGTTTTCCAGCACGCTCAGATTGGGAAACAGGTTGGTGAGCTGGAACGCGCGGCCCAGCCCCGCGTGCGTACGGGCCGACACCGACAGCGAGGTGAGCTCGCGCCCGCCCAGCGTGACCGAGCCCGCGGTGGCCCGCAGCTGCCCCGAGATGAGGTTGAAGTACGTGGTCTTGCCCGCGCCGTTCGGGCCCACGATGGCGGTCAGCGTGCCCGGCTCGAAGGAGCAGGTCACGGCATTGACCGCCACGTGGCCGCCGAAGCGGATGGTCAAGTCCTTGGTGGCCAAGGTGCTCATGGGTGCTGGTTCTCTTTCTGGGTCATGGGTCGCATTCAGGGGCTGGGCGGCACGGGGGGCCCCGCAGCGCCGTGGCGCTGCGGGGGCGTCAGGGACACGTGCCGATCACGTAGTAGTTGGGGCCGGTCTGCTTGAGCGTGGTGGTGGCAAACACATTCCACAGGCCCATGTTCTGGTTGGAGCCCTGCGCATACGTGATGCCGTACAGCGCATACGCCCGCCCAGCCAGCGTGTGCGCGTAGTTGCTGGCCGTGGTGCAGGTGCCCGTGCCGCCACTGGCCGCCAGCGTGGTGGCCGACACCGCGCCAGACGCCGCGCCCTCGGCCCCGCTCGCGTCAGCGGCGCGCACCGTCCAGCTGTAGGTGGTGGCGGCCGCGAGGCCGGTGTCGGTGTAGGTGGTGCCGTTCACCGGCAGCGCATTGGCCTTGTTGCCGTTGCGATACACGTTGTAGCTGGCCGCCCCGGCCACGGCATTCCAGCCCAGCGCCATGCTGCTGGCCGTGGCGCCGGATGCGCTCAGGCCCGTAGGTGCGGGCAGCGCCACCGGGTCGGGCGGCGTGGTGCTGCCGCCGCTGACCAGGCGGTCCACCATGGCCTTGATGGCCACCATCTGCGGGCCGCTCTTTTTGGCGTAGTTGGCGCTGTCGTAGCCCCACCAGTCCCAGCAGCTGTTGGTGGCTGCGGTGCTGGTCTGGGGGTACAGCAGCACGATGTTGTTGGTGTCGGCCCAGCGGTTGTAGCCCGTGTTGCGCACGTACTGCTGCTGCACATCGCTCACGTTTTGCTTGCAGCCGTGCAGCACCACATGCAGGCGGCAAGTGGCCGTGCCGCCGGCCTGGCAGGCCTGGGGCACATAGGCCCAGCCCGTACTGGCCATGCCATGGCCGGTGACGAACTGGCTCTGGTTGAATTCGATGAAGTTGCCTGCGGGCAGCGCGGCGTTGTTGCGCGCATTCAAGGGGCCGTACAGGTGCTGCAGCATGGCCCCGGCCAGGTCAAAGTTGCAGTCGCTGATGTAGGGCGCGCCCTTGGTCGAGCAGGTGTTGCCGTAGTCGTCGGTCACCATCGCATGCTCGGCCGCGATGTCCTTTTTGTAGACCACGTTGGCCGCGGGCACGAAGCTGTTGTAGTAGGTGCGCAGGGCGTCCATCACGCCGGGTTTGACCACGCTGTCGAGCGTGCCCGAGAACAGGTACACCTTCGAGTTCTGCAGGTGGGCCACCGGGTCGATGCTGCCCTGGCTGGCCCAGGTGTTGGTGGTGCTCACCAGCGTGCTGGTCGGAATGCCCGCAGGGCTGGCCATGCAGCGGCCTGTGGCATTGACCACCGAGCCCTCGGCGCAGTAGAACGGCCCCCCGGCCACCACGCCCGCGCCCTTGGCAAAGGTGGCCGAATAGGCCACATGCAACTGCACGGCCATGAAGCCGCCCGAGGACAGACCGGATACCGTGGTCTGCGTTTTGTCGATCTTGAGGGCGGGCAGGTTCACTGCGGCCCACGAGGACCCGGATACCAGGGCCCAAGCGGCACTGGCAGCGGCCGCGCGAAGGAAGGCATGTGTCATGGGGTGTGTCTCCAAAGTGTTTTTTGAGAACGAAACCGACCATCCCCCGTGTGCGCCGGGGGTTCCTTGCTCTGTTGAAAAAAAGGGGCGGCCGCCCCTGCGGGATGTACCCCGGCGCGCCGGACTCGCCAGCCGTGCGCCGGGCCACGCCAACCGGATCAGCGCTTGTTGCGGATCGGAATCTGCATCTCTTCCGGCTTGATCTCGCGCACCAGCTCGGGCACGCCCCAGGCGAACGCCGGGTCCACCTTGATCTTGAAGTGGTACATGCTCTGCATGGCCTGGTGGTCTTCCTTGCGGAAGGTCATCGTGCCCTTGGGCGTGTCAAAGCTCATGCCTTCCATGGTGGAGATGAGCTTGTTGGTGTTGGTCTCACCGTTGGTCTTCTTGAGCGCGGTGACCAGCGCCATCGCGGCGCTGAAACCGCCGGCCGTGAAGAAGTCCGGCGGCGTCTTGAACTCCTTGTAGTGCGCGGCCACCAGGGCTTCGTTCACCGGGTTCTTGGGAATGCCGAAGTAGTAGTAGGTCGCGCCTTCCATGCCCGGGAAGTTCTTGTACGCAGCCATGGCGGGCAGGATGTTGCCGCCCGTGGCGATCTCGATGCCATAGCGCTTGAGGTCGAGGTCGGCGATCTTGAACGGGTTGCCCGCGCCAGCCCAGATGATGAAGATGATCTTGCGGCCCGGCTGGTCCTTGAGCTTGTCGATCAGGCGCTGCGCACCGGCGGTGAAGTCAGTGGTGTTGGTGGGCAGGTACTCCTCGTGCACCAGCTTGGCATTCTTGAGTGCGTCCTTGAAGGCCTTCACGCCGTCGCGGCCGAAGGCGTAGTCCTGCGCGAGCGTGGCCACCGTCACGCCGGGCTTGTCGATGGCCACGGCATTGCTGATCGCGTCCTGGCTGCTGTTGCGGCCGGTGCGGAAGATGTACTTGTTCCACTTGTCGCCGGTGATCGCATCGGCCACGGCGGGCTCAACCAGCAGGATCTTTTTGTACTCTTCGGCCACGGGCAGCATGGCCAGGGCCACACCGCTCGACGTCGGGCCCACGGCAATGTCGGCCTTGTCGTCCGAATAAGCGGCGGCCAGCAGGTTCTTGCCCAGGTCGGGCTTGCCCTGGTCGTCTTTTTCGATCACGACCAGCTTCTTGCCGTTGATGGTCATGGTGCCGCCGGTGGCGTAGTTCAGGCCCATCAGCAGGCCGGTCTGGGTCTGCTTGCCATAGGCTTCAAGCGGGCCGGTCTTGCTGTAGATGTGGGCAATGCGGATTTCGCGCGACTGCGCCAAAGCCGATGCCGAGAACACGGTGGCCAGGGCGGCCAGGGCAACCAGGGTGCGACGGTGCATGGGATGTCTCCTGTAGTGATGCACCGAAATTGCACAAGGCGTGCCAGGGAAAAAGTTGTTACTTGACAGTCACTTACAAGACATGCGCGCACTACATGTCTTTTTTTCAGACAGTTCATTTGTCTGATATTCAGACAAATGTCTGAAATCTACACAGGGTTTTCCAGACGTTCGTACAGCGTCGCGCGCGAGATACCCAACTGCCGCGCGGTGGCCAGCTTGTTGCCGCCGTGCGCCTTCAGCGCCGCGGCAATCGCCTTGCGTTCCAGCTCGGCCACTTGCTCGGCCAGCGGGCGCAGCAGGCGCTGCTCGTCGTCGGGCTCGGGGGCATGCACGGCGGCCACAGGCGCAGCCGGCTCCACGCCCGCCTCGCGCAGCACGCGTTCGAGCTGCGCCGCGTCGATGGATTGCGAATCGCTGCGCATCACGGCCTGCTCCAGCACGTTGCGCAGCTCGCGGATATTGCCGCGCCAGGGCTGCCCGGCCAGCAGGGCCAGCGCGTCGGGCAGCAGTTCGGGCGGTGCGGTGCCGCTGCGCAGGGCCAGGTCTTCGCCCAGTGCTTCCACCAGCGCGGGAATGTCGCTGCGCCGCTCGCGCAGCGCAGGCACGCGCACCGGCAGCACATGCAGGCGGTAGAACAGGTCTTCGCGGAACTTGCCCTCGCGCACCAGCCCGGCCAGGTCGCGCGAGGTGGCGGCCACCACGCGGATGTCCACCGGCACCAGCTTGTTCGAACCCAGTGGCTCGATCTCGCCTTCTTGCAGCGCACGCAGCAGCTTGGCCTGCAGGCTCTGCGGCATGTCGCCAATCTCGTCGAGGAACAACGTGCCCCCGTGCGCCAGCTTGAACTTGCCGTCGCGCCCCTTGCGGTCGGCCCCGGTGTAGGCGCCCGGGGCCACGCCAAAGAACTCGGCTTCAAGCAGTGTGTCGGGCACGGCAGCGATGTTCACGCTCACAAACGGCCCGGCCGCGCGGCTCGACGCCGCATGGATCGCATGGGCCAGCAGCTCTTTGCCTGTGCCGGTCTCGCCCAGCAGCAGCACCGGGCTGCTCGACTGCGCCGCGCGCCGGGCCTGGCGCTTGACTTCGGCCGCCGCCGGGCTCGAGCCGATGAAGCTGGCAAAGGTGTACTTGGCGCGGCGCTCGCCATCGCCGCCCAGCGTGCGGCTGCGCTGGCTGGCCAGTTCGCGCCGCGCGTCGTCCAGGTCGCGCTGCAGTCGCGCAAACTTGCTGATCAGCGGCTGCAGCGTCGTTTCAGGGTGGTCGAACAGCACAATGCCGATGGCCCCGATGACCTCGCCCGCCTCGTCGCGCAACGGAATACGGCTCACCACAAAGGTGCCCGCCTTGTTGGTCAGCAGGTCGATCAGCACCGGCTGGCCGGTCTCCAGCACACGGCGCATCTGGGTGTTGGGAATCACCTCCTCCACCGTGCGGCCCACGAACTGGTCCAGCGACGAAAAGCCCAGGTCGGGCAGGAAGCGCTGGTAGCCCTCGTTCACCCAGACGATACGCCCGCCGCGGTCCACCAGGAACATGCCCTGGCTCACGCTCGAAAACAGCTGGAACATGGAGCGCGCGGCCAGCTCCAGGATGCTCTGCCCGTCCAGTGGCAGCGCGGGGCTGGCGCGGTCGGTGGTGTCGGTCAATGGCATGGCGCGATGGTAGCGCGCGGGCCTGCGCACCCGCCACCACCGCGGGCGGGCGGCGTACCATGCGGGCTGGCCTGCTTCCCGTGCACACCATGACGTTGAGACCCCTGCCCTGGCTGTCTGTGGCCCTGCTGCTGGCAGGCTGGTGGTGGGGCGACGCGCTGCCGCCCGTGGCCGACCTGCACCCGGCCGTGCTCACCGAGCCGCAGCAGACCGGCACCCAGCGCGGCCCGTTCCAGGTGCGCGCACAACACATCGACTACAGCGTGACGCCGGTGCAGGACTACGCCATCAGCGGCCTGGTGGTCAGCCGCCACGACACCTCGACCTGGTGGAACTGGATCCACGAGGCCGCTGGCGACCACCTGAACGTGGCCGACCTGTGCATGGTCTGGGGCGCCAATGCGCGCTCGGGTGCGTACGAGCGCATGTCGTTTTCGAGTGGTCAGTTCGTCTGCTACGTGAGCACCCGCGACCCCGAGGCCGCGCGGCCCGACAACCTGCGCGCGCTCTCCAACAACCACCTGCTCACCGACTCCCCGACCGTGGCCCGCCGCCTGCGTGGCTTGCGTGTGGGCGATCAGGTGAGCATCCAGGGCGAGCTGGCCGAGTACCGCCATCGCGCGGGCTTTGACTTCCACCGCGGCACATCGCTGACGCGCGACGACCAGGGCAACGGGGCCTGCGAGACGATTTTTGTGCGCGATGTGCAGGTGCTGCGGAGCGCGCCGCTGTGGCCGCGGATGCTGTGGTGGGCGGGGATGGGCTTGGCGGTGCTGGCGCTGTGGCAGTGGTGGACGCGGCCGCACCGGCGGGAGGATTGAGGCCCGGAACGGCTTTGGGGCTCAATCGGCTGCTCGTGCTTGGGTTCTAAGCACGAGCAGCTATGGAATTCATAGCGTTTGGTTCTATTGGCGGTAGTTGGCCACTGTGCTTGTGCTGTGTTCTGAGGCCGGGATGTGCGCCCGGCGGCGCACCTTCTTTCTTTTGGGTCGCCAAAAGAAAGAAGGCAAAGAAAAGGCGACCCCAC
>NZ_BAABEX010000030.1:148574-213275 GCF_039540375.1 Acidovorax lacteus
CAGCTCGGCGCTGAGGTTTTCGAGCATGACGACGAATTCGTCGCCGCCAAAGCGCGCCACGGTGTCCACTTCGCGCACGCAGCCGCTCAGGCGCTGGGCCACTTGCCGCAGCAGCTGGTCGCCCATGTCGTGCCCCAGGGTGTCGTTCAGGTCCTTGAAGTTGTCCAGGTCGATGAACAGCAGGGCGCCCAACTGGCGGCTGCGCTGCGAGGTCATCACCGCATGCTGCAGGCGGTCGAGGAGCAGACGGCGGTTGGGCAGACCGGTGAGCGCGTCAAAGAACGCCAGCCGCTCGATCTCCTGCTCCGCGCGCTTGCGGTCGGTGATGTCGCGGCACACGCCCAGCACGCCCGTCACCTGACCCGACAGGTCGCGGATCGGGGTCTTGATGGTTTCGAACAGGCCTTCGTATCCGTCTTCCGCAAAGCGCAGGGTTTCCTCGTAGGCCAGCGGCTGCCAGGCCGCCATGGCCTTGTGGTCGTAGCGGCGGAACTGCTCGGCCTGCTCTTGGCCGAAGAGGTCTTCGTCGCGACGACCAACGATGTCGCTTTCCGGACGGCCCGCAAAGCGCTCGAACACCGGGTTGACGGCCAGGTACACGCCCTCCACGTCTTTGAGGAACACCATGTCGGGCATGGCGTTGACCACGCTGGCCAGCCGGGCCTTCTGCTGCTCAAGCTCCTGCTCGATGCGCTTGAGGCCCGTGAGATCGTAGGAAAACATCGTCACGGCCGAGACGCCGTCGGGCCCCGGCGCTTCGGGCACGATGGCCGAATGCCAATAGCGCGGGCCATTGCGCCCGTCGATACGGTTCTCGAACACCGCTGGCTGCCCGGCAAAGGCCTGCATCCAACGCGGCAGCAGGCGTTCGTGCAGGTCCCAGGGCAGCACTTCTGCCAGAAAGCGACCCCGGATCTGGTCGGGCGTGGTCTTCATCCATTGGGCCTGCTGCGGGTTGACATAGAGCACGCGCAGGTCGCGGTCTATGCGGGCCACCCCGCCGGGCATGCGCTGCAGCATATTGGCCATCTGGGCCTGCAACGCGTGCTCGGCTTCCTGCGCATGGTGCTCGGCCGTCACGTCGCTGATCACGCCGTCCCAGAGCATGCGGCCAGAGCCAATGCGGCGCGGCGAGGCACTGATGCGCATCCAGCGCTGTTGGCCGTCACCCGGATGCCGGGTGCGCACCACCGCCTCCATGGGGGTGAGGGTGCGGAACGACTCGATCTCGATGCGGGACAGTTCTGCGCGGTCTTCCTCCACGATCTGTCCGTACAGCAGGCGGGCGTCCTGCATCACCGCCTGCGCCGTCACACCGTGCACGCGCTCGACCGCATCGCTCACGTGCACGAACTGGCGGGTTCCGTCGGGCTCACGCACGATCTGATAGAGCACCGTGTGCGGGAGGTTGCGTCCCAGCAAGGTCAGGCGGGTTTCGTTCTCACGCAGGCGCTCCTGCGCATCCTGCAGGCGGTGGTAGGGCTGGCGAATGCCCGCAGTGAAGACCTCCTGGAACAGCAGCGCATACCCCACCACCCGCAGCGCGTGGGCCAGTGGCCCGCCGATGGCCGAGTGGCCGCCCAGCGTCGCCACCGCCAGCTCGCCCGCCATGAAGGCAAACGCCGCTGCCGCCAAACTCGCATTGCGTGTAAGCCCCGGGCCAGAGGCCGCCTGATCGGGGCGGTGAAAGAGCCGCCAGGCCGTCATCCCCAGCAGCAATGCGAGGCCCGATGCCACCACGGTGCGCACGTGCCCCTGCAGACCGGTGCTTAACCATGCCGCCAGCGGCGTCTGGGCCAGTGCAACCACCAGCAGCCCGCAGACCACGCCCAGCACCAGCCACAGACGTCCCCGCCCAGGCAAACGACCGCCGAAAGCCAGCCACCCGAGCGCGAACGCCTCGCCCAGCCGCGCCACCGTGCTCAGCCAAAGCGATGGCTGGGCCACCTCGGCCGGCATATGCACGGGGGTGGAGTGGGCCAGAACACCGTGCAGAAAGTTGCAGATGGCCGCCACGAGGATGCCCACGACCAGCACGTTGGCGCAGCCCTGGTCCTGCTCGTCGAGCACATGCAAGGAGACCGCCACGACGAGCAGGCCCAGCACGACGGCCACCAATTCCAGCAGCGGCTCCAGCCCGTGGGTGCTGCCAGCGGTCGAACCCAGGGCGCGGGTGGCGAGCATCAGCATCGCCACCAGCATGCCCACTCCGAGCAACACACCCAGCGCAGGACTCAGGCCAGAACGGGACGTGCGCCCTGTGCCGACAGAAGCCCGGCCCTCGTGGCCAGGCGCTGCGGGGGGCGCCACGCCTGCAAGCGTGGGCCCCTCAGGTGTTGCGGGCGGGATGGCGGCAGCAGACGGAGACGCAGGCACCGGAGACGCCATGAATCAGCCCCCCAATGCCCGGCACGCCGATACGCTGCCTGCCCGGCAGCGCAAGGCCCCGCAACGCCGGACGGCTGGGAACAAAGGAACCCGCGTAGTGGGCTGGCAGGCTGGCACGGCGATCACACTCCAGGCGAAAGGGCGAGGTCAGCGCCAGTATGCGACGCGACGTAACAAGTGTATCGACACACCCGCCCGCCGCGAAGGCTGCCCAAGCGCATCGGCTGGACTTGCCAGCCGGTGTCTCAGGTCAGCAACTGCCGCAGCACGTAGGGCAGGATGCCACCCGCCCGGTAATAGTCGGCCTCTACGGGCGTATCGATACGCAAGACCACCCTCACCGCATCCCGCTGGCCATTGGCGCGGTGAATGACCAGAAGGGCTTCACTTTGGGGCGTGAGCTGTGGATCGGGCAGCACGTCGATACGCTCGGCCCCCGTGAGCCCCAGCGACTGCCAGGAATCGCCCGGCCGGAACTGCAGCGGCAACACCCCCATGCCCACGAGGTTGGAGCGGTGGATGCGCTCGAAGCTGCGTGCCACCACAGCGCGAATGCCCAGCAGCTGGGTGCCCTTGGCCGCCCAGTCGCGGCTGGAGCCGGTGCCGTACTCCTCGCCCGCCAGCACCACCGTGGGTGTGCCCGCCGCCTGGTACTGCATCGCGGCGTCGAAGATGCTGAGCTTCTGGCCATGCTGCGGACCATCGCCCTGGAACACGGTCAGGCCACCCTCCTCGCGTGAACCGTCGGGCAAGGCTGGCAGCATCAGGTTTTTGATGCGCACATTGGCAAAGGTGCCGCGCATCATCACCTCGTGGTGGCCTCGGCGTGCACCGTAGCTGTTGAAGTCAAGCCGGCCCACACCATGCTCCATCAGCCAGCGCCCAGCGGGTGAATGCTCCTTGATCGAGCCCGCAGGCGAAATGTGGTCGGTGGTGATCGAATCCCCGAACAGCGCCATGATGCGTGCGCCCTCCACGGCCACCGGCGAATGTGCCTCACCCGTCGCGGCTGCAGCATTCGAACCAAAACCCGTGCTCGTGCTTTTCAAGGCTGAATCTTTAGCTATATTTTCAATAGCAAAATCAGCAAAGAAAGGCGGCTCGGCAATGTACGTGCTGCGGGGCCAGGTGTAGGCCGTGCCCTCCACGCCGCGCACGTTCTGCCACAGCGCACCCGGGTCGGTGCGCACGCGGTCGTAGTTTTCGCGGAAGACCTTGCCATTCATGGCTTGGGCCATGAGCGCGTGGATCTCGTCGCTGGAAGGCCAAATATCGCCCAGGTACACGTCGCGGCCGCCCTTGCCCTGGCCCACCGGCTCGGTCATCAGGTCCTTGAGTACCGTGCCCGCCAGCGCGTATGCCACCACCAGCGGGGGGCTGGCCAGAAAGTTGGCCCGGAGGTTGGGGTGGATGCGCGCCTCAAAATTGCGGTTGCCCGACAGCACGGCCGCGCAGACCAGATCGTTGTCCAGAATGACCTCATTGAGCTGCGGTGCCAGGTCACCCGCGTTGCCAATGCAGGTCGTGCACCCGTAGCCCACGAGCGCGAAGCCCAGCTTCTCCAGATACGGCAGCAGGCCTGTCTTTTGCAGGTAATCGGTGACCACGCGCGAGCCCGGGGCCAGCGACGTCTTGATGTGCGGCTTGACGCGCAGCCCAGCCTCCACCGCCTTCTTGGCCAGCAGGCCGGCGGCCAGCAATACGCCGGGGTTGGACGTGTTGGTGCAACTCGTAATGGCTGCAATCAACACGTCGCCATGGCCCACCGTCACGCCGGCCAGCGGTTTGGGCAGCGGGCCAGCGCCGGGCCGCCCCAACGGGTAGCGCGTGTGCAGCACGTCGGCAGGCCGGTTGAAGCCATTGTCGGCCGCGGGCCGGCTGAACAGATCGGAGAACTGACGCGCCACCTGGCCGATCTCGATGCGGTCCTGCGGCCGCTTGGGGCCGGCCAGGCTGGGCGTCACGGCCCCCAGGTCGAGGGTGACGACCTGCGAATAATCCACCTCGCCCGCCAACGGCACGCCAAACAGACCCTGGGCGCGGAAGTACGCCTCGAAGGCCTCGACCTCGGCCTTGGTCCGGCCCGTGCCACGGAAGTATTCGATGGTTTTCTCGTCCACCGGGAAGAAGCCCATCGTGGCCCCGTATTCGGGTGCCATGTTGGCAATGGTGGCGCGGTCGGGCAGCGCCAGCGTGCGCGTGCCTTCGCCGAAAAACTCCACAAACTTACCGACCACCTTGTGCTGGCGCAGGATCTCGGTCACGGTGAGTACCAGATCGGTGGCGGTCACGCCCTCGCGCAGCCGACCCTTGAGCTCAAAGCCCACCACATCGGGCGTCAGAAAGTACACCGGCTGGCCCAGCATGGCCGCTTCGGCCTCGATACCGCCCACGCCCCAGCCCACCACGCCGATACCGTTGATCATGGTGGTATGGCTGTCGGTGCCCACCAGCGTGTCGGGGTACACCACGCCATCAGGCCGACGGTGCACGCCGCGCGCCAGGTACTCCAGATTGACCTGGTGCACGATGCCAAAGCCCGGCGGCACCACACGGAAGGTGTCAAACGCCTGCATGCCCCATTTCATGAACTCGTAGCGCTCGCGGTTGCGCTGGAATTCGAGTTTCATGTTCAAGTCAATCGCGTTTTTCTTGCCGTAGTGGTCCACCATGATCGAGTGGTCCACCACCAGATCCACCGGCACCAGCGGCTCGATCTTGCGCGGATCGCGTCCCAGGCGCGCCGCCACGCTGCGCATGGCCGCCAAATCGGCCAGCAGGGGCACTCCAGTGAAGTCCTGCAGAACCACACGCGACACGACGAACGGAATCTCGTCCCGCCGCTCGCCCTGTGGCTGCCACTGCGCCAGTTGGGCCACGTGCGTGGGGGTGATCTTGCGCCCATCGCAATTGCGCAGCACCGACTCCAGCACCAATCGCAGCGAGACAGGCAGTCGCGATACGCCCGGATATTCAACGGCGAGCGCTGGAAGCGAATAAAACCGACCAGACTTGCCCGATGCGATTTCAAGCGTCTGTACCGTATGGGCAAACGGATGGGTGGACGCTGGGGTCGTGACGGCCATGCGAATCTCTCCTCGGGGCGACGGCAATGCCCAACATTCTGTCAGCGCATCGGGCCCTGGTGGGGGTAGGGTTTTGTCAACTTCGCCCCCTGTAAATCCTGGCCTTTGAGGTGGCCCGGCAGGACATTCTCCGCGGCGCGTTGCCCGACTCAACGCCATGCCGGGGGCGCGCACCAGGACATCAACGCCCCGAACTCCGCCCACTCACCCTATGCAGAGGCTCCGAGCAGTTCCCTCGCACTCGTGAAAACTCCATTCAAAGGGCCAGCCCCTGGCAGTAACAGAGAGTAAACAGGCCTCAAGCGGACGCAAGCCCTCGATATTGGGAAACCACCGCGCTTCCGCAAAAGACTACCCCAGGCAGGCGTTTGGCTGGGTGCAATCGCGGCACAGGCCTCCACGACAGCCCTGTGTGGCGCGACGCCCAGGCATCAGCGTAAAGGGCTCGGGTGATCGCATACGCCTCGAATCTCCTTGAACTGAACTACCGATCGCGGAATCTTGCATGAAAAAGGCCCGCATAGCGGGCCTTTGGGAACCACGCGGCCAAAGCCCGTAGCCTGTATCCGAAACCTGAACACCAGCGGCGACAACACCGCCCAGGCTCAGATGGCGAACTTCTCGCGATTCTCGTTCTGAATCCACTTTGGGGCTTTGCCGCGGCCCGTCCAGGTTTCGCCGGTTGCGGGGTTGCGATATTTCGGGGCCACCTTGCTGCCCGCGCTGGCACTGCGCGCACGCGATGGCGGAAAAACATCCTCTGCCTTCAGACCATACTCCTCAATCAGAGCACGGACCTTGGCCACAGCGTCCGACAGTTCGCGGCGGCGTGCGTCGGCGATCTGCTGCTCCAGAAGTTCGCGCTGCTTCAACAGTTCTTTATAGCTGATCATGATGCGTTAGATTGCGTAGGGTTGGCTGGAACTCACATTATAGGGTCCGCACGATTATCCCGTCTTCCGAATCCATATTGACATCCGGCTGCGATTATTGGCCCATATCAGCACCAGACGTCGAAGCATTCATCACTGCCAAGTTCGGGCCATCGCCGCATGCCATGTCAGCCTTCGGGCCGGGCGCGCACCTGGTCGATTCGTTTGCCTTCAAGCCGCAAGACCTCAAATATCCAGCCCGCGCAATTAATCGCTTCACCCTGAGATGGCAAATGCCCTGACTCCGCCATGAGTAGACCGGCCAGGGTGTTGTACAGACCGCGGTCTTCCCCGGGCAATTCACGAATATCGAGACGCGCGCGCAGTTCCGCCACCGGCATCAGACCATCCAGCAGCCAACTGCCATCGGCCGACGGCGTGGCCCAGGCGTCGGTCGCCGCACCGGGTTGCAATTCTCCGGTGATGGCTTCCAGCAAATCGCGCGGTGTCATGATGCCCTGCAGCACACCGTATTCGTCCACCACGAACACCATGCGTCCCGAACGCGCCCGGAACTGGCCCAGCAGCTCCAGACCACTCAGGGTTTCAGGCACATAGATGGCCGGCTGCACATGGGCCTCTAACACGGCATCGCCCTGTTCACGCAATTCGAGCAACCGGGCCACGCTGACAATGCCCACCACATCGTCAAGCGAGCCCCGGCACACCGGATACCAAGAGTGCGCACCGTGACCGCCCCCCTCGCCCGCCAGACGCAGAGCGTCGGCCACCCGCAAGCTGGCGTCGAGCCATTGCACGTCGGCACGCGGCACCATCAGCGAGATCAGCGGACGATCGTCCAGATGGAACACATTGCGCACCATCTGGTGCTCGTGGTGTTCAATCACACCCGCATCGCGACCTTCCTCGAGGCTGGCCACGATTTCCTCTTCGGTCACGGCCCGGTCGGCGCCGTCACCGACGCGCAACACGGTCAGCACGCCCTGGGTGGACAGTGACAGCAGGCGCACGAACGGCCCCGCCACGCGGGCGACCCAAGCCATGGGCAGCGCCATGAGCCGTGAGACGGCTTCGGGATACAACTGGCCGATGCGCTTGGGCACGAGTTCGCCGAACACGATGGTCACGTAGGTGATGACCGTGACCACAAGCGCAGTGGCGGTGATATCAGCGGCCTTTTCGGGCAGGCCCAGCCCTTCCAGCCATGCCCCCAGCCCCGCGCTGAACGCCGCCTCCCCCAGGATGCCGTTGAGCATGCCGATCGAGGTGATGCCCACCTGTACCGACGAGAGAAACTGCGTGGGCCTCTCCAGCAGATCCAGCGCCGCCTTGGCACCACGGTCCCCGCCTTCGGCCAAGGCCAGCAAGCGCGACTTGCGGCTGGAGGCCAGCGCCATTTCCGACATGGCGAACACGCCGTTGAGCAAGGTCAGCAGCGCAATCAGCAGAAAATCCATGGATTCATCATGTGAAAGGAAGCATGGCACTGTACTGCATCGGAGATCTTCAGGGCTGCGACAGCGCCCTGGAGCGGCTACTGGCCGATATGGGGTTCAGCCCGAGCCGCGACACGGTATATCTGCTCGGCGACCTGGTCAACCGCGGCCCTGGTTCGCTGGAGGTTCTGCGCCGCTGTCTGCGCTACGAAGGAGCGCTGCGGCCCGTGCTGGGCAACCACGACCTGCACCTGCTGGCCGCTGCGCACGGGGCCCGCAAACCCACACGCCGCGACACCCTGGCCAGCGTGCTGGAGGCCCCTGACCGCGACGTGCTGCTGGACTGGCTGCGCCACCAACCCCTGCTGCGCCTACACATGCATGGCGAGCAGCGACTGGTACTGGCCCACGCGGGGCTCTGGCCAGGCTGGACGCCCGAACAAGCCCACGCACTGGCCGAGGAGGTTCATACCGTGCTGCGCGGGCCGCAGCTGCCGGGCTTTTTGCAGCAAATGTACGGCAATGCGCCAGCGCGCTGGGACGAAGGCCTGGATTGCCCCGACCGCTGGCGCTTCGTGGTCAACGCCTTCACGCGCATGCGCTTTTGTGCGGCCGACGGTGCGCTGGATTTTGAGAGTTCCGAGAGTGCAGCCGACGCGCCTGCCGGGCTCATGCCCTGGTTCAGCGTGCCAGGCCGTGCCGCCGCAGGCACGCTGGTCGCTTTCGGTCACTGGTCGACGCTCGGATGGCTCAGCCGCCCCGACCTGCTCGGGCTGGACACCGGCTGCGTCTGGGGGGGCTGCCTGACCGCCGTGCGTTTTGGAGCCACGCTGGACGAGCGCGAGCGCCTGCAGGTGCGCTGCGAGCAGGCGCAAGACCCGCACGCCTGAGCGCAGATGGATCAACCGGCAGTGGTCGGGGGCGTCGGCGACTTGAACAGCGCCGCCACCTTGCGCCGCGGCTTGATGTTGGCCGATACGGCGCTGCGCGCGGCCGTGCGCACCGACGGCTCCCACGCAGGCGGGGTCTCGGTATTGCCGGGCTCGTAAGGCCGCTCGAAGAACGGATCGCGAGACACCGGGGCCGACCGGCCATAGCGCGACTCACGGGGCTCTCGGGTCTCGCGACCCTCGCGGCGCTCCGAAGAACGCTCACGCGGGGCCTCATCCCCCTCGCGCCAGGCGCGGCGGCCGTCGTTGATGCGGCCTCGCGGGCGGTCTTCGTCCCACTCCACCGCTTCGAGGTCGATCTTCTTCTTGATGAGCTTCTCGATGTCGGCCACCAGACGCGCGTCCGACGACGACACCAACGTGACCGCGATGCCCGACGCGCCCGCACGGCCCGTACGGCCGATGCGGTGCACATAGTCCTCGGCGTTGAAGGGCACGTCGAAGTTGAACACCGCCGGCACGTCCTTGATGTCCAGGCCACGTGCTGCCACGTCGGTACACACCAGCAGATCCACCTCGCCGCGCTTGAAGGCGTCCAGGGCCTTCAGGCGCTCGTCCTGGCTCTTGTCGCCGTGCAGGGCGGCTGTCTTGAGCCCTTCGCGCTCCAGGCTGCGCGCCAGGCGCGCACAACCGAGCTTGCTGTTGACGAAGATGAAGGCCTGCTTGACGCCACGCGTGCGCAGGATCTGGTGGATGGCGCGGCGCTTGTCGTCGTCCGACACGCTGAAAAAACGCTGCTCGACGGTCGAGGCGGTTTCGTTCGGCCGTGCGACTTCGATGGTGATCGGGTCTTGCAGGTAGCTGCTGGCCAGGCGCTTGATCTCGGGCGAGAACGTGGCACTGAACAGCAGTGTGGTGCGCTGCTTGGGCAGATAGCTCAGGATGCGCTGCAGGTCGGGCAGAAAGCCGATATCGAGCATGCGGTCGGCTTCGTCGAGCACCACGTACTCGACCTGGTTGAGCACCGCGTTCTTGGCCTCGATGTGATCGAGCAGGCGGCCCGGCGTAGCCACCAGCACTTCGACGCCCTTTTTCAGCTCAAGCGTTTGCGGCTTCATGTCCATGCCGCCAAACACCACGGTGCTGCGCAGCTTGGTGTGCTTGGCGTACAGCGCGATCTGCTGGGCCACCTGGTCGGCCAGTTCGCGCGTGGGCAGCAGCACCAGCGCACGCACCGGATGGCGCGCTGGCGAGGTCGAGCTGTTTTCGTGTTTGAGCAGGCGCTGCAGCAGCGGCAGCGAGAACGCCGCCGTTTTGCCGGTGCCCGTCTGGGCTGCGCCCATCACGTCGCGCCCGGTCAGCACCACGGGGATCGCCTGCGCCTGGATCGGCGTCATGGACTCGTAGCCCATTTCTGCGACGGCGCGTGCCAGCGGTTCTGCCAGCGATAGATTGGAGAAGGAGCTTGTCATCTGAGCCTCAGATTGTCGCACTCCGGGCCGCCAGCGGGTCAAACGGCCGGTTTCGGGCGCATCACCCGGGCAGCGCCTGCACACGATTGCTATATTTTTAATAGCAACCCAGTCACACAAATCAAGCACAAGCCGCCATTTTGCACAAGGCCCTCGGAGCGTTCGCGGGCGGCGGTCTCAGGCTACCATCGACGCATGGCCCCCTGCACACCCGCCGCACCGCTGCCGCCCCCGACCCTTTTGCTCACGGGTTTCGATCCGTTTGGGGGCGACACCGCCAACCCCAGCCTGCAGATCGCCCAGGCGCTGCAGGGCCAGCGCATCGCGGGTCTGCAGGTCCAGGCGCAGACGCTGCCCACGGTGTTTGCCACCGCCCTGCCGGTGCTGGAGCAGGCCCTGGCACGATGGCAACCGCGCCTGGTGGTTTGCCTGGGGCAGGCCGGCGGCCGGGCGGCCATCGGGCTGGAGCGTGTGGGCATCAACCTGCAGGACGCACGCATTCCTGACAACGTCGGCGCGCAGCCCATCGACACGCCCGTGGTGCCCGGCGGCCCGGCCGCCTACTTTGCCACCCTGCCGGTCAAGGCCATGCGCCAGGCTGTGTTGCGGGCTGGCGTGCCGTGCGAGCTGTCGTACACGGCGGGCAGCTTTGTCTGCAACCATGTGCTGTACGGCCTGCTGCACCATGTGGCGCAGCAAGCGCCTGCGGCGCGTCCGCGAGCCGGTTTCATCCATGTGCCCTGGCTTCCGGGGCAAGGCGAGCCCTGCTTGCCCCTGGCCACCATGGTGCGCGGCGTGTACGAGGCGCTCTGGGCGGCTGCGCTGCAGCCACACGACCTGGCGGTGGCGGGCGGCACGCTGCACTGAGCCGGGCACACCGCCACACCCCGAGGATTGCATAACCGAGCCGCGAAGGGTTGCGTGCACCACAGCAGCAAGCCAAAGCCCCTGGCCGACTGCTCCGTTTTCGCATCTGCAGCCACGCAAGGTAGGCCCCTAAGCGCCTGTGCTGGGCAAAGCCGCATGCCAGACCAGGGGCGCGTGCAGCGCCCGGCCCGGGGCCAGTGCCTTTGGTGGTGAGGAAGTGCGCGCGCTTCAGGCCTTGGGGAGCGTCACGCCCACCTGGCCCTGGTACTTGCCGCCACGGTCTTTGTACGACACATCGCAGACCTCGTCGCTCTCGAAGAACAGCACCTGCGCGCAGCCCTCGCCCGCGTAGATACGGGCTGGCAGCGGCGTGGTGTTGCTGAACTCCAGGGTCACATAGCCCTCCCACTCGGGCTCGAAGGGCGTGACATTGACGATGATGCCGCAGCGGGCGTAGGTGCTCTTGCCCAGGCAGATGGTCAGCACGTTGCGCGGAATGCGGAAGTACTCCACCGTGCGCGCCAGCGCAAAACTGTTGGGCGGGATGATGCAGCTGTCGCCATGGAAATCGACAAAACTCTTCTCGTCGAAATTCTTCGGGTCCACCACCGTGCTGTGGATGTTGGTGAAGACCTTGAATTCGGGCGCGCAGCGGATGTCATAACCGTAGCTGCTGGTGCCGTAGCTGATGATCTTGCGGCCGTCGGCCTCGCGGATCTGGCCTGGCTCGAACGGCTCGATCATGCCGTGCTGTTCCGCCATGCGGCGGATCCACTTGTCGCTCTTGATGGTCATGGGTGGCCCTTGTTTGGCGCGATTGTACGAAGCCGCCAAGGGCCGCGTGCCCGCATCAGGCCGCGCCTGCCAGCAGGGTGCGCTCGACCAATCGGTCATCGCCCAGCACGATGAGGGCGAACAGCAGCTCGTCCAGCGTGCGGGCCGCTTGGGTGCGGCGGGCCAGCAGGGGCGTTGCGGCCGGATTCAGCACGACGAAGTCGGCTTCGCACCCGGGCTGCAGATTGCCCACCACGCCCGCCAGGCCCAAGGCCTGGGCCGCACCCGCCGTGTGCTGCCACCAGAGATGCTGCGGCGACAGGCTGAGCCCGCTTTTGGTCTGCCCTTCCCGGCCGACATAGTAGGCCGCGAGCATGGTGTGGAACGGGCTGAAGCTCGTGCCCCCGCCCACGTCGCTGGCCAGACCGTAGCGAAAGCCCACGCGGTCGGCCCCGGCGTAGTCGAAAAAGCCACTGCCCAGGAACAAATTGCTGGTGGGACTGACCGCTGCCGCAGCGCCCGTGCCGCGCATGCGCGCACGGTCCTCGTCGTCAAAGTGGATGCAATGGGCGTACACCGCCCGCTCGCGCATCAGACCGAAATCGTCGTACACCGCAAGATAGCTGCTGGCCTGCGGAAACAGCTCGCGCGCCCAGCGGATCTCGTCGCGGTTTTCCGCGACGTGGGACTGGATCCACACGTCCGGGTAGGCCGCGGCCAGTTCGCCCGCGCCGCCCAACTGGGCCGGCGTGCTGGTGGGTGCAAAGCGGGGGGTGATCGCATAGCCCAGACGGTCCACACCGTGCCAGCGCCGGATCAAGGCCTCGGTATCGCGCAGGCTTTGCTCGGTGTCGTCGCGCACACCGTCGGGCGAATGGCGATCCTGCAGCACCTTGCCCGTGATGAGCCGCATACCGCGTGCCTGGGCAGCCCCCATCAGCGCATCGACCGAGGCCGGATGGGAGGTCGCAAAGGCCAGCGGCGTCGTCACGCCGTTGCGCTGCAGTTCATCGAGAAAGAACGCCGCCACCGCATCGCAGTAGGCTGGGTCGGCAAAACGGCTCTCGTGCGGAAAGGTGTAGTGCTCCAGCCAGGGCAGCAAGCCCTCGGCCGGCGAGCCGATGACATCGGTTTGCGGGTAGTGCACGTGCAGGTCCACAAACCCGGGGGCGATCAGGCGATCCGGCCAATGGGTCACCGGATGGCCGGCATAAGTGGCCGACAGCGCAGCCCACGGCCCGGCCGCCACGACGCGGGCAAGGCCGTCAGGCCCCCGCTCTGTGGCCAGCAGGCCATCGGATTCGTACACGGCCGACCCGTCGTCGGCAAAGCGCAGCAGCGCGGCGCGATAGACATTCATGGGAAGCGAGCTTATCCGCGGCTGGCACGGCGCGCATACGCGCCGGCCTATAGCGGGTATGCACTGCGCATCAACGGGGCAGGCGGCCGACCACCCCCTCGACCAGCCAGTTCATCTGCAGGATCTGCTCGTCGCCCAGGGTCTGGCCCTTGGCAATCACCTCGCGGCCCTCGTTGTCGCGCACTGCCGCGCGCTGCGCGTGGAACGGGTGCAGACGCCCCTCGCCGATGGCTTTTTGCGCAGCCAGCACCTCGGCCTGCACGGCCTGCGGCACGCGGCTGCCGAAATCGCCCACGCGGATCATGCCTTCGCGCACGCCGCCCCACACCGTACGGCTCTTCCAGCTTCCGTCAAGCACTGCGCGCACGCGCTGGGTGTAGTAGTCGCCCCATTGGTGGGTCACGGCCACGATCTGCGCGTCGGGCCCCACCCGGCGCATGTCCGAGTGGTAGGCGACGGCCATCTTGCCGCGCTCCTGTGCGGCAGCCATCACCGCGGTCGAGCCCGTGTGAAACGCCACCACATCCACGTCCTGGTTGAACAGCGCCATGGCCGCATCACGCTCCTTGGGCGGGTCGAACCAGACGTTGAGCCACACCACCTTGACACTGGCCTGCGGGTTCACCGAGCGCATGCCCAACGCGAACGCATTGATGCCCTGCAGCACCTCGGGAATCGGGAATCCCGCCACATAGCCCGCCACGCCGGTCTTGCTCATGCGGCCTGCCGCGATGCCGGCGAGGTAGCGTCCTTCGTAGTAGCGCGCATTGGCCGCGGTGACATTGGCCGCCGTTTTGTAACCGGTGATCGACTCAAAGCGCACGTCCGGGAAGTCGCGCGCCACACGCAACGTGGGCTCCATGTACCCAAAGCTGGGCGTGAAGATGATCTTGTGGCCCGTCGCGGCCAGATCGCGGATCACGCGCTCGGCATCCGCGCCTTCCGCGACGTTCTCGACGAAAGTCGTCTTCACCTGGTTGCCGAGCGCGGCCTCCACGGCCTTGCGGCCCTCGTCGTGCTGGCGCGTCCAGCCGGCCTCGGTGATGGGGGAGACATAGACAAAGCCCGCCTTCAGCGGCTCTGCAGCCGGGGCGCTGCGCTGCTGGGCTGGGAGGGAAAAGGGAAGGAAAAAACAGGCGGCCGCGAGCGCGGCAGCGAGGTTTTTGTACATGGTGTTCCTCTACATGGTCCCGGGGACAGAAAAAGCAAAAGGCTGCCGGGACAGCAGCCTTTGCGCCTCAAATTGTACCGAAAGCGCCCCTTGACCGGCTGGCAGCCGCCCGGGGCCGGGCCGCCCGCCCGCGGGGCAACGGCTGCTTGCACAGCCTCGCGCACCCCACAGGCTTGCGGGCCTGTGCCGTGCGATACGGCTCAGTCGTGTTCGACGAAGCGCTCGAACACGCCCTTGAGACGGTGCTCCCAGTCGCGCTTTTCGGCATCGCTGGCAAAGCTGGCTTCAAAGCTGTTGAACGCCAGCTGGTACGCATGCTTCGCGGTCAGGCCCGTGGCCGCAAACACCTGGGTGAAGTTGTCGTTGATGTAGCCGCCAAAGTAGGCGGGGTCGTCGGAGTTGACGGTGGCGGCCAGACCTGCGTCCAGCAAGGTGCCCAGGTTGTGCTGGCGCAGATCCGGAAAGACGCAAAGCTTCTGGTTGGACAGCGGACACACTGTGAGCGGAATCCGATCGTGCGCAAGGCGCTGCATCAGGGCAGCGTCGTGCACCGCTTGCACGCCATGGTCGATGCGTTCGACCTTGAGCACATCGAGTGCGCTCCAGATGTAAGCCGGAGGCCCCTCTTCCCCCGCATGGGCCACAAGGCGCAGGCCCAGCTCACGGCAACGGGCAAAGACGCGCGCAAACTTTTCGGGCGGATGCCCCAACTCGCTCGAATCCAGGCCCACGCCCACGATGCGGTCGCGGTACGGGAGGGCCTGCTCCAGCGTGGCGAACGCGTCTTCCTCGCTCAGGTGGCGCAGGAAGCACAGGATCAGCACGGCACTCACGCCCAGCTGCGCGCGGGCGTCTTCGCAGGCGCGGTGCAGGCCTTGCAGCACCGTCTGCATCGACACGCCCCGGGACGTATGCGTCTGCGGATCGAAAAAAATCTCGGCCCGCACCACCTGGTCGGCCGCCGCGCGCTGCAGGTAGGCCCAGGCCATGTCGTAGAAGTCCTGCTCGTGCAAGAGCACGCTCGCCCCGGCGTAATAAATATCGAGGAAGCTTTGCAGGTTGGTGAACGCATAGGCGCTGCGCAGCGCCTCCACGCTGGCATAGGGCAGCGCCACGCCGTTGCGCTGCGCCAGCGCAAAGATCAGTTCGGGCTCAAGCGAGCCCTCGATGTGGATGTGCAGCTCGGCCTTGGGCATGGCGCGCAGCAGCTCGGGCAGACGGCGGGCGGGAACGGGCGGGACCTTGAACATCAGCAAACTCCAAATGTGATGCCGCTGCGCTGCAGGAATCGGCGGTATGTCGATGATGCACGGTCTGCGGCGGTGTGCAACTCTGCCCGCACATCCAGCGGCAGCCGTTTGGGCTGCTGGGATTCCAGCACGGGTTGGTCCTGCGTGAAGATGGTGTGCTGAAACGCCCGCAAGGCATCGTCGGGTGTCTCGACATCGGCCACGGCCAGGCGAAACCAGACACGCGAATATTCCGGGGTGACCGGGCAGATGAACAGGCCGATGGCCTCACGCCAGCCGGCCACGGCCGTGGTGCCTGGGGGCGGCTCTTTGGTCAGCAGCGCGGCATACGGGGCCGTGACCTCGTAGCCGTACGCCACCAGGGCCGGTGCGGTGGAATGCAGGTTGGACTGCGGCTGCCAGGCCCGGCAGTCGAAGGCACGCAGCCCGGTGGGCGTGTCTTCCACCCGGTAGTCGGGCACAGCCGTGTGGGCACGGGCGCCCAGCCAGCCCTCGTGCACGAAGCCGAAGTGCGCCATGTCCAGGAAGTTCTCCACCACGCGCGGTGCACTGGAGGCCACGTCGTACGGACCGCAGAGCGCTGTGCGCAGCGCAGGCTCGTGCTCGGCTGCAAAGGCTGGCAGCATGCCGCCAGCGCCCTGAAGGCGCACCCACACCAGGCCATACGCCTCCTGTACCGCGTGGCAGGCCACGCTGTGGGTGGTCGGTGGCACAAAGCCAGGCAAGGCCGGGACATGTCGGCACTGGCCCTGGTGATCGAACTGCCAGCCGTGGTACGGACACTCGATGCGACCGTCGCACACACGGCCCAGCGAAAGGCGCGCGCCCCGGTGCGGACAGCGGTCTGGCATGGCCCGCACGGCCCCTTGGGCATCGCGCCAGAGCACGAGCGCTTGCTCCAGCAACGTAACCGCCACCGGTGCCTCGGCCACGTCGTCACTGGCCGCCACCGGGTGCCACAGGCTGGCTTCCACCGAATAACGCATGCGAGCCTCCTCCCGGTACGACCACAAGCGCATGCCCTTGCAACGGAGGCACGCGCGACCCAATGAAAAGGGCCGCCCGCAGGCGGCCCAGCAGCACGACAGGCCCACCGCAGCAGGCCCGTGCATAGCGGTGCTTACTTCTTCTCGCCGCCGGGGATCTTGCCTTCCACGCCCTTGACGTAGAAGTTCACGCCCGACAGGAACTTGTCGTCAGCGACCACATCCTTGGCCAGCACTTCCTTGCCGTCCTGACCCACGATCGGGCCCTTCCAGATGTGGTACGTGCCAGCGGCCAGGCCCTTCTTGATCTCTTCGACCTTGGCCTTGATGTCGGCCGGCACGTCGTCGGCGATCGAGACGATGTCGATGGCGCCTTCCTTCACGCCCCACCAGCTCTGGCCCGTGGTCCAGGTGCCTTCCAGCGCATCCTTGGTGGCCTTGATGTAGTACGGACCCCAGTTGATGATGGCGGAAGCCAGGTGGGCCTTGGGACCGTAGGCGGTCATGTCCGAATCCCAGCCAAACGCGCGCTTGCCCTTTTCCTGGGCGGTCTTGAGCACGGCTGGCGAATCGGTGTTCTGGAACAGAACGTCGGCACCGCCATTGATCAGGCTGGTGGCGGCTTCGGTTTCCTTCGGCGGGCTGAACCATTCGTTCACCCAGACCACCTTGGTCTTGATCTTGGGGTTGACCGACTGCGCACCCATGGTGAAGCTGTTGATGTTGCGGATCACTTCCGGGATCGGCACCGAACCCACCACACCCAGGGTGTTGGACTTGGTCATGGCACCGGCGATGACACCGGCCATGTACGCGCCTTCATAAGTGCGGCTGTCGTAGGTGCGCAGGTTGTCGGCCGTCTTGTAGCCCGTGGCATGCTCGAACTTGATGTTCGGGTTGTCGCCAGCGACCTTCAGCATGGACTCCATGTAGCCGAAGGTGGTGCCGAAGATCAGCTTGTTGCCTTGGCCGGCCATGTCGCGCAGCACGCGCTCGGCGTCGGCCGACTCGGGCACGCTCTCCACGAAGCTGGTCACGACCTTGTCGCCGAATTCCTTCTCGATCGCCTTGCGGCCGTTGTCGTGCGCGAAGGTCCAACCGCCGTCGCCCACCGGGCCCACGTAGGCGAATGCGATCTTCAGCGGCTCGGGCTTGGGTGCCGGAGCTTCGGCGGCAGGAGCCGGAGCGGGCGCGGGAGCCGGTGCGGGCTCTTCCTTCTTGCCACAACCCACCAAGGCGGCAGCGGCCACGGCAGACAGTGCGGCCACCTTCAGCAGGGAGCGTTTGTGCAGATCGGTCATGTTGTTTCCTTCAAAGGACAAGGTTGGCGACAGAGGCGGTTACAAAAGCGTCGATTATGGGCTGTTCGACCGGCGAGTAGAAACCCTGCACGGCGGACGGAATCAGCACATCACGAACCCGGATAAAACGGCTTGCCCAGCGAGGCCGGCATGTTCACGCGGATCCAGGTCGGATTGCGCGAGATCAGGGCCAGCACCACGATGGTGGCGATGTAGGGCAGCATGCTCAGCAGCTGGCTGGCCACCTGCACGCCTGTGGCTTGCAGATGGAACTGCAGCATGGTCACACCGCCGAACAGATAAGCCCCAAGCAATACGCGTGCCGGACGCCAGGTGGCGAAGGTGGTGAGCGCCAGCGCAATCCAGCCACGGCCCGCGACCATGCCCTCCACCCACAGCGGCGTGTACACCGTCGAGATGTAGGCCCCGGCCAGCCCGCACAGCGCGCCCCCCGCCACCACGGCCGCCAGACGGATGCGGCGCACCGGATAGCCCAGTGCATGCGCCGACTCGGGCGATTCGCCCACCGAGCGCAGCACCAGCCCGGCGCGCGAGCGGTACAGGAACCAGATCAGCGCCCCGGTGAACAGCACCGTGAGATACACCACCGGATGCTGGCGGAACAGCGCAGGCCCGAGCAGGGGCACATCCGACAGCACCGGTATGGCGAACTTGGGCAGCTCGGGCAGCTTGGCCTGCACGTAGCGGATGCCGACAAAGGCCGAAAAACCCACGCCGAACAGCGACAGCGCAAGCCCCGTGGCGTACTGGTTGGTGTTGAGCCAGATCACCAGCACGCCAAAGATGGCGGCCAGCACCGCCCCAGCCGCCATGCCAGCCAGCAGCCCCAGGCCGAAGTGCCCGGTGTGCACCACCGTGGCAAACCCGGCAATGGCCGCGCAGAGCATCATGCCCTCGGCCCCGAGGTTCACGATGCCCGCCTTTTCGTTGATCAACAGGCCCAGCGCGGCAATCGCCAGCACGGTGCCTGCGCTGAGCGTGGCGCCCAGCAGCAATGCGTACGATTCCATGGAACGGTCAGCCCTTCCTGCCGGCAGCACCGGCGGTGCCCGGCGCCACCGCGCCCAGGCCAATGGTGGGAGATGGCAGCGCGCTCATGCGCTCGCCCCTGGCGCAGCAGCGCGGCGCGGCACCCAGCGGATGCGGTAGGCGATCAGCGTGTCGCAGGCCAGCAGCGAAAACAGCAGCAAGCCCTGGAACACGCCGGTCAGCGACTTGGGCAGGCCCAGGCGCGACTGGGCGAGTTCGCCGCCGATGTAGAACATGCTCATGAGGATGGCCGACAACACCATGCCGACCGGGTGCAACCGCCCCACAAAGGCCACGATGATGGCCGCAAAGCCATAGCCGGCCGGCACATAGGGCGTGAGCTGCCCGATCGGGCCGGCCACCTCCAGCGCACCGGCCAGACCGGCCGCGCCGCCTGACACCAGCAGCGCCAGCCACAGCGCGCGGCGCGACGAGAAACCCGCATAGCGCGCGGCAGCCGGGGCCAGCCCGCCCACCTGCTGCGCAAACCCGGCCCGCGTGCGGAACAAAAACACCCACAGCGCAGCCGCCCCGGCCAGCGCAATCACGAGCCCGATGGACACGCGCGAGCCCTGCATGAGCCGCGGGATCTGCGTGACCTTCTCGAACATCTTGGTCTGGGGGAAGTTGTAGCCCATCGGGTCCTTCCAGGGGCCGTAGACCAGATAACCGAGCACCAGCGTGGCCACGTACACCAGCATCAGGCTCACCAGGATCTCGTTGGCGTTGAACTTGTCGCGCAGCAAGGCGGTGAGCCCTGCCCACACCATGCCGCCCAAAATCCCGGCGAGCAAGATGGCCGGCACGATCCAGGTGCCCGTGGTCTTGTCGGCCATCAGCGCCACGCCACCGGCCGCCACGGCGCCGATCACGAATTGCCCCTCGGCCCCGATGTTCCAGACGTTGGAGCGAAAGCACACGGCCAGGCCCAGCGCGATGAGCAGCAGCGGCGTGGCCTTGACCATCAACTCGCCCACCGCGTAGGCCGACTTGATCGGCTCCCAGAAGAAGATCTGCAGGCCGCGCACCGGGTCTTTGCCCAGCGCGGCAAACAGCGTGATGCCCACCACCACCGTAATGGCCAGCGCCAGCAGCGGCGAGCCGTACGTCCACCAGCGCGAGGCTTCGGGACGGGGTTCAAGCTTGAGCATGCGCGGCTCCTTCTTGTTGCGACGCCGCCTGCGCGGCCTGGGCCAGGTGGGCCTGCACATCGGCATGCCACAGGCCGCTCATCCATTCGCCGATGCGCTCCACCGTCGCGTCGGCCCGGTCGATCGAGGGCGACAGGTGTCCCTTGGCCACCACGTGCAACCGGTCACAAATCTCGAACAGCTCGTCCAGCTCTTCGCTGACGACCAGCACGGCGCAGCCCGCGTCGCGCAGGGCCAGAATCTCGCCGCGGATCTGCGCGGCTGCGCCTACGTCCACCCCCCAGGTGGGTTGCGACACGATCAGCAGCCGGGGTTTGGCGTCGATCTCGCGCCCGACGATGAACTTCTGCAGATTGCCGCCCGACAGCGAGCGCGCCGCAGCGTTCGGACCACCGGCCTTGACGTTGAAGCGCGCAATGATGTCCCGCGCATGGGCCTGCAACGCCCCCACGCGGATCCAGCCGCTGCGCGACACCGCCCCCGTGCGCGTAAGCAGCAGGTTGTGCGCCAGCCCCATGCTGGGCACGGCACCGCGGCCCAAGCGCTCCTCGGGCACGAAGTGCAGGCCCAGCGCGCGCCGGGCTGCAGGCCCGAGGCGCCCAGCCTTCTGTCCGGCCACTTCGATGCAGGCCGCGTCGGCGCGCGGGTCTTCGCCCGACAGCGCATACAGCAGCTCCTTCTGGCCGTTGCCCGAGACCCCGGCAATGCCTACCACCTCGCCCGCGCGCACCTGCAGATCCACGTCAACCAGATCCACGCCAAACTGGTCCTGCCGCGCCAGCGACAGGCCCTGCACGCGCAGCACGGTGGCACCGAGCTGCTGCGGCCGGTGCGTGAGCGCCGGGGGCTCGGCCCCAATCATCAGGCGCGAGAGCGACGCGTTCGACTCTTCGGCCGGGTTGCACACGCCTGTCACCTTGCCGCCGCGCAGCACCGTGCAGGCCGTGCACAGCGCGCGGATTTCGTGCAGCTTGTGGCTGATGTAGAGGATGCTGCAGCCTTCGGACGCGAGCTTCCTGAGAACGATGAACAGCTTTTCGACCGCCTGGGGCGTGAGCACCGAGGTCGGCTCGTCCAGGATGAGCAGCTGCGGGTTGGTGAGCAGCGCACGGATGATCTCCACCCGCTGCATCTCGCCCACCGACAGCGTGTGCACCGGGCGCAGCGGGTCGATGTCGAGCCCGTATTCGGCCGCCTTGGCGCGGATGCGCTCGGTCACTTCGGCCAGGGCGAGCGACTTGTCGAGCCCCAGCCACACGTTCTCGGCCACCGTCAGGGTGTCGAACAGGCTGAAGTGCTGGAACACCATGGCAATGCCCAGCGCACGCGCCTCCTGCGGGTTGCGCACCTGAACGGGTTGGCCATTGAAGTGCACGCTGCCCTCGTCGGGTTTGACGGCACCGTAGATGATCTTCATCAGCGTGGACTTGCCCGCGCCGTTTTCGCCGAGCACCGCGTGGATCTCGCCCGGACGCACCGTGAGCGAGACCCCGCTGTTGGCCACCACCGCCGGATAGCGCTTGGTGATACCGGCCAGCTGCAGCCGGGGTGGCGGCGCGCCGCCAGCCTGGGAAGGGGGGTTGGAACTCATGCCGGGAATTGTCTCTCAGTTTTACAAATTGTTTAGAGCCCGAAGGGGGTGCTCGTGCTTTCCCTGCCAGCGTGTGCCGCTATTCTTTTCGTAGCGATGCGGCCACGCTTTTGACGCAGTCGCGCAGCCACATGGCCGCCGCCGAATGGTGCGTGCGGGCGTGCCAGAGCTGGTAGTACATGAGGCGCGGAAACGGCACCGGGCTCGGCAGGATGGCCAGCGGCAAGCGGTCGAGGTAGCGCTCGCAGAACTGGCGGCCGGTGGTCATCACAAGCAAGCTCGATGCCACGATGTCCGGAATCAGGCTGAAATGCGCGCACCGTGCCGTGATGTTGCGCGCCAGGCCCAGGCTGTCCAGGTGCGCGTCGATCACGCCGCGCGCCCCGGGGTGCATGGGGGTGGGCGCGATGTGCTCGGCGGCCAGCCAGTCGGCCACCTCCCAGCCGCGGCGCACGGCCGGATGGTCGCGGTGCACCAGACAGACCACCTCGTCGCCAAGCAGCCGGCCCATGTGCAGGTCTTCGGGCGGCGCGGGCCAGTTGCCGATCACGACATCGACCTCGCCCTGCGCCAGGTGCGCGTGGTAGTGCGTGTCGGGCGACAGGGGCAGCACCTCGATGGGGCACAGCGGCGCCTGCGCCTTGATGCGCGCGACCAGTTGCGGCAAGAACAGCGGGTCGAGATAGTCGCTTGCGGCCACGCGAAAGGTGCGCGTGGCGGTGCGTGGGTCAAAGCCGCGGGCGTCTGAGAACAACGCCTCGGCCGAGCGCAGGATGGCGGCGGCCGGATCGATCATGCGCAACGCAGCGTCGGTGGGCATCATGCCCACACCCGAGCGCACCAGCAGCGGATCGCCCGACAGGTCGCGCAGCCGCTTGAGCGCGGCCGACACCGCCGGCTGGTGCATGCCCAGCCGGACGGCGGCCCTCGAAACGCTGCGCTCAGTCAACACGGTGTGCAAGACCCTGATCAAGTGGAGGTCTATCTTGTCGAAAAGGGCTTGGTCTCTCATAGCGGTGCGCGCATTGATGTCATAAGCTTGGGCGTATGCCGGGCGCGGTTGCACGCCCTACCCTCAGATGCATTCCCAGAGATCGAGTCCGCATCCGTCATGACCACCCGCCCCCTGCAATTCCTTCGACGAGGCCAGCCGGTAGCGCTGGGCAATGTACCACCCGACCGCACGCTGCTGGAGGTGCTGCGCGAGGACTTGGGCTGCACCGGCACCAAGGAAGGCTGCGGCGAAGGCGACTGCGGCGCATGCACCGTGGTGCTGGGCGAAGCCCGTGACGGCCGCGTGCAATACAGCGCCGTCAACGCGTGCATCCGCCTGGCGCATTCGGTGCACGGCATGGCGCTGTGGACGGTAGAAGACCTGACCGAAGACCCGCTGATCGAACCCCTGCCCGGCCAGCCCGTGCCCGCGCTGCACCCGGCGCAAGAGGCCCTGGTGCAGTGCCACGGCTCTCAATGCGGCTTCTGCACGCCAGGCTTTGTGATGAGCCTGTTCGGCATGTACCAGAACCAGGTCTGCCGGGGCCGTACCGTGACGCGCGAACGCGCGCAGGAGGACCTCTCGGGCAACCTCTGCCGCTGCACCGGCTACCGCCCCATCCTGGATGCCGCCGAGCGCATGGGCACGCTGCCGCCCCTGCAGGTCAATGAAAACGCCTTGCTATCAAAATTGAAGCAACTCAATGAGCAGGGACAAGCACAAGCCCCTGATTTTGCTTACATGGCCCCCGGCACCCTGCCCGCCCTGCTGCAGGCCCGCGCCGCCCACCCGGGCGCGCAGGTGGTGGCCGGCTGCACCGACGTTGGCCTGTGGGTGACCAAGCAGCACCGCCGATTCGAGCAGGTGCTCGATGTGACCCGCGCGGCCGAACTGCGCCGCATCGACACCGTGGACGGGCAGCTGCGCATCGGCGCGGCCGCCACGCTGACCGAGGCCTTTGCAGCGCTTACCGCCGTGTGGCCGCAACTGCACAGCTTTGCGAGCCGTTTTGCCGGCCTGCCCGTGCGCAATTCGGGCACGCTGGGTGGCAACGTGGCCAACGGTTCGCCCATCGGGGATTCGATGCCGCTGCTGATCGCGCTGGGGGCCGAGGTGGTGCTGGCCAGCGTGCGCGGCGAGCGCGTGCTGCCGCTCGAGAACCTCTACACCGGCTACCGCCAGAACGTGATGGCGGCCGACGAGTTGCTCACACAGATCCGCGTGCCGCTGCCGCAGCCCGCCTCAGGGCCCGACGCGCCCACCGCGCTGCTGCGGGCCTACAAAATCTCCAAGCGCTTTGACGACGACATCTCGGCCGTGTGCCTGGTGGTGCACCTGCACCTGCAGGGCGGTGTGGTGCAGCAGGCCCGCATCGGCGCGGGCGGCGTGGCCGCCACCCCGGCGCGGGCCCGCGCCACCGAGGCGGCCCTGGTGGGCCAGCCCTGGACGGCCGCCACCGTGGCCCGCGCCCAGCAGGCGCTGGCGGACGAATTCCAGCCCATCAGCGACATGCGGGCCAGCAGCGCCTACCGCCGCACGGTGCTGCGCAACCTGCTGGAGCGCCTGTGGCGCGACAGCCAGGGCGAAACCCTGGTGAGTGTGGAACGCCTGCGCCTGGAGGAACTCGCATGAACGCGCCCGACACTTCGCTGGCCGCACACCTCGCATCCGACGCCCCGGGGCCGGCCGTGGGCCGCTCGCACATCCATGAAAGCGCCCGCGCCCAGGTGGCCGGCCGCGTGCACTACATCGACGACCTGCCCGAAGTGCGCGGCACGCTGTATGCCGCGCCCATTTGCTCGCCGGTGGCGCACGGCACGCTCCACGGCGTCGATGCCTCTGCGGCACTCGCCCTGCCCGGCGTGCGCACCGTGGTGCTGGCCAGCGATGTACCGGGCGACCCGATCCTGGCCGCCTTTGCGCACGACGAGCCCATTTTTGCGCGCGACACGGTGCAGTTCCGCGGGCAGGTCGTGGGGCTGGTGGTGGCCGATTCGGTCATGCTCGCGCGCCGTGCGGCCCGGCTGGTCAGGCTCGACATCACACCACTGCCCGCCGTGCTCACGGTGGAGCAGGCCCTGGCCGCGCAGAGCTTTGTGCTGCCCCCGGTGCATGTGCGCCGCGGCAACGCGCAGGCCGCGCTGCAGGCCGCGCCGCACCGGCTCGACGGCACGCTCGAAGTCGGCGGGCAGGAGCACTTCTACCTCGAAGGCCAGATCGCCTACGCACTGCCGCTGGAGCAGCGCCAGTGGCACATCTATTCGAGTACGCAGCACCCGGGCGAGGTGCAGCACTGGGTGGCGCACGCGCTGGGCATCGACAACCACGCGGTGCGCGTCGAATGCCGGCGCATGGGCGGTGGCTTTGGCGGCAAGGAGACGCAGGCCGGCCACCTGGCCGTGTGGGCCGCCGTGGCCGCGCACAAGACGGGCCACCCCGTCAAACTGCGACTCGACCGCGACGAGGACTTTGTCATCACCGGCAAGCGCCACCCGTTTGCCTACCGCTACACCGTGGGCTTTGACGACCGCGGGCGCATCCTGGGGTTGCAGTTGCAGATGGCCGCCAACTGCGGCTTCAGCGCCGACCTGTCGGGCCCCGTGGCCGACCGAGCGGTGTTCCACGCCGACAACGCGTACTTCCTGAGCGACGTGGAGATCAGCTCCTACCGCTGCAAGACGAACACCCAGAGCCACACCGCCTTCCGCGGCTTTGGCGGCCCGCAGGGCGTGATCGTGATCGAAGCCATCCTGGGCGACATTGCCCGCCGGCTGGGCCTGGACGCGCAGGACGTGCGCCTGCACAACCTGTACGGCACCGACGCCGCCAGCGGCCGCAACGTGACCCACTACCAGATGCAGGTGGAAGACAACATCCTGCATGAACTCATGCCCACGCTCGAGCAGCGCGCCGACTACCGCGCCCGCCAGCAGGCCATTGCCGCATGGAACGCACGCCAGCCCGTGCTCAAGCGCGGGCTGGCGATCACGCCGGTGAAGTTCGGCATCAGCTTCACGGCCACGCTGTTCAACCAGGCCGGTGCGCTGGTGCATGTGTACACCGACGGCAGCGTGCAGGTGAACCACGGCGGCACCGAAATGGGCCAGGGCCTGCACACCAAGGTGGCGCAGATCGTGGCCGACGAGCTGGGCGTGCCGCTGCACCGTGTGCTGGTCACGGCCAGCGACACCAGCAAGGTGCCCAACGCCAGCGCTACCGCGGCCAGCAGCGGCACCGACCTCAACGGGCGCGCGGCCCAGTTTGCCGCGCGCAACGTGCGCGACAACCTGGCCTCGTTCGTCTGCGGGCTCGACGGCTGCGGCGCGGGCGCCATCCGCTTCCAGGACGGACAGGTGATCTCGCCCAAGAAGGTGCGCGCCTGGGGCGACGTGGTCAAGGAAGCCTACGCCAACCGCATCCAGCTTTGGAGCGACGGCTTCTACCGCACGCCCAAGATCCACTACGACAAGACCACGCTCACGGGCCGGCCGTTCTATTACTTTGCCTACGGCGCGGCCTGCTCCGAGGTGGTGATCGACACCCTGACCGGCGAGAGCCGCGTGGTGCGCGTGGACATCCTGCACGACGTGGGCCACAGCATCAACCCGGCGCTCGACATCGGGCAAATCGAGGGCGGCTTTGTGCAGGGCATGGGCTGGCTGACCACCGAGCAGCTCGTGTGGACCGACGACGGCCGCCTGGCCACGCATGCCCCCAGCACCTACAAGATTCCGGCTACGGGCGACGTGCCCGAACACCTGCGCGTGGAACTCTGGCACGAAGCCAACCGCGAAGACAACGTGGGCGGCAGCAAGGCCGTGGGCGAACCACCGTTCATGCTCGCCATCAGCGTGTACGAAGCACTGCGCAATGCGGTGGCTGCGGCGCGCCCAACCGAACAAGCCGCACAGCCCGTCGCCCTGGTGGCCCCGGCCACAGCCGAAAACGTGCTGCGTGCGCTGGGCAAGGTGCAGGACTGACGCCGCGCCCGGCTGAGCAAGAGGCCGCGGGAAAGGCCGCCCGCATCGCGACGGCTAGGCAGGGCCCAGCGCCATGCGACCCGAGGCTGTGGCCTCACGCGCACGGCGCAACTCCACCCGGTTGCGACCGGCTCGCTTGGCGTCGTAGCAGGCCATGTCGGCCGCATACAGCACCGAGGGCACGTCCTGCAGCGTGGCATCGAGCACCACGAGCCCAATGCTTACACCCAGCGTGAAGCTGCGTCCACCGTACGAAGGCTCCCATTCGGCGACGGTGGCCCGCAACTGCTCGGCCACCGCCAGGCCGCGCGAAGGTGAGCACCCAGGCAGCACCACCGCGAATTCATCGCCCCCCAGGCGAGCGGCCCAGCCAATGCGGCGCACCTGCGACTCGATCATCCGCGCCACGTGGCGCAGCACGTCGTCGCCTGCGTCGTGGCCGGCCACGTCGTTCACCACCGTGAAATGATCGATGTCCAGGAACAGCACCACCCCGTCACACGGGGGGTCGTCGCCGGCATCCAGGCCCTCTTGGGTACGCGGGCGGGTAGAACGCTCGGCCAGCAAGGCGCGCAGGCGCTGATCGAACGCATCGCGGTGCAGCAACTGCGTGAGCGGGTCGTGCGTGGCCTGCCAGGCCTGTTCCTGCTGGGCCTCGCGCGTGGCCGTCAGGTCTTCCAGAATCCAGACCGTGCCGCCGGCCACCTGCCCCGGCACCACGCTGCGGCCCTGCACCCGCGCCCACAGGGCGCTGCCGTCGCGGCGCATAAAGCGCACGTCGCCATCGAACACATGGTGGGCCTCGAACTCATGGCGCACCCGCTGACCGATGAGCGCGTACTCAGCGTCTGACGCATACAGAAGCCGCGCAGGCCGCCCCTGGAGGCTGCCGGGCGAGTAGCCGAGCATCTCGCAGGCCTGGCGGCCCACGACCTCGAGCATGCCCGAGCGCGTGATGATGATGCCCACCGAGGCGCAGTCGAGAATGGCCTGAAATTGCTGGGCCAGTTGCGCAGCCTCCTGGGTGCGCAGCGCTGCACGCTCGCCCAGGCCGCGGAAGACACCGACCAGCGCATTGACCTCGCCCCGCCCGCGGGGCCACGGCTCGGGCACCTGGCCCTGCAGCAGGCGTGGCGCCCAATGGCGCAGCTGCGCGAGGGGCTGCGCCAGCGCCGCCATGGCCAGCGCCACCAGCACCATGGCCACGGCCACCACTCCTCCCACCACGGCGGCGGCCTCGCGTTGGGCGCCTTCCAGCGGAGCAAACAGGGGGGGCGCGTCGCTGACACGGCCCACGAACCACTGGGGCAGGGGCATGCCCGCCACGCTGACCACGTGGTCGGCCGTGACCTCGCTGCTTGCGCGACCCGCCACAGCATGGCCCTGCCCCCGCCAGGCGGCGTGCACGCTGGCCACGCCAGGCTCGTCCCGCACATGCCCCAGGATGCGTCCCGGATTCGAGTGCGCCAGGATGGTGCCGTCGCGTGTGAACACCATCAGGCGCGAGTCTTCGCGGCTGGGCAGTGCCATGGACGGAGGCAGCAGGCCTTGCGACTGCAGCCGCATTGCGCCCAACACGGCCCCCATGACTGTGCCGTCCTCGCGGTGCACGGGCATGGTGAACAGCACCCGCGCCTCGCCGGAACGGCCCGCCACATGCTCAATGACCAGGGGCTTACCGTCCACCAGCGTGCGGCGCAGTGCGTCGCGCTCGGCGGGGTCAACGGCCGAAGCTCTCTCCAGCTTGCCAGCCCGCAGATGGATGCCGATCTCACCATCGGCACGCGCCACCTGCAGGGCATCAAAAAAGCGTACGGCGGGCATGCCCTGGTGCAACCAGCCTTCCAGCAACAGCGATTCGTCGAGCATGGCAGGCGTCACCCCACCAGAGACCATGCGCAGTACCTTCTGGCTCTGCTCGATCTTGCCTGCCAGCAGGCGCGCCACCACCTCGACCTCATCGGTCTGCTGGCGCACCACATGGCGCACGGCCTCCTGGCCCGAAGCGCGGGTCACCACCCACAACGCCGCGCCGCCTGCCACCCAGATGGCGAGCCACGCCACCAATATCATGCGCAGCACCAAGGCCCCTGGCGCGCGCCAGCCTCCGCCATCGGAAGCGGTGGGCGCTGGCACTGACGCTGGCGGCGTCACGGCGCCCCCTTGCGAGGAACCGATCCGGAACAGGCAGACAGGACGGCGGACATAGCGGCAGGTGGCGCATGAAAAAGCGTCCAACCAATATACGCAGCGCCCCGCCGGGCAGCGCTTGGGTGGAACCCTCACCAGCGGGCACGGAGAAACCCTGATGGCGCACCAGGCGCAGGGGCGCACTGCCGCACTGGCTGCAAAAGACCAGCGCGTGAAACCGAGCGCGCTGCGTCAGCAGCCGGCCATGGACTGCAGCGCGCGAGGCTCAGGCAGGCTCAGCACCGTACCGGTGCCGTCGATCAGGCCCAGTTCGCGCAGATGGCGCAGCACGCGCGAAAACGTCTCGGGTGCAATCCCCAGCTGCGCTGCAATCAGGCGCTTGCGCTGGTTGAGCGTGACCCGCATCGCCCCGGACGGATCGGGCTGGGCCTGGCTGAGCAGCCACTGGGCGCAGCGCGATTCCGCGTCCAGCGCCAGCCGGCTGATTGCCAACTCCGACTGCTGGCGAAAACCCTTGGCCATGTCGATGAGCAGTGAGCGCGCTTCGGCGGGCAACGCGTCCAGATGCCGCCGGAACTCGGCCATCGGCATGCGCCGCACCTGGACGCGCGATTCGGCCACCAGATCCAGCGGGAACGGCAATCCGAGCAAGGCCGACGCGGCATCCACCCAGCACGGACCTTCGACCACGCCGAGCTGGTGGCGGATCTCCCCGCCCTCGCGCAGACAACGCAAGACACGGCCACTGTCCAGATGGAGCACCGAATCGAGCATCTCGTTGCGCTGGCGCAGCACATGACCGCCCGCGAAGACCTCAACGTCGGGAGGCAGGTGAAAGCAGGCTGGGAAGGACATGCTCGCCACTGTGCCCGCTACGCCGGCCGGGGGCTTTGAGCAAGATCAACGACCATGGCAGGCCACGCCTTGCGGAGGTGACAGACCTTGTAGTTACAGGCTTCAAGGCCGTGCGGGCCTCGGCGGGCCCGGACTACAACACCAACAGTGCCCGAAAGTCGTTGACATTGGTATGGGTCGGCCCCGTGACCAGCAGGTCGTCCAGCGCAGAAAAAAAGCCCCAGCCGTCGTGGCGCTGCAGGTGGGCGTCCAGGCTCAGGCCCAGGGCCTGCGCGCGGGCGGTGGTGTCAGGCCGCACCCAGGCACCGGCGTTGTCCTCGCTGCCGTCGATGCCGTCGGTATCGGCCGCCAGCGCCCAGATGCGGGGATGGGCCTGCAGGCCCTGCGCCAGGCCCATGCAGAACTCGGTGGCCCGGCCACCGCGCCCTGCCACTGCGGCTGACGCCTGCACGGTGACCGTGGTTTCGCCGCCCGACAACAGCACGCACGGCGGCGCAAACGGGCTGCCCCGCTCTGCCACCGCGCGGGCCAGCGCGGCATGCACACGCCCGACCTCGCGCGATTCGCCTTCGACCGCATCCGAGAGCACATGCACCGGCACCCCGGCAGCGCGCCCCCGCTCGGCGGCGGCCTGTAGGGCCTGCCACGGTGTTGCGATGAGGTGTACGGCATGGTGCTGCCACCCAGGGTGGCCAGGCTTGGGAGTCTCCAGTTGTCCACTTTCCAGCGCGGCACGCACCACAGGCGGAATGTCGATGGCGTAGCGTGTCAGGATGTCCAGCGCCTGGGCGCAGGTGCTGGGGTCTGGCACCGTGGGGCCGCTGGCGATCACCGAGGGGTCGTCGCCAGGCACGTCGCTGATGGCCAGCGTGACCACCCGCGCCGCGCCGCAGGCGGCCGCCAGGCGACCGCCCTTGATGGCCGAGAGGTGCTTGCGCACGCAGTTCATCTCGGCGATGCTGGCTCCGCTGTGCAGCAGGGCCTGGCTGATGCGCTGCTTGTCGGCCAGCCCCAGCCCCGGGGCAGGCGCGCTCAGCAGGGCCGAGCCGCCGCCCGAGATCAGGCACAGCACCAGATCGTCGGCCCCAAGGCCCTGCACGCTGCGCAGCATGCGCTGTGCCGCAGCCTCGCCCGCCGCGTCGGGCACGGGGTGGGCGGCCTCCAGCACCTCGATGCGCTGGGGCAGACCGGCAGGCCGGGGCGGCACATGGCCGTATCGCGTGACGACCGCGCCGTACAGCGGCGCATCGGCCGGCCAGAGCTGCTCCAGCGCATGGGCCATCGCACCGGCAGCCTTGCCCGCCCCCACCACCACGGTGCGGCCCGGAGGCGGTGCGGGCAGGTGCGCGCGCATGCCGTGCAGCGGCTGGGCACTGGCCACGGCCGCACGGTACAGCTCCGCCAGGAACGCACGCGGGTCGCGCCGAAGCAGGGACGCAAGCTGAAGATCAGGCGCAGCGGAGTTCATGCCGTCATTGTGGCCCGAGCCGACCGCAGCCTTTCCGAGGCGCGGGCTTCTGCGCTACCCGCCTGTCAATGGTACGAAGACGCGTCATGCGCATGTCATGGCACCGCACTACGCTGCGAGGCCGCTCATCGCCCTGCCATGCCGCCATGTCTTCCCTCCAAGCCCTGCTGCTCGACCGGCTCCTGAGCCCCGCGGCGCACCAGGGCGCAGGCCCCGTGGCCCATTTGCTGCGCCAGCAGGGGCTGCGGTGTGTGTACCAGCCGCTGGCCGACCTGCGCTCCGGGCACATCTACGCACACGAGGCATTGGTGCGCGGGCCTGAGGGCACCGCGCTGCACACCCCAGACGCGCTGCTCGCGCAGGCCCGTGCCGAGGGGCTGCTGCACGACTTTGAAATCGCCTGTGTGGTGCAGGCGCTGCAAGGCTGGACGGCGCTGCAGGCACCGGGGCGGCTGTTCATCAACATCAGCGCCGATGCGCTGGTGCACACCATGCGCCTGTGCCCGCCGGGCACCCTGGGCGCGGTGCTGCGGCGCTATGGCCTGCAGCCGCGCATGCTGGTGCTTGAGCTCACCGAGCACGATCGGGTCAGCGATTTGCAGCAACTGGACGTGGCGCTGCGCGAGGTGCACGCCGCCGGTGCGCGCGTGGCGCTGGACGACTTCGGGGACGGGCGCTCCAGCCTGCGCCTGTGGTCGGAGGTGAAGCCCGACTACGTGAAGATCGACAAGTACTTCATCCACGCGATTGCCGACCACCCGGCCCGCCTGCAGATGGTGCAGGCCATCAAGGGCATTGCCGACGTGTTTGGCACAGCCCTGGTGGCCGAAGGCATCGAAACGCGTGAAGACCTGCACGCGTTGCGCGATCTGGACATTCCGTACGGCCAGGGCTGGCTGATCGGGCGTCCGGCGGCTGCGCCGCGCAGCCGCATCGAGGGCGCAGCGCACGACGTGCTGCAAGACCGGCGCGTGGCCGTGCTGCCGCACCTGGGCCAGGCAGCGCGGCCGGGCATTCTGCGCAGCCTGCTGCGGCTGCACGCCCCGACGGTGACGCCGCACACCCCCAACGAAGCGGTGGCCGCGCTGTTTCGCCAGCAGGCCGATCTGCACGCGGTGGCCGTGGTCGAGGGAGCACGGCCCGTCGGGCTGATCAACCGGCTGCAGTTCATGACGCACTACGCCACACCCTACTTTCGCGAGGTGCACGGCCGCAAGCCCTGCCTGCAGCAGGCCAACACGGCTCCGCGCGTGGTCGAGATCGACTGCGACGTGGACCAGCTCGTGGGCATTCTCACGTCGCAAGACCAGCGCTACCTGCGCGACGGCTACATCGTCACCGAGAACGGCCGCTACGTAGGCCTGGGCACGGGCGACGAACTGGTGCGTGCCGTGACCGAAACACGCATCGAGGCCGCACGGCACGCCAACCCGCTGACCTTTTTGCCGGGCAACATTCCCATCAGCCTGCACCTGCAGCGCCTGCTGGACAGCGGCACGCCCTTTGCGGCCTGCTACGCCGACCTGAACCACTTCAAGCCCTTCAACGACACCTACGGCTACTGGCAGGGCGACGAGATGATCCGCTGCGCCGCGCGCATTGCCACCGCCCACTGCGACCCGCGCCGCGATTTTGTGGGCCATGTGGGCGGAGACGATTTCATGCTGCTCTTCCAGAGCCCGAACTGGCAGCAGCGCTGCGAGCACATTGCCGCGCAGTTTGCGCTGGAGGCGGCGCAACTGCACGACGAGGAGGCGCGCAGCCAGGGCGGCATCCTGGCAGAAGACCGGCACGGCGTGCAGCGGTTCTTTCCGCTGGTCACGCTATCGATCGGGGCTGTGCCGGTGGCACCCGGGCGCTTTGCCCGCGCCGAAGAGGTGGCCCATGTAGCAGCCGCCGCCAAGCGCCGCGCCAAAGCGGCAGCGTCGCCCGTGGTCGTGTGCCTGCCCGACGACGGGGCCTGGCCTGCTGCGCAGGTGCGCGTCGCCTGAGAGGCCACAGGGGCCGCGGCCTCCCGGCGACTCAGGGCGTGGTCGGGGCTCCGGCCTGGAACCACCGGCCGATCAGCGCGCGCTCGGCGTCGGTGATGCCGGTGGAGTTGTTCATGGGCATGAGCTTGGTCACCACCACCTGCTGGTAGATGGCTTGCGCATGCTGGCGCACGGCTGCGTCCGAATCGACGCGCAGGTTCTTCATCTGCACCTGCTCGCCGTGGCACTGGTAGCAGCGCTGCTCCAGCACAGTACGCACAGCCGCATAGTCAGAACCGGAGCTTGTGCTTGTCCCTGCTTGCGCTGCAGCTATCGATTCAGTAGTGCCTGCCGCTGCGGCCGGTGCCGGGGCCGGACGCATCCAGACGGCCGTGGCCAGGATCACCAGCACGCCCACCAGGGCGTAGGGCCAGGGGTGTGCATTGCGGCCCAGCTTGTAGCCATGGCGCATGACGAAGAACTGCCGGATCGCAGCCCCCGCAAACATCATGAGGATGAGCACCAGCCAGTTCTGCGGATGGCTCCAGAGAAAGCTGTAGTGGTTGGACAGCATGGCAAACAGCACCGGCAGCGTGAAGTAGGTGTTGTGCACGCTGCGCTGTTTGCCGCGCTTGCCGTGGATCGGGTCCACCGGCGCGCCGGCCTTGATGGACGCCACCACCTTGCGCTGACCCGGAATGATCCAGAAGAACACGTTGGCGCTCATGGCCGTGGCGATCATCGCGCCCACCAGCAAAAAGGCCGCACGCCCTGCAAACCAGTGGCAGGCCAGCCAGGAGGCGATGCACACCAGCCCGAACACCAGCGCGCCCACGATGGCATCGCCGTTCTTGCGCTGGCCGAACACGCGGCAGATCGCGTCGTACAGCAGCCAGAACACCACCAGAAACGCCAGTGCCACGACGATCGCCTGCGAAGGCGCCCAATCCATGCGCGACTTGTCGATCAGATAGGTGCTGGCGCTCCAGAGGTACGACACCGTGAACAGCGCGAAGCCGCTGAGCCAGGTGCTGTAGCTCTCCCAGTAAAACCAGTGCAGGTGCCCGGGCAGCTTGGGGGGCGAGACATTGAACTTGACCGGGTGATAGAAGCCGCCGCCATGCACGGCCCACAGCTCGCCGCTCACGCCCTGGCGCTTGAGGTCTTCGTCCTGGGGCGGCGTGAGGCTGCTGTCCAAAAAGACGAAGTAGAACGACGAACCGACCCAGGCAATGGCGGTGATGACATGGAGCCACCGCAACAGCAGGTTGGCCCAGTCGAGAAGATAGCTTTCCATAGTGTTCTCAACCTTGCGGCGGCCGTGGAGCCGCCTGCACACAACCTGCTCACCACTGCGGGCGCTCTGAGCAGTTGACGAGGGCCGCGCACCAGGGCGTATTGCACGCCGGGGCACCGCTGCGACCCATGGCCGCACTGGCAGGCGATGCCTGCAGCGCGGTCCACACAAAGTGTATGCAAGAACGGTTCCTGCCACCAGCCCGGGGGCTTGGCAGCAGGGCCGGACTTACCCTGAGAGCCCCCCTTGCACCATGCGCTCCGACCGGCGCAGCAGCAGTTGCGCGACCACAGCGGCCGCGATCACTGCGGGCTCCTTGCCGGTGATGCCGGGCAGCCCGATGGGGCAGGTGATATGGGCAAGCTCTTCGGGCGCAAAGCCGCGCTCGGCCAGGCGGCGCGAAAACGTCGCCCATTTGGTGCGGCTGCCGATCAGGCCGACGAAAGGCAGATCGCCCTGCTGGCGCTGGCGGCGCAGGCAGGCGGCCACGATGTCCAAATCCTCGGCGTGGCTGAAGCTCATGACCAGTACCTCGGAGCCAGCGGGCAGGTCGCGCACGGCTTCGTGTACGGGCTCGGAGACTTCGGTGCTCACGTGTCCGGGCAGGTCGGGCGCAAAAATGCCGTCGCGGCTGTCCACCCAACGCACGGCATAGGGCAAGGGGACCAGCGCGCGCACCAAGGCGTGGCCCACATGCCCGCCGCCAAACAGCGCCAGCGGCGACAGGCCCTGCCCCAGCCGCCCGGCCAGCGCGGGCAGATCGTGCGCCGTGACCACGTCGTACGCCAGATGCACCACGCCACCGCAGCATTGCCCCAGACTGGGGCCGAGCGCGTAGCGCGCCGTACGCGGGCCAGTGCGCCCGGCCAGGCGGGCACGGGCTTCGGCCAGGGCTTCAAACTCCAGATGCCCGCCGCCGATGGTGCCAATGCTGCGCTCCGGCAACACGGCCATCCAGGCCCCACGCTCCCGCGGTACCGACCCTTGGGTAGACTCCACCCCCACCAGGCACACGGGCCCTGTGGCCAGGGCCGCCTGCAAATCTGTCCAATCGCTCACCCTGCATGCTCCCTTGCCCTGCGCCTCAGGCCTCTGCGCACCCGGCATGGCCGCAGACGGGGTGCGCCCAGTGGCCCGATACAACACCATGACGCATTCTGCCGACCCGCCGCCATCCTTCTCGCGCACCCAGCGCTTTCTGGCCCCTTTGCTGGCGGCGGTGGCCGCGCTCGTGTCCGCCTGCAAATCGGCGCCTGAGGCGCCGCCCCCGCCCGTGGACAGCCGCAGCCCGGGTGCCGATGCGCCGCCCGTGACCGGCCCGGTTTCCGCAGCCCAGGGCTCGGCCCGCCAGTCGGCCGCAGCCACACCGCGCGCCTACCGCCAGGACGCCGCCACCCACCTGTACGGCCTGAACGCCCAGCGCATCTACCAGGGCAAGCTGCCCCCCATGCTCTACGCCATCGGCGTGCTGGAGGTGGACATCGACCGTGCGGGCCGCGTGACGCGCCTGCACTGGCTGCGCGCGCCGCGCCATGCGCCCGAGGTGGTGGCCGAGATCGAGCGCACCGTGCGCGCTGCCGCACCGTTTCCGGTGCCAGCCCGCATGGGACGTGTGACCTACACCGACACCTGGCTGTGGGACAAGAGCGGGCATTTCCAGCTCGATACGCTCAGCGAAGGCCAGCATTAGCCGTTGACGGCGCCCGCTCAGGAGCCGCGGTAGGTCGAATAGCTCCAGGGGCTTGCCAAGAGCGGCACATGGTAGTGCTGGCTGACGTCGGCAATGCCGAAGTCGATGTGCACCCGGTCGAGAAACGGCGGCTCGGGCAGCTGCACGCCGCGCTGGCGGAAATACGCCGCCACCTCGAAGCTCAGGCGGTAGGTGCCCGGCCGCAGGCTGGCGTTGTCGTACAGTGGGCCGTCGGGGTTGCGCCCGTCGTGGTTCAGCACAAAACTGCGCACCGGCGTGGCCTGGCCGGCGGCGTCGGTCTGGTACAGCGTGACCGCCATGCCCGCCGCGGGCGTGCCGTGCATGGTGTCCAGAACGTGGGTACTCAAGCCCATAGGGAATCTCCTGAATCGCACCCGGGGAATCGGGCATCTGTGTCGACCAAAAGTGTATACACTTTTAGCCGATCCGTACTATCATGCCCTTATGGAATCCTCGTCCACCAGCACCATTGTCGAGGCGCTGACGCGTGCCATCGTCGAGCACCGGCTGCAGCCGGGCGCCAAGCTGGCCGAGCAGAAGCTGGCCGACCATTTTGGTGTGTCGCGCACGCTGGTGCGCCAGGCGCTGTTCCAGCTCGCGCAGAACCGCCTCATCACCCTGGAGCCCGCACGCGGCGCGTTCGTAGCCGCCCCTTCGGTGGAAGAGGCACGCCAGGTGTTCGCGGTGCGCCGTATGCTCGAAACCGAAATGACCCGTGCCTTTGTGCGCGCGGTCACACCCGCCAAGATCAAAGCGCTCAAGGCCCACGTGGCCGCCGAGAAAGCCGCCATGGGCGCTGCCAGCGCCAGCAGCCGCAATGAGTTGCTGGGCGACTTCCATGTGCGCATGGCCGAACTCATGGGCAACGAAGTGCTCGCGCAGATGCTGGGCGACCTGGTGTCCCGCTGCGCACTGATCACGCTGATGTACCAGTCGGCCAGCGCCGCCGAGCATTCGCATGAAGAGCACGCCGAGATCGTGGCGGCGCTGGCCGCGCGCGACGAAGAGCGCGCCGTGGCGCTGATGCAGGCCCACCTGGCCCATGTGGAGGCCAGCCTCACCTTTGACCGCAAGCGCCCGGCCAGCGACCTGGCCCTGGCGCTTGCCCCTGTCACGCCCTGAGAGAGCAACGCCCCATGGTCTACGACACCACCCTGCCCTACCCGCGCGACCTGGTTGGCTACGGCCGCACGCCCCCGCATGCCCAATGGCCTGGCCGCGCCCGCGTGGCCGTACAGTTTGTGCTCAATTACGAAGAAGGCGGCGAAAACGCCACGCTGCACGGCGACGCTGGCTCGGAACAGTTCCTCTCCGAGATGTTCAACCCCGCCAGCTACCCAGATCGGCACATGAGCATGGAGGGCATCTACGAATACGGCTCGCGCGCCGGGGTGTGGCGCCTGCTGCGCGAGTTTGAAAAGCGACAGCTCCCGCTCACGGTGTTTGGGGTTTCGACCGCGCTGCAGCGCCACCCCGACGTGACCCATGCCTTCGTGGAACTGGGCCACGAGATCGCCTGCCACGGCCTCAAGTGGATCCACTACCAGAACGTGCCCGAAGACGTAGAGCGCGCGCACATGGCCGAGGCCATGGCGATCTTGCAGCGGCTGACGGGCCAGCGCGCGCTGGGCTGGTACACAGGACGCGACAGCCCCAACACCCACCGCCTGGTGGCCGACTATGGCGGCTTTGAGTACGACAGCGACTACTACGGCGACGACCTGCCCTTCTGGATGAAGGTGTGCAAGACCGACGGCAGCGTGGTGCCGCAGCTCATCGTGCCCTACACGCTGGACTGCAACGACATGCGCTTTGCGCTGCCCCAGGGCTATTCGCACGCCGACCCGTTCTTTCAGTACATGAAGGATACGTTCGACGTGCTGTACGCCGAAGGTGACCCGAACGGCGACAACGCGCCCAAGATGATGAGCATCGGCATGCACTGCCGCCTGCTGGGCCGCCCCGGCCGCATCACCGCGCTGCAGCGCTTTCTGGACCACATCGAGCGCCATTCCGACGTGTGGGTCTGCCGCCGCCTCGATATCGCGCAGCACTGGAAGCGCGTGCACCCCTTCCCCTCACAGGCCACCGCCACGGGCACCCCATGACCTCTCTGACCCTTGCCCAACTCAACGAGGCGCCCCTGGCCCAGGCCCTGGCCTGGCTGGACGGCACCTACGAGCATTCGCCCTGGATTGCCGAGCGCGCGCTGGCCCAGCGGCCGTTTCGCTCGCTCGCGCACCTGCGCCAGGCGCTGGTGCAGGCGGTGCGCACCGCCACCACTGACGAGCAACTCGGCCTGATCCGCGCCCACCCCGAGCTGGCGGGCAAGGCCATGGTGAGCAAGACACTCACCGCCGAATCCACCGGCGAGCAGCAGCGCGCGGGCCTGACCGAATGCACGCCCGAGGAGTTTGAGCGCATCCAGCAGCTCAACCGCGACTACAACGCGCGCTTCGGCTTCCCGTTCATCCTGGCCGTGCGCGGCCCACGGGGCACGGGCCTGTCCAAGCAGGCCATCATCGCCACCTTCGCGCGTCGGCTGGACCACCACCCCGAATTCGAACTGGCCGAGGCGCTGCGCAACATCCACCGCATTGCCGAGATTCGCCTGGCCGACAAGTTTGGCGAGCAGCCCGAGCAGGGCAACCACGTGTGGGACTGGCACGAAAAGCTGGCCGAGCATTCTGACCCGGGCTTTGCCGAGAAAGGCCAGCTCACCGTCACCTACCTGACCGACGCGCACCGCGCCTGCGCGCAGCGCATCAGCCACTGGATGCGCGACTGCGGCTTTGACGAAGTGGCCATCGACGCGGTGGGCAACGTGGTGGGCCGCTACCACCCAGCCCCCGGCAGCCAGGGCCGTTATCTGATGACCGGCAGCCACTACGACACCGTGCGCAACGGCGGCAAGTACGACGGTCGCCTGGGCATCTTCGTGCCCATGGCCTGTGTGCGCGACTTGCACCAGGCCGGCAAACGCCTGCCGTTCGGCATTGAAGTGGTGGCCTTTTCGGAAGAAGAAGGCCAGCGCTACAAGGCCACCTTCCTGGGCTCGGGCGCGTTGATCGGCGACTTCAACCCCGCCTGGCTCGACCAGAAGGACGCCGATGGCATTCCGATGCGCGCAGCCATGCAGCAGGCCGGACTGTGCATCGACGACATTCCGAAGCTGCGGCGCGACCCGGCGCAGTACCTGGGTTTCGTCGAGGTGCACATCGAGCAGGGCCCGGTGCTCAATGAGCTGGACTTGCCACTCGGCGTGGTCACCTCCATCAATGGCAGCGTGCGCCTGCTGTGCGAGATGATCGGCACCGCCAGCCATGCAGGCACCACCCCCATGGACCGCCGCCGCGACGCCGCTGCGGGCGTGGCCGAACTGGCGCTGTACGTGGAAGAACGCGCCCGACAAGACGGCGACTCGGTAGGCACCATCGGCCTCTTGAACGTGCCCGGCGGCTCGATCAACGTGGTGCCAGGGCGCTGCCAGTTCTCGCTCGATCTGCGCGCGCCCATCGATGCCCAGCGCGACGCGCTGGTGCGCGACGTACTCGACGCACTGGACCGCATTGCAAATCGCCGCGGCCTGCGCTACACCGCCGAAGAAACCATGCGCGCTGCCGCCGCGCCCAGCCATGCGGGTCTGCAGCACCACTGGGAGCGCGCCGTGGATGCGCTGGGCCTGCCGGTGTTTCGCCTGCCCAGCGGCGCAGGGCATGATGCGATGAAGCTCCACGAAATCATGCCCCAGGCCATGCTGTTCGTGCGCGGGCAGAACTCGGGCATCAGCCACAACCCGCTCGAATCCACCACCAACCACGACATGCAACTGGCCGTGGACGCCTTCACCCAGGTGCTGCTCCAGTTGGCCGACGAAGAAAGCCCCACATGACCGCCCCCACCCCCTACGCCGCTCTCGACGCCTGGATCGACGCGCACTTTGACGAGCAGGTGCAGTTTCTGCAGGCGCTGGTGCGCGTGCCCACCGACACGCCCCCGGGCAACAACGCACCGCACGCCGAGCGCACGGCCGAGCTGCTCCAGGCCATGGGCCTGCAGGCCGAACAGCACCCGGTCCCGGCCGACGAGGTGGCGGCCTACGGCATGCAGTCCATCACCAACCTGATCGTGCGCCGCCCCTATGGCGCGCCGGGCTCGGGCCGAGTGATGGCGCTGAACGCGCACGGCGACGTGGTGCCCCCGGGCGAAGGCTGGACGCACGACCCCTACGGCGCGGCCATCGAGGGCGGTGCCATGTACGGCCGCGCCACCGCCGTGAGCAAGAGCGACTTTGCGACCTTCACCTTCGCCGTGCGCGCGCTGGAAGCCGTGGCCCGCCCGCAGCGCGGCGGCGTGGAGCTGCACTTCACCTACGACGAAGAATTCGGCGGCGAACTGGGCCCGGGATGGCTGCTCAAGAAAGGGCTGACCTCGCCCGACCTGCTGATTGCGGCCGGCTTCTCGTACGAAGTCGTCACCGCCCACAACGGCTGCCTGCAGATGGAAGTGACCGTGCACGGCAAGATGGCCCACGCGGCCGTTCCGCACACGGGCGTGGACGCGCTGCAGGCCGCGGTGAAGATCCTGAACGCGCTGTACGCCCAGAACGAGGCCTACCGGCAGATCACGTCGAACGTGGCGGGCATCAAGCACCCGTACCTGAACGTGGGCCGCATCGAGGGCGGCACCAACACCAACGTGGTGCCCGGCAAGGTGAGCTTCAAGCTCGACCGCCGCATGATCCCCGAAGAAAACCCGGCCGAGGTCGAGGCCGCGATCCGCCGTGTGATCGAAACCGCCGCTGCGGCCTGCGAGGGCGTGACGGTGGACATCCGCCGCCTGCTGCTGGCCAACGCCATGACGCCATTGCCCGGCAACCAGCCGCTGGTGCAGGCGCTGCAAACGCACGCCCAGGCGGTGCTGGGCGAGGCGATTCCCGCCGTGGGCACGCCGCTGTACACCGACGTGCGCCTGTACGTGGAGCGCGGCATTCCCGGCGTGATCTACGGCGCCGGACCGCGCACCGTGCTCGAATCGCACGCCAAGCGCGCCGACGAGCGCCTGCAGCTCGAAGACTTGCGCCGCGCCACCAAGGTGGTGGCACGCGCGCTGGCCGATCTGCTGGCCTGAGCGCAGCGCGCGGGCATGGTGGCGGTGTTGGCCTCCGGCAGCGCCCACGTCCCTGCGCCGCGGGCGCTCCAGCGTCCTGCAGCCCTGGGTGCAAGCCCCTCGCCCCGACCTTCAGACGCTATTGTTTTGATAGCTTCTCGTGCTTGATTTTCCAGCACGAACGCCTGAAATGACCTAACACATCACCGAAGCCAGCGCCCCGCTGGAATTCGCGCGGCATGGCGGTCTGGCACCACAGGGGCTGGCGACAGCGGTGCCACCAGCCGCACCGGCCCACACGCGGGCAGCCCACCCAACCCTCTGCAAAAGGGGACCGCACGCCCCGGCACGCATCACGCGGTCGGCTCAGCTCGGCAGGCGATGGTGCGTCGCCCCTGGGGGCCGCTGGCAGGCCACACCTTGGCCTCAGGGCACAGCCGCGCATCCTCGGCCGCGCCGCCGTTTCGCGCCCTACGGCGGCAACGCACCCCGCGCAGACCTGCAGGTCTGGTCACGCCCGGGACATGTCCAAGGGTTTACCGCTAGACGCACTGCATTCTGAACTGTATACACTTTTTGTATTTACCGATGTGTACTTCATCGTACGCAAACGCGCCGCCGGGCGCAGCAAGGAGTGCTATGCAAAACACTGTTCATCCCGTGGACGAGCGGCTGGCTTGGGGCCGGCTGTCGGCGCTGGGCCTGCAGCATGTGCTGGTGATGTATGCGGGCGCCGTGGCCGTGCCGCTGATCGTGGGCCGCGCGCTCAACCTCACGCCCGACCAGGTGGCCATGCTGATCTCGGCCGATTTGTTCTGCTGCGGCCTGGTCACGCTGATCCAGGCCCTGGGGGCCACGCAGTGGTTCGGCATCCGCCTGCCGGTGATGATGGGCGTGACCTTTGCTGCCGTGGCGCCCATGGTGTCGATGGCACAGTCCACGGGCGGTACGGCCGGTGCGGGGCTGATCTTTGGCGCGGTGATCGGTGCCGGGGTAATCTCCATCCTGATCGCACCCATCGTCAGTCGGCTGCTGCGCTTCTTCCCGCCCGTGGTCACGGGCACGATCATCACGGTGATCGGCATCAGCCTGATGCGCGTGGGCATCAACTGGATCTTTGGCAACCCCGTGGGCCCGACCGCCCCCAATGTGGTCAACCCCGAGCATGTGAAATGGCTGGCCGAAGCCCAGGCCGCGGCCGGTGCGCCCGGCAGCGCCCTGCCGCCCGTGCCCAAGGGCCTGGCGCTGGTGCCCACGGTGCCCAACCCGCGCTATGCCGACCTCACGGGCATCGGCATCTCAGCCCTGGTGCTGGTGTCCATCCTGCTGATCGCACGGTTTGCCAAGGGTTTCGTGGCCAACATCTCGGTGCTGCTGGGCATCGTGATCGGCGGCGTGGTGGCCACGGCGCTGGGCCTGATGAACTTTGACAAGGTAGCCAAGGCCAGTTGGTTTGACCTGGTGCTGCCCTTCGAGATCGCGCTGCCCGTGTTCGACCCCATCCTGATCCTGACCATGACGCTGGTGATGATCGTGGTGATGATCGAGTCGACCGGCATGTTCCTCGCGCTCGGCGACATGACCGACCGGCCGGTGGACCAGGCGGCGCTCACGCGCGGGCTGCGCACCGATGGCCTGGGCACGCTGCTGGGCGGCATTTTCAACACCTTCCCGTACACGAGCTTCTCGCAGAACGTGGGGCTGGTGGCGGTCACGGGCGTCAAGAGCCGCTTTGTCTGCGTGGCTGGCGGCGTGATCCTGGTACTGCTGGGCCTGCTGCCCAAGATGGCGGCGCTGGTCGAATCGCTGCCCACCGTGGTGCTGGGCGGCGCAGGCTTGGTGATGTTCGGCATGGTGGCGGCCACGGGCATCCGCATCCTGTCGGCGGTGGACTTCAAGGACAACCGCTACAACGCGATGATCGTGGCCGTGTCGATTGGCGTGGGCATGATTCCGCTGATCGCCCCGAACTTCCGGCAGTGGATGCCCCACTCCATTCATCCGCTGATCGAATCCGGTATCCTGCTGGCCTCGATCACTGCTGTGGTCCTGAACCTGTTCTTCAATGGCGCCAGCCGCGACACCTCCGCGGCCGTGAACGCCGCACGCCAGGCCGACGCCCACTAGCGCGCCGGCCGGGCGATGCCCGGAGTACCCCACCGGCCCAAGCCGCAACCCCTGGTGCACCGCCTTTGTACCGGGGGTTTTCTATTGATGCATTCATCGCATGAGATGGGGTGCCAGACGCTGTCAGCCTGGGGTAAGCTCGTCGGCCACACCGCCCTGGCACCCGAGGATTTCCGAATGACCCAGAACCTTTCCGCCGCCGAACAGGCCCTGCGCGAAGCCGCTCTCGAATACCACCGCAAGCCCACCCGCGGCAAGATTTCGGTCACGCCGACCAAGCCGCTGTCCAACCAGCGCGACCTGTCGCTCGCGTACTCGCCTGGCGTGGCCTATCCCTGCCTGGACATCCAGGCCGATCCCTCCAAGGCGTTTGACTACACCTCCCGCGGCAACCTGGTGGCCGTGATCACCAACGGCACGGCCGTGCTGGGTCTGGGCGACATCGGCCCGCTGGCCGGCAAGCCGGTGATGGAGGGCAAGGGCTGCCTGTTCAAGAAGTTCGCTGGCGTGGATGTGTTCGACATCGAACTGGCCGAACGCGACCCGGACAAGCTCATCGACATCATTGCCAGCCTGGAGCCCACGCTCGGCGGCATCAACCTTGAAGACATCAAGGCCCCCGAGTGCTTCTACATCGAGCGCGAGCTGAGCAAGCGCATGAACATTCCGGTGTTCCACGACGACCAGCACGGCACGGCCATCATCAGCAGCGCGGCGCTGCTCAACGGCCTGGAACTGGTGGGCAAGGATATCGGCGCGGTGAAGGTGGCGGTGTCCGGCGCAGGTGCAGCCGCCATTGCCTGCCTGAACGTGATGGTGGGCCTGGGCGTCAAGCGCGAAAACATCTTCGTGTGCGACTCCAAGGGCGTGATCTACGAAGGCCGCCCCGGTGGCTACGACGAATCCAAGGCCCAGTACGCACAGAAGACCGAAGCGCGCACGCTGGCCGATGCGGTGAACGGCGCGGACGTGTTCCTGGGCTGCTCGGCCCCGGGCGTGCTGACGGCCGAGATGGTCAAGACCATGGCCGCCAAACCCATCATCCTGGCGCTGGCCAACCCCGAGCCCGAAATCCGCCCCGAACTGGCCAAGGCCGTGCGGCCGGACTGCATCATTGCCACGGGCCGTTCGGACTACCCGAACCAGGTCAATAACGTCCTGTGCTTCCCGTACATCTTCCGCGGCGCGCTGGACTGCGGTGCCACCAAGATCACCGACGCGATGAAGCTGGCCTGCGTGCGACAGATTGCCGACCTGGCCAAGGCCGACATCAGCGAGGAGGTGGCCAATGCCTATGCGGGCAAGGAACTGACCTTTGGCCCCGACTACCTGATCCCCACGCCGTTTGATTCGCGCCTGATCCTCAAGATCGCGCCCGCCGTGGCCCAGGCCGCCGCCGATTCGGGTGTGGCCACGCGCCCCATCACCGACATGGAGGCGTACAAGGAAAGCCTGTCGCGCTTTGTGTACCAGACGGGCCTGCTCATGCGCCCGGTGGTGACCGCCGCCAAGGCGCTGCCAGACTCGCAAAAGCGCGTGGCCTATGCCGATGGCGAGGACGAGCGCGCGCTGCGTGCGGCCCAGATGGCGATTGACGACAAGATCGCCCACCCGATCCTGATCGGCCGGCCGGCCGTGATCGCCGCGCGCATCGCCAAGGCAGGCTTGCGCATGCAGATCGGCAAGGACGTGGAGGTCTGCAACCCCGAAGACGATCCGCGCTTCCGCCAATACTGGGAGCACTACCACCAGCTCATGAAACGCAACGGTGCCACGCCTGAGGTGGCCAAAGCCGCGGTGCGCCGCTCCAACACCATCATCGCCTCTTTGATGGTCAAGCTGGGCGATGCAGACGCCATGATCTGCGGGCTGGTGGGTCTGTACGAGACCCACCTCGAACGCATCCACAGCATCATCGGGCGGCAGGCAGGCGCACACGACTACGCCGCACTCAATGCGCTGATGACCAACCAGGGGCCACTGTTCATCGCCGACACCTACGTCAACGAGAACCCGACCGCCGAGCAACTGGCGGACATCGCCTGGATGTCGGTGCAAGAGGTGCAGCGCTTCGGCCTGCCCGCCAAGGTGGCCTTCCTGTCGCACTCCAGCTATGGCTCGTCCAAGCGTCCCTCGGCCCGCAAGATGCGCGAGGCGCGAGACATTTTCGTGGCCCGCCACCCCGAGATCGAGTGCGATGGTGAGCTGCACGGCGATGCCGCGCTGGAGCCGAGCATCCGCAAGACCTACATGGCCGAAACCGACGCCACACTCAGCGGCTCGGCCAACCTGCTGATCTGCCCGAACATCGACGCCGCCAACATCCTCTACAACGTGCTCAAAACCACGACCAGCGGCGGTGTCACGGTCGGTCCGATCCTGATGGGTGCGGCCGCCACGGCCTACATCCTCACGCCGGCCGCCACGGTGCGCCGGGTGTTCAACATGACGGCCCTGGCTGTGGCCAGCGCGGCTGCGCGGCCCCGCTGAAGCCTCCACGCAACCACGAATCACGGGGCCTTCCAGGGCCCCGTTTTTCTGGGATGGGCTGCACAACCCCCATGGCGCAGTGCGGCCTGCGGGGCAACCACCGCCTGGCGCCCGTCGCGGGCAAGAGCCGCCCGCAGCATTTCGCAAAGCGGCCGTGGCTCAGCGCGCCGCCGCAGGCAGCCCGTGCCGTGTGACACACCGGAACCACGGCACCCGGGGTGTTGGCTGCGCTGCTCTAAGAGCGAATATCCACATCCACAAAGTTGGCCACCGGCGGCAAGTGTTCGGCCAGCCACTCCGAGTCAAGCTGTAACGTCCGCTTCAGTTCCTCGGGCAGGCTGGCAATCGTGTCGGCGGGCGACTTGGGCTCCTCCAGACCAATTTCGGCCAGCAGCATGGCCACGTGCAGGATGCCACCCAAACGACAAAACGGTCTGTGTTCCAACGGATCGTCAGCCGTCTCCAGGGCCCGCACCAGTGTGTCCGGAAACCTCCATTGGCGGGCCAGCGCGGCGGTGACCTGGGCTTCCGAAAAGCCCAGCAGCGACCGTTCACGCTCCCAGCGCACACCCGCATGGCGGGGCAGTTGCTCAATGGCCGGAATCTGCTCGGGCGCCTTCTGGGCAATGATCAATTCGCCCAGCCGCACCACAAACCCCGCCAGCCACGACTGCTGCACGTCCGAGCCCAGGGTGCGCGCCAGCCACTGCGCATACCCGGCAATGGCCATGCTCTCCTGCCAGAAGGCCTTGGCGTCCACCCCTTCAGCGTCTTTGAAGACGCCCGACATGCACGCTGCCAAGGCCAGCGTGCGCACCTGGTTGAGCCCGGTCATGGTGATGGCGTCGTCCAGCGAAGCGACCTGACGCGGCAAGCCGAAGCGGGCGCTGTTGGCCAGGCGGATGAGCTTGGCGGTCAGCGCCGGGTCACGCGATATGGCGGCTCGCACCTTTTCGAACGGGATGTCCTCATCGCGCATGGTGGCGATCAGTTCCTTCGCCACATCGGGCATGGTGGGCAGTTGCACGTTCTCCAAAAACTCTGAAGCCATGGGCATAGCGCGGTCCCCTCTCTGTGGTGTGGGTGATGAATGCCATTTCGTTGTACCACCAGCGCGTGCCGCCGCACTGCAGGTTTGCCCCAGTGTCGTGGCATTGCCAAACGCCTCGGCACCGATTGCACCGTGTCGGGAAACCCAGCATGCCGCCACGCACCAATTCGGTGAACAATCGGCCCTCGGCACATGCCTGCGTTCAAAAACCGGGCATCTTTTTTGCTGCTTGCCCCCCAGTCCGCACCGAACGCGGGCCACCCCATGCACCACCGGATTCTTTTTCCGCCTGACAGGAGCCCCTTATGAAAAAACGATTGTTCATGCAAACCGCTGCTGTGCTGGCCCTGGTCGGCGCCACCTCTCTGGCCCAGGCCCAGTCGCCCACGCCCATCAAGTTCCAGCTCGACTGGCGCTTTGAAGGCCCCTCGGCGCTGTTCCTGCAACCGGTGGCCAAGGGCTACTTCAAGGCGGCAGGGCTGGACGTGACGGTCGACGCCGGCAATGGCTCGGGCGGTGCCGTGCAGCGCGTGGCCTCGGGCACTTACGACATGGGCTTTGCCGACATTGCGGCGCTGATGGAGTTCCACGCCAACAACCCGGACGCGCAGAACAAGCCCGTGGCTGTGATGATGGTCTACAACAACACGCCGGCCTCGGTGATGGCGCTCAAGAAAAGCGGCATCACCAAACCGTCTGACCTGACCGGCAAGAAGCTGGGCGCGCCCGTGTTCGACGCTGGTCGCCGCGCGTTCCCGATCTTTGCCAAGGCGAACAACGTGGGCAACGTCACCTGGACGGCCATGGACCCGCCGCTGCGCGAAACCATGCTGGTGCGCGGCGACGTGGACGCGATCACGGGCTTCACCTTCACCTCGCTGCTGAACCTGGAAGCCCGCGGCGCCAAGGCGGCCGACGTGGTCGTACTGCCCTATGCCGAACATGGCGTGAAGCTCTACGGCAACGCCATCATTGCCAGCCCCAAGCTGGTCAAGGAGAACCCGGCCGCGGTCAAGGCCTTCCTGCAGGCCTTTGCCAAGGGTGCCAAGGAAGTCATCGCCAATCCGGCGGCGGCCATCGAGCATGTGAAGGCCCGCGACGGCATCGTGAACGTGCAGCTCGAAACGCGCCGCCTGCAACTGGCCATCGACACCGTGATCAACAGCCCGGACGCCCGCGCCGAAGGCTTCGGCCAGGTCAACCCGGGCCGCCTGTCGCTGATGGCCTCGCAGGTGTCCGACGCCTACGGCACCAAGACCCGCGTGAAGGTGGAAGACGTGTGGAACGGCAGCCTCTTGCCCAGCGCTGCCGAGCTGAACGTGCTGCCCAAGAAGTAAGCCCTGCGGTGCAGCGCCACCGCGTCTGCTATTCTTTTGATAGCTGCTCGTGCTCGAAAAATAAGCACGAGCAGCCTGTTTGAGCACTATCCATGCAGGCTGCCGCCGAACCTTTTTTTGTCGACTTCCGCGATGTCTGGCTCGCCTACAACGACGAGCTGCGTGCCAAGAACCACTTTGCGGTCGAGGCCATCGACCTGCAGGTGCGCCGAGGCGAATTCATTGCCATCGTTGGGCCTTCGGGCTGCGGCAAGTCCACCTTCATGAAGCTGGCCACGGGCCTGCGCATGCCCTCCATGGGCAAGATCCTGATCGACGGCCAGAGCGTGACCGGGCCGCTCAAAATCTCGGGCATGGCGTTCCAGGCGCCCTCGCTGCTGCCCTGGCGCACCACGGTGGACAACGTGCTGCTGCCGCTGGAGATCGTCGAGCCGCACCGCAGCCAGTTCAAGGCGCGCCGCAAGGAATACGAAGCCCGTGCGCGCGGCCTGCTGCAGAAGGTGGGCCTGGGCGGCTATGAAGACAAGTTCCCGTGGCAGCTTTCGGGTGGCATGCAGCAGCGCGCCAGCATCTGCCGCGCGCTGATCCATGAGCCCAAGATGCTGCTGCTCGACGAGCCCTTCGGCGCGCTCGACGCTTTCACCCGCGAAGAGCTGTGGTGCATTCTGCGCGATTTGCAGGCCGAGCAGCAATTCAACGTCATCCTCGTCACGCACGACCTGCGCGAGAGCGTGTTCCTGGCCGATACCGTGTACGTGATGAGTAAGGGCCCGGGCCGTTTCGTGGTGCGCCGCGAAATCGACCTGCCCCGCCCGCGCGACCTGGAGATGACCTACACCCGCGAGTTCACCGACATCGTCCACGAACTGCGCGGCCACATCGGGGCCATGCGCCACGGCGCAGCCCAGGCGGCCACGCCCCTGCCGCAATAACCGGGGCCTGATCACCATGCACAAAAAGAACATCGAACGCTGGTCGCCGTGGATCCTGCTCGTGGCCATCGTGCTGCTGTGGCAGCTCGTCTGCTCGGCCTTCCAAGTCTCGGAATTCATCTTCCCCAGCCCGTGGGCGATTGCCACGCAGCTGGTGGAGTTCAAGGGCGTGATCGCAGGCCATGCCTGGCGCACGTTCTGGGTGACCATGGCGGGCTTTGGCATTGCCATCGTGGTCGGCGTGCTGCTGGGCTTTTTGATTGGCAGCTCGCGCCTGGCGTACGCGGCGGTGTACCCGCTGATGACCGCCTTCAACGCCCTGCCCAAGGCGGCGTTCGTGCCCATTCTGGTGGTGTGGTTTGGCATCGGCGTGGGCCCGGCCATCCTCACGGCCTTCCTCATCAGCTTCTTCCCGATCATGGTGAACATCGCCACGGGCCTGGCCACGCTGGAGCCTGAGCTGGAAGACGTGCTGCGCGTGCTGGGCGCCAAGCGCTGGGACGTGCTCACCAAGGTGGGCCTGCCGCGCTCCATGCCGTACTTCTACGGCTCGCTCAAGGTGGCGATCACGCTGGCCTTCGTGGGCACCACCGTGAGCGAGATGACCGCTGCCAACGAGGGCATCGGCTACCTGCTCATCAGCGCAGGTTCGTCCATGCAGATGGGCCTGGCCTTTGCAGGCCTGATGGTGGTGGGCGCCATGGCCATGGCCATGTACGAGCTGTTCAGCTGGGTGGAAAAGCGCACCACGGGCTGGGCGCACCGCGGTTCGCAGGGCGAGTAAGCGCCCGCCCACGGCTTGGGGCCTGCTGCCCGGGGGCATTCAGCGCGGCCCGGGACCAAAGCGCACCGGGCTGCGGCTGGGACAAGCCCCCAGGATCAGCTGCAGTCACCACACCGGCGCAAGCAGCACGCTACCGGGCGACAGGCAGTTCCAGCACCACACAAGTGCCGGGGACGAGCGGCTCCAGCCGAAGCTCGCCCCCCACGCGCGAAGCGCGTGCGCGCATGTTGGCCAGGCCGCGGCTGGCGGGCCCTGCCTGCTCCCGGATGCCACACCCATCGTCGCGCACCGTCACGCGCAAGGCCCCTCGCAAAGCGGCAATGTGCACGTCCACGTTCTGCGCATGCGCATGCTTGAGCACGTTGGTCAGCGCCTCCTGCACCACCCGCAGGACCTGCAGCCCGGTCGTCGGCGCCAGCTCCAGGGTGTCGTGCGGAATCTCGTCGCGCCAGCGCACCTGCAAGCCAGCCGCGCGCAGCTGCGCGTCCCAGCGAAAGCGGAAGCTGCCCCAGGCGGCCAAAAAGTCGTGCCCGTCGCTGCCCATGGCTTCGAGCACGAGTCGCATGTCGGCAATGCAGGCGCGCAGCGCGTCGCTGATCTCGCCCCGCTCGATGTCTTCGCGCTCGACGCGCGACAGCATCACGAACAGCTGGGAGCCCAGGCCGTCGTGCAGGTCGCGCATGATGCGCTGGCGCTCCTCGTCGGCAGCGTGCTGGCGTTCCAGCCGCCGCATCTGGGCGTGGTTGGCTTCCAATGCGTGCGTACGCTCGCGCACGCGCTCCTCCAGCCGCTGGTTGGCAGCCTGCAACTCGTCGTGGGCTTCGCTCAGTTCGGCATACAGGCGCGCATTGGCCAGAGACACCGCCGCCTGCGCCGCCAATACGCGCGCCACGGCCGCACGATCGGGCGTGAAGCAGGCGGCCGACAGCTCGTTTTCAAGGTACAGCACCCCCAGCGGGCGGCCTGCCGCAACCACCGGCACGCACAGCACCGACACGCGGGACTGCCCCTCCCAGCGGGACGCCACGCCCCAGGCATGGGGGGCGCAGGCGTCTTCGAGCACGACCGGCTCGCGCCCCTGCACCATGGCGCGCAGCAACGCCTGGGGCAGGCCGGTACGCTCCAGAGCAGCCGGCGGTGGCGGCTCGACGCGTGCGCCCAGGCTGGAGCGCTGCGCTGCCAGCACCAGACGGTCATCGCGTTGCAGTAGCAGCGCCCCGTAGCGCGCACCAGCGTTCTCCATCACCTGCTGGAGCAGGCGTTCGGCCACAGCGCCCATCTCCAGCTCGGTGCCGATCGCCTGAGAGGCCTTGATCAGCGTCGCCGTGTCCAGCGGCAATGGAGGCGGGTCGTGCCGAGGCCGGGCAAAGGTGGGCAAGCTCGCTTCGATCTGCTCCACCATGCAGGCTGCGCCCCATCGGGAGTACAGCGCATGGGCACGCTCGAGGGCTACACGCAGTCCATCGGGGTGGCCACTGCGGGCACAGTGGCGCGCCCAACGGTGCGCCAGAATCGCCGCGTCTCCCGTAAAGCCATGTTCGCAAGCCGTTTGCAAAGCCCTTTCGAACAGACTGTTCGCTGTGGTGTCTGCGGCCAGCGCTGCCAGTTCTGCCTCCAGGCTGAGCACGCGGTGCGCATGGTTGGCCGGGCAATGCGCCGCCCAGGTGCGCAGCTTGGACAGATGCCGCTGCACCAGCCGCCGTGATCCGCGCGAGCTGCGTTCGCGCAGGCGGTCGGCGTGCAGCAGGGCTTCAAACCAGTGGTGCAGCGGTGTCGAAAAATTACCGGCCAGCCGGTGCAGGTTGCGCCGCACGCGCTGCCCGCAGGCCACCACGGCGTCGCCCGTAAAACCGGCCATCACATTGAGCATCACCGCCAGCTGGTCGTGAATGAGCGCAAAGATCGCATCGTGAGGCAGCACGCGGCCGTCGGTGCGCCGTCGCTGCAGCGGTGCGATCTCGCTGCGCGGTACCGCCCCGCGCAGGATCTGCAGCACCCCGTCGAAGGTGTCGCAGCAGTCGCGTACCAGGGCGCTGTCGCGCCGCTTGGCGAAGGCCCGCGCCTCGTGCAGCACTTCGTCCAGCGCCGTGAGCGAGCCCATGGCATTCCAGGTGACGCCCACGAGCATGCCCGCGGCATAGCCAGCGATCTCGAAATTGCCGCTGCGCTCGGCCTGCTCAAAACAGTGGCGCAGCAGGGGCAAAGTGGAGGCCACGGGCACCTTCCAGTGCATCACGTAGAACAAGTGGTTGAAGCTCAGGCTGTGGGTGCCCAGGCGGTCCCCAAGCTGCACCGACAGCTCGCCCAGCGCATGGCCGGTGTCGATGTCGTTGAACACCCCCGACAACACATGGGCGGCCCCTGAAATGGGCTGCCAGGACCAGGGCGTGAAGCCTCGCTGCAGCGCAAGGCGGGCCCCGACCAGACCCAGTACCGCATACAGCGGCGACGCCAGGGTGTGCGCCACACTGATCGAGGCAAAGATCAGGCGGTCGGTCTGGATGTGCAGCGCATCCGTGGTGACCGGCACCGCAGCCCAACGGCTTTGGGGGGTGCTGCGCAGAACGTGCTGAAGCCGCGCCCAGTGCCACAGCGACTCCAGGCTGGCGCGCGCTGGGTGTATGCGCAGGCCGACGCGGCCGAGAGCCTGCACGCCCAGTGCCAGGGCGTCCTCGCCACGCTCCTGGGCCACCAGCCATCCAATGCGCAACTCATCGGCGCGGGCCTGTGCCAGCGTGTCGGAGGCCAGCAAGCGCTCGGCGGCCCCCAGGCACTGGGCCGCCTGCTCAAAGTCGCGCGCCAACACCAGGGCTTCCGCGGCATCGAACAGAAGCCCACGCCTTGCCACGTCGTCCAGGGTGCCCTCGTCATCCAGAGCCGCCACCGCACCGCGCAGCAGCGTCACCTGCTGCACAAAGGCGGCACTGAGTCCAGCCTGCCGGGCTGCACGCTGAGAGGCCAGCACAAACGCATGGCGCTGGGCGGACGACAGCAGCGGCAGTGCCAGCGCCAGATGCCGGCACATCTCGAAGAGCGCCCCGTCGTCAGCCCGGTCGAGCAAGGTTTCGCCCAGCCTGCGGTGCCACTGTTGCCGCGTGGGCTCGTCCGCGCCCTGGTAAGCGGCCTGCTGCAGACGGTCGTGCAGAAAGCGCCAGCGTCCACCGCGCGTCGGCTCCACCAGTCCCTCGGCCTGGGCGCGCAGCAGCGTGGCCTCCACCTGCGCGGGACTGCGTCCGGCGGCGGCTGCCAGCAGGGCCGCGTCGACCTCTCCCCCATGCGCGGCCGCGAGCCCCAACAGCCAGGCGTCGCCACCGTGCAGTACGCGAAGCCGCGCTGCGGCTGCCTCCAGAGCCGACGCGGGCAAGGCGGCCACGCCGCTGGCGCGGTCGTCCAGCACCCACCGGCCGTCTTCGGCTGGCACGAGCTGGCCCTGGGCGACCATCGCATCCAGCAGTTGACCCAAAAACAGCGGGTTGCCAGCACTGCGCTGCGCAAGCCGCGCCAACGTGGCCGCCGGGTGGGCGAGTCCGCCCGGCAAAGCGGCCTCCACCCAATGCTGCATCTCGTCGTCTTGCAAGCCCGAAAGTGGCATATCGGCTCCGGGCAGCGACGCCAGCGCGGCCCGTGCGGGCGCAGCCCCCGTTTCATCGCTGCGCAGTCCCACCAGCAGCAGAATGCGCTGCAAAGCGCGGTCTGAGAGTACCGCGTCCAGCAGCGACAGCGTGCCCGGATCGCTCCAGTGGGCATCGTCCACCCACAGCACCAGTGTCTGGTCGCGCACCAGCGCGGCCAGCAGTTGCACCAGACCGGTCAGCAGCCGCTGCCTGGCCTGCTCGGGGGGCAAGGCCGAACCCACCACCGGCAGGCCCAGCGGTGCGGCCAGATCGGGCGACAGCGCCACCAGTGCGGCCGCCTCGGGCCCCAGCACGCCCCGGGGCAGCGCCCTCCCCTGGCTGGCCAAATCATCCAGCAGCGCTGCCACGACCGGGTACGGCCGCGGCACCCACTGTTGCTGGCACTTGGCCGACAGTACGCGCGCGCCCCCCAACCGCGCCGACTCCAGAAACCGGGCCGCCAGCGCGCTCTTGCCGATGCCCGCGGGCCCCGTCAGGCAGACCTGCTCCACACGCCCTGCGGACACGCGGTCCAGCGCTTGTTGCAGCGCTTCCATTTCGGCCTCGCGGCCCAACAGCAGGCGCGGCTGCGCGAACAGTGCGCGCGGCGAGCGCAGCGCCACGGCCTGCCCGGGCTGCGGAGAGGCCAGGCCTTGGACGCAGGCCCGAAGGTCACGGGCCACCGCGGCGGTGGATGCAGGGCGCTGCTCGGGCGACTTGGACAGCAATGCGGCCACCAGTTCAGCCAGTTCCCGCGGTAGCTCGGGGCGCAGCACAGACACCTCGGGCGCAGGGACGGCCAGATGGGCATGCCACCACTCCAGCGCATCGACGGCATCAAACGGCAGCCGGCCGGTTAGCACCTCGTAGGCAAGCAGTCCCAGCAGATACAGGTCGGTACGCGGTCCAGGCCGGTTGGCCGTGCGGCCGCTGAGCTCGGGTGCGCCGTAGCGGGCATCGTGCCCAGGCGCCGTGCAGTCCCAGGTAGAGGCCGACTCCATGGGCACCGCATCCACCGGCAGCAGTGCCACCCGCACCGGCGTCCCTGGCTGAACACGCACGGTGGTTGGCCGCAGATGCAGGTGCAGCACGCCGTTGCGGTGCAGGGCGTCCAGTGCCTCTGCCACAGCCTGCAAGAGTTGCACCGCAGTGGCCAAGGGCACAGGCCCGTACTGCCCCATCCACTCGTCCAGGAACAGCGCGCCATCGTCTGGCACCACCCAGGTCACCCCAGAAGGCCCTTCCAGGCACTCCAGCAGTTCGAGGCACTGCCCTTGCCGCAAACGCTCAGCCACAATGCGGCCGGCCTGGATGGCGGCTTCATCCAGGAGGCTTCGGTGCCACAGCAGCACCGGCTGGCCGCGGTGGGTTGCACGCGCCACGACCAAATCGCCCTGCGCGTGCAAGGCCGTCAGCGCATCAAAACGGGTGGCAAGCGCGGCAGACCACATGCTCAGCAGACGCCAAGGCGCTTCCGGCTGGGCTCATGTCCTGCGCGATCCACCCGCGCAGTCTGCCGATGCCATCGGCAGCCCGCCGAAAACCGCCACACCGCCGGGCTCCACGGCCGTGTCCAGAGGTCTTGCATGTCAGAGCAGCCCGATGGCCTGGGCCTCGTACACGGCCTCGCCACGCGAGTGCACGGCCAGTTTGCGGTAGATGCGCTTGACATGCGCCACCACGGTATGCGGCGAGATGTCGAGCACCTCGCCAATCTCCGAGAAACTCAGGCCCTTGGCCACCAGGCGCAGGATGTCCGCTTCGCGCGCCGTGAGGGGGTTGTCCACCGGCGGGGTGGCCGGGCTGACAACCAGAGGCTCAGGACTTGCCACCATGCCGGTGGCCGCCACCCGGAAGCGCTGCAACACCCGCCGCGCAATACCGGGGCTGATGGGTGACCCCCCGTCGCGCACCTGCAAGATGGAGTCGGCCATGCTGTCGGGCAGCGCGTCTTTCATCAGGTATCCGGTGGCCCCGGCGGCAATGCTGTCGGTGACATGGGCGTCATCGCCAAACATGGTCACCACCAGCACGTCGCAATCAGAGCGCCGGGCCAAGGCATGGCGGATGACGGTCGTGCCACTGCCATCTGGCAAGCCCAGATCGGTCAGTACCACGTCGGGCAGCACGGCGTCGATCGTGGCGCACGCCGCAGACACGGTGGCTACGGCGCCCACGAGTTCCAACTGCGCATGGCGCTGCACGGCTTCAGAAAACCGCTGCAAGAACGCGGGCTCGTCCTCCACCACCAACACACGGACGGGCATAGCCAAACCTCCTTGAACGATTGTCGCACCGCTGCCGTGCCCCCCGCTCCCATGTTTATGGGACACCGAACAGCGCGGAGATTTCGACAGCCGCACCCCGAGCGCGATCCGCCCCGCTGACACCACGGCACCGCAAACCGCCGGCGCCACTGCGGGGAATGCGCGATACGGCGCGCCGCAGGAGCCCCTCCCGCGCTCGCGGTAGTCGGCACCGGCGGGGCTCGCCATGCGAGGCGTTCGGGCCTACATTCGCGCCCACGAAGGCAATGCACACAAGGAGGGACCATGCACACCACCGACCCCGCACCCGCACCGTGGCCGACCATGCGCGGCAACCCACAGAACACCGGCTGCTGGGGCTTCGGTCCTCCGCTGCGCGCCCAAGCCGTGGTACTGCGACGCGCATTGCCGGGCGGAATCCTCAACGCCACACCCATCGTGGACGCGCACGGCACGGCGCACGTCGGGTCGTCGGACGGCTACCTGTACGCGCTCGGTGCCGATGGAACGTGGAGCCATGTGCCGGTGGCTGCGGGCGCCTGCCAACGCGATGCCGACCCGCCGCGCGCCGTGGTCGATTCAGCGGCCTGCTACCTGCCCAGCGGCTTGCTGTGTGTGCCAGGGGGCGACCGCGCGCTGTACCATCGCGCGCCGGGCCAATCCCTGGAGCGCTTTGAGCTCAAGGCCCAGCTCGACTCCCCCAGTACCATCGACTGGCTGGAGGGCAATGTGACCACCGATGGTCACGGCCACCTGTACGCGGGTTGTGACAACTTCTTTTTCTACGCGTGCCAGGTTGACGGCGCCCAACTGAAGCCGCGCTGGTCGTTTGCCACAGGCTTTTTCATCTGGAGCGCGGCGGCCTTCAGCGCCGATGGCTCTATGGGCTGTTTCGCATCGGCCGATATGACGGTGTACGCGTTCGACCCCCGTCAAGACACGCCCACGCTGCTCTGGACGGCGCCACTGGACAACCTCTGCGCAAGTTCGCCGGCCATTACGCGCGACGGTCGGGTGGTTGTGGGCGCATTCGACGGACGCGTGGTCTGCCTGGACGCCCACGCGCAAGGCAAGCGGCTGGCCAGCGTGGACACGCCGGCGCTCATTTATGCATCGCCTGCGCTCTACGAACAGGACGATCTTCAGCAGATGTTCGTGCTCTCGTCAGATGGCGTGCTGCGGGGCTATGACCTGCGCGATCGCAGCGCCGCGCCGTCGCTGATGTGGGAGCGCTTTACCGGCATGCCCAGCTTTTCGTCCCCGGTGGTAGGGCCCGACCCCGACGACCTGCGTGGCTATCGCGTGTACGTGGCCACAGGCGACGGGGTCGTACTGGCCATCGCTCCGGCCACAGGCGCAGTGCTCGGCCAGTTCGACGTGGCCGGGCAGGCGCGCGGCCCGCACGACCAGGGGCACGATCCAGCGTTCTGGACGTCGGTACAGTACCCGGCCATCAACGCCTCCCTGGCGCTCAGCCCACAGGGCGTGGTGGCGGTCACCTCGGGCGGTATCGTGGCCCGCATTCCGTACGACGCCTTCGGCGCATCCCCGGTGCCGCCGCAGGCCTGTGGCCTGCGTTATGTGTCCCCTGCCGGCCGCATGGCCCGCCAGCCGCTGGACCCACAGACGCCCCTGACAGTGGACGGCGGTCAGCTCATGACCCTGGCCTCTCTGGGAGCCAACGGCTTTGCCTACCTGCAACCCGCCGACCTGCAGGTTCGGATCGACCAGCAGGCCCAGCCGTTTGCGCTGAGCGCCGACGGCACGCTCGTGCACTTGGTGGTGCCCGTGGACCGCCCGGCCTTTGCGCTGGAAGTCTTGCACCAAGGCAGGTTGTTGGGCTCTGCCCCCTGCCAGCTCCGCCCCGTGGCGGCCCCCCCGCCCGCTGCGGCCCTGCTTGGCCGCACCTGGAGCGTGTCGCGCATGTCGGTGTTCTCGCCCTTCGTCGTGCCCGCGTTCGACCAGTTGGCGATTGCCACCATCCGCATTGCGCTGACGGTGCTGCATGTGGGCGCACCCGACGACACCGGCAGCAGCCCGGTGTGGGTGTACGGCTGCGAGCACTACGCCGAGGGCAACGCGGGCAGCCCCGCGCGCGACCTGATGTATCTGTTTCAGGGCCACTATCGCGCAGGCATGCTGGTGCTGGAAGCGCGCGATGTGTACTTCGAGCTGAGCGCCCTGCCCATCGCGCTTGACAGTTTCCGGCTCACGGCCGTACTGGATGGCGAAACGCAGCGTGGGGTTTCGCTGTCGGCCACCTACCGCAAGAGCCTGCCCACCACATTCCTGTGGCTCTACAACCTGGTGCACAAATGGCTGGCCCACCACGCCGCCCAAGAGGCGCACGAAGCCCACCTGGCCCACGGGTCCCACGACCGCGAGAGCGCCGCGGGCCATGTGGCCGCCTCCGCTGCCGGGGCCTTGGCATCGAGCGGCACGCCCGCGGTGGGGCTGCGCGTGTTCGCCTTTCTCAAGCGGCTGGTGGGTATGGGCCTGGGGCCGCTGATGCGCCCCTGGAAGCTGCTGGACCGTCGCGGCGCCTTCATCTGGGCGGGCACGTACGCCCTCGACCGCCACGACCCGGACACCGGCGGGCTGCAAGTGGCCCCGGAGCACTGCGACTTTCGCTGGCCCTACCTGCACATGCAGGCCACCTGGTCGCCGCCCGCCTCACCGCACGAGCCGCCGGTCACACCGTACGACCACACCATCGGCATCGTGCTCTTGGACGCCGACAGCGGCGAACCGCTGGACCTGCCTTACACCACCCTCAACCAGGTGCCAGTGATCCAGGGCAGCACGGTGCGCTGCACGCTGATCTGGAACGACACCCAGACCCAGCGCCTGGGCTGGCAGCGCCGACTGGTAGCGCGCATGATGATCGGACCGCATGTGGCAGAGGGTGAGTACGCGTTCCAGCTGCCGCAGGCAGTGCAGCGCTAGGGCCCGCGTTTGAGGACAGCGCGCGCACGGCCGCCCTGGACACGGCCCCAGGCACGGACAGTCCACGCCGCTGCCATCGTGCGACTCGATTAGCCGACAAGGCCCATCGCGCGTGTCCCGTAGGGCTGCGCCCATGGGTTTACCATCGGCACCCGCACCCGTGGCCCTTCGGACATGGGCGCCCCTGATCGCCATGCCATCGTCTGCCCCGACCCCGCCCCACCCAGACCGCCGCGCCTGGCGAGCCCCCTGGTCCCGCCCAGCCCGCCATACGGCGGCCGCGCTGGTGGCCGCTGCCGTGCTGGCCGGCTGCGGCGGCGGTGCCCCGGTGCGGCCCGCGCCCGAGGCTGCAGCCCCCGCAGGCCCACCGCCTGTGCGCATTGGCCTGGCACTGGGCGGCGGTGCGGCCAAGGGCTTCGCGCACATCGGCGTGATCAAGATGCTCGAAGCCAATGGCCTGGTGCCAGCGGTGGTGTCAGGCACCAGTGCAGGCAGCGTGGTGGGCGCGCTCTACGCCAGCGGCATGACAGCGTTTGAGCTGCAAGAGCGGGCCGTGGCGCTCGACGAAAGCCGCATCCGCGATCTGCAGCTTTCGTCCGGCGGTCTGGTGCAGGGCCAGAAGCTGGAGGACTATGTCAACGAGCAGGTGCGGCGCAAGCCCATCGAGCAGTTGGCCAAGCCCTTCGTGGCCGTGGCTACGCGGCTCGAAGACGGCGAGCGCACGGTGTTCGCCCGCGGCAACACGGGCCAGGCGGTGCGCGCGTCCAGCAGCGTGCCGGGCGTGTTCCAGCCGGTGGTGATCGGCCGGTGGCGCTACGTGGACGGCGGCGTGGTGAGCCCCGTGCCCGTGGACGCAGCCCGCCAGCTGGGGGCCGACTTGGTGGTGGCGGTCGATATCTCCAACAAGGCCCGGGGCAAAACGCCGGGCGATCTGCTCGGCACCCTGGGCCAATCGATTGCCATCATGGGCCAGAAGCTCGGCGAAGCCGAACTCGCGCGCGCCGATGTGGTGATCCGCCCGCAGGTGCTGGACATTGGCGCGGCCGACTTCAGCCAGCGGGCGAACGCCATCCTCGAAGGCGAAAAAGCGGCGCTGGCGGCCATGCCGCAGATCCGCGAGCGGGTGGCCCAGATCCAGGCGGAGCGCGTCCGCGCCGCCCGCGCCGCGCAGCAGCAGGCGGCGCAGGCCGAATACCAGGCTTGCCTGGAGCGGCGCTCCCGGCTGCAGAAGGTGGCCGGGCTGGTGGGGCTCGACTCGCCCTGCACCCCGCCCGCGCCCTGAGCACAGCGCACCCGCTGGCCCGCACACTGGCACGGCCTGTGCATAGTCCCACGCACCACGCCTGCGAGGAGACACCATGCACCACCCTGCCACCCTCAGCCGGCCTGCGCCCCTGGCCGAGTTGCCACAAGCGCTGGACGACAGCGACACCCGCCACCTGCGGCGGGCCATCGCCTGGGCCTGCACCGCTCGGGCGCGGGGCAACCCGCCGTTTGGCGCGGTGCTGGTGGGCCCGGATGGGGACGTGCTGGCCGATGCCTACTGCCAGACGCACGAAACCGGCGACAGCACCGCCCATGCCGAGATGCAGGCGCTGCGCCAGATCGGCGACCGCGTGCCGCGCGAGGTGCTGGCGCAGTCCACGCTGTACGCCTCCACCGAACCCTGCGTGATGTGCGCGGGGGCCATCTTCTGGGCTGGCATCGGGCGCGTGGTGTTCGGGCTGGACGCGCAGCGCCTGCGGGTGCTGCGCGGCAACCGCCCTGAGCAGCGCGACATCGCCCTGTCGTGCCGCACGGTCTTCAGCGCAGCGCCCCACCCGATAGACTGCGTGGGCCCGGCGCTGGTGGCCGAGGCCAGCGCCCCCCATGTGGGCTACTGGCGCGCCTGACACCCGGCCGGCGCGCGCAGGCGGGGCCAGCGCCGCGTTGCAGAGCGCCACGAGCACCTGAATCAAACAGGCAGCTCGTGCTGACCAATGCTCATTCAGTAGCTCTATTTTTAATAGCAATTCTCTGGACCCGACACCCCGATGGCCTGGCACGCACGACTTGACCTCGACTACCGCCTGGAACACGGCCGCACCGTGGCGCGCTTTCTGCACGACGGACCGCTGCGCGTGCTGCAAAGCCTCTATCCGGAAGGCGATGCCATCTGCCACAACGTGCTGGTGCACCCGCCGGGCGGGCTGGTGGGTGGCGATGTGCTCGACATCACCGTGGACGTGGACACCGGCGCACATGGCCTGGTGACCACGCCCGGAGCTACGCGCTTTTACCGCTCGGACGGCCCGCTGGCCCAGCAGCGCACGCGGCTGCGCCTGGCGCCCGGGGCACGGCTGGAATGGCTACCGCTGGAAGCCCTGTGCTACAGCGGCTGCCATGCCGAAAACCGCCTACAGATCGAGCCCGCGCCAGGCGCGCTCTGTCTGGCCTGGGACGTGACCGCGCTGGGCCTGCCCCATGCCGACCAGCCCTTTGTGCAAGGCAGCCTGCAGCAGCACCTGGAGCTGCCCGGCGTGTGGCTGGAGCGCGGGCTGATCGACGCGGCCGACACACGCCTGCTGCAAAGCCCGGTAGGACTGGCTGGCCACCGTTGCTTGGCCAGCCTGGTGCTGGCGGGCGGTGACGCCTTCACCCGCGAGCAGGCCGAAGCCGCGCTGGACGCAGCGCGCGCCTGCGTCGAAGCCCACCCGCTTGCAGCCACGGCCGGCGTGACGCAGCCGCACCCGCAGGTGCTGGTGCTGCGCGTGCTGGCCCCGGTGGTGGAACCCGCCATGGAGTTGCTCAAGGCCGTGCGCGGCGCGTGGCGCCAGCAGTTCTGGCAGCGCGCGGCGGAGCCGCCGCGCATCTGGGCCATGTAAGCTGCGGGGCACTCTTGGAGCCCCGCCATGCCGCAACACCCTGAGCCGCCACCACGCGACCGCGCCGCCCTCCCACCGGCCCTGGCCGATGTGCAGGTGGTCGTGTTCGATGTCTTCGGCACCGTGGTGGACTGGCACGGCAGCATCGTGCGCGAAATGGCCGTACGTTGGCCACAGGTGGACGGCCACGCCTTCGCGCTGGCCTGGCGCGCGGGCTACCAACCCGCGATGGAGCGCGTGCGCAACGGTTCACGGCCCTGGACGGTGCTCGACACCCTGCACCGCGAGGTGCTCGACGAGATCCTGCCGCGCTTTGGGCTGGGGCATCTGGACGAGGCCGAACGCGCCCACCTGAACCGCGTGTGGCACCGGCTCGATGCCTGGCCCGACAGCGCGGCTGGCCTGCAGCGGCTGCGCCAGCGCTTGGTGGTGGGCGCGCTGTCCAATGGCAACATCGGGCTGCTCACGCGCATGGCCAAGCACGCGGGGCTGCCCTGGGATTGCGTGCTCAGCGCCGAGGTGTTTCACGCCTACAAGCCACTGCCCGCGGCCTACCTGGGCGTGGCCCGGGTGTTGGACGTGCCACCCGCAGCCGTGCTGCTGGCTGCCGCCCACCACGACGACCTGGCGGCCGCGCGCGCCTGCGGGCTGCGCACGGCGTACATCGAGCGATCGTTTGAATATGGCGTGGCGCAGCCCAAGGACGTGTCGCCCCAGCCGGGCAACGACCTGCATTGCCACGACATCGCCGCACTGGCCGCAGCGCTGGGCTGTTGACCCCCACGCGGCGGCCGGTGCTGCGCGCTGCGTTCAGCGCGCGGCCACCAGCATCTGTACGAAGCGCTGTACGCGCGCGTCGAACTCGGCGCTGGTGCGCGTGAACTCCATACCGGCGAGCACGCCGTCTTCGGCTGCGGTGAGCGTGACCACGCGGGCGTACACATCGCGCGCCTGGTAGTTGGACATGGGCAGGTCGAACGACAGGCGCACCTCGTCCTGCAGCATCAGCGGCTCGGACAGCACCAGCATGGTGCCGTGGTAGCCCACGTCGCGCAGGGTGCAGGCGGCCACATGGGGCAGCACCACACCGTCGCGCACCACCTGGTAGGTGCCCGGCAGGTGCGCCTCCACCCGGTGGCTGCGGCGGAACTCCTGGCGCGGCACCTTGAGCTTGCGCGAGGGCACGGCCACCAGTTCGCGCACCGACACCGATTCGCTGCGCCCCTTGATCCAGACCTGCATGGGCGCGGCCATGGAGGCGTTGCTCCAGCAGCGCTGGTAGGTCTGCTCGCACACCAGCACCTGACCGCGCAGGCTCAGCGCGCGCAACTGCGCGGCCAGCGTGACCACATCGCCCAGCACCGTGTGGGGAGCACTGCGGGGGCCCGCCCCCAGGTGCCCCACCAGCGCCGTGCCGGTGGCAATGCCGATGCCCAGGAACACGGCGGGCACGTGCTCTTGCAGATGCTCCTGGTTCAGATCCCGCAGGGCCATCTGCAGCGCCACCGCGCACATGGCGGCGCGCGCAGCGTCGTCGTCGCGGGCTTCGGGCAGGCCGAACACCACCGACAGCAACTGGCCCGCCATGTGGTCAATGTCTCCGCCGTAGGTGCGTACCACCTCGGTGATGCGGTCCAGGCAGCGCTGGAGCGCCGCCGACGCCCGCTCGGGCGGGTGCAAGGAGGCCAGCGCCGACAGCTCGCGCACTTCGGCCATCAGCAGGGTCAGGGGGCGGGCCTGCAAAGGCGCGGGCGCCTGTGCAGGCGCAGGTGCGCCCTCCTCGGGGGCATCCACCACACCGAAGAGCTGGCGCAGACCGCTGCGCAGGGCGCCCACAGGCGGCGCGCCGGTGGTGCGCTCCCACAGGGTTTCGATGTCGTGCAGGCTGACAGACGGGGCAGACGGTGCGGGCGTTTTCTTCACGGAAGGGGCTTTCGGCTCTGGGCGAAGGCCCCGCCCGCGGCCCACGCCGCGGCACCGGAGCCGTCAAGCGAGCTTAGGCGCGGGCGCTGCGCCGGGTCAAGCGCACTATCCCGGGCTTGCAACAGGCTTCTGACGGGCCTGTTGCACCGCGCAGCGCCGCTCAGATCGCCACCAGCTGCCGGATGCCCTTGGCCTGCATCTCGTGCCCGGGGCCGCGGGCGATGATCTCGCCGCGCTCCATCACCAGGTACTCGTCGGCCAGCTCCTCGGCAAAGTCGTAGTACTGCTCGCACAGCAGAATGGCCATCTCGCCACCGTCGGCCAGCATGCGGATCACGCGGCCGATGTCCTTGATGATGCTCGGCTGGATGCCCTCGGTCGGCTCGTCGAGGATCAACAGGCGCGGCCCGGGCGCCAGCGCCCGCGCGATGGCCAACTGCTGCTGCTGCCCGCCCGACAGATCGCCGCCGCGACGCCCCAGCATCTGCTGGAGCACCGGAAACAGCTCGTACAGCTGCGGGGGCACCGGGGTGGATGCGGGCCGGTACGCCAGACCCATGCGCAGGTTTTCTTCGACCGTGAGGCGGCCAAAAATCTCGCGGCCCTGCGGCACGTAGCCCATGCCGGCGCGCGCGCGGTCGTAGGGGGTGGCTTTGTCAACCGGCTTTCCATCGAACTGGATGCTGCCGCTCTTGATGGGCACCAGGCCCATCAGGCTCTTGAGCAGCGTGGTCTTGCCCACGCCGTTGCGGCCGAGCAGCACGGTGACCTTGCCGGGGGCGGCGGTGAAGCTCACGTCGCGCAGGATGTGGGAGCCGCCGTAGTACTGGTGGAGGTTTTGGACGGTGAGCATGGGGGTTTTTCTTGGGTTTGTGCTTGATTCTTAAGCACGAGCAGCTATGGAATTCATAGCATTTGGTTGTAGACGATGGTTAGCTGCCGTGCTTGTGCTGTGTTCTGAGGCCGGGATGTGCGCCCGGCGGCGCACCTTCTTTCTTTTGGGTCGCCAAAAGAAAGAAGGCAAAGAAAAGGCGACCCCACGTCTGCGTCCCTGCGCTGCGCTTCGGGCACCCTGCGGTGCTCGGTCGCGGGGCGTGCTGCGGAACTCGCTGCGCGCTGATCGCGCTCCGCTCGGACAACCGCAGCAAGCATGATCACGATGCGG
>NZ_BAABEX010000030.1:213285-213577 GCF_039540375.1 Acidovorax lacteus
CGCGCCCCTCGCCCTGCGCTCCTCGTCGCAGCCGAGGGGCCAGAGGGGTCGGCTGCTGCTGCGCAGCGACGCCGACTCCCGGGCGGCGCAGCCGTCCTGCCGATGCATAGGCCCACAGCGGTGATGCCCCCGTTGGGCCGAGCGCAGCGATGGCCCGTCTCCCCACCCCCTTCAGGATGCGCCGAGGCGCGCAGCGCCTGGGGTGGCCTGCGTGCCGAAGGACACGCAGGCTTCGTCAACTGACTCGCCGCATTTGTCCGAACGCAGCGCCCCAGGCGCGAAGTGAGTTATG
>NZ_BAABEX010000030.1:213587-213655 GCF_039540375.1 Acidovorax lacteus
GATCGCGCTCCGCTCGGACAACCGCAGCAAGCATGATCACGATGCGGGTGTGTCCTGCGGCACACCCG
>NZ_BAABEX010000030.1:213665-213828 GCF_039540375.1 Acidovorax lacteus
GGTTGCCCGGAGCGCAGCGCAGGGACGCAGCCTGTAGGGTCGCCTTTCTTTTGCCTCCTTTTCTTTGGAGGGTGTAGAAGAAATAAACTTTGCTCCTGCTGCATCCCCGCAGCAGGAGCAAAGCCATGGCCAAGACAGGCCGCCCCCCAGTCATCCCCCCTGG
>NZ_BAABEX010000031.1:0-118238 GCF_039540375.1 Acidovorax lacteus
GCTGGAGGTGTATGCCCAACATCTGCAGCGCCTGACGCAGCAGCCTGATTCGGTGCATTGAACCAATACAAGTGTTGCGCTTGGACTTGAAACCGCCCTTTTCAACGCTGAATTCTCAGCTATTAAATTGATAGCATTTTGTTGGCCAGGTGCTCTCTGCACCTTGGCGACCGTGCCCACACGGCCGCGGCCCATCCCGCAATCGCCGGCATCCGCCGACCATGCGGGGCTGCGCCGCCAGGCACGCCAAGGCAGCACGGGTGCAGGGGTTTGACACCCACCGCCCCGCCACCTACAGTGCCGCCATGGCCCCGGCACACACCGCACTGCACCGACACGCGTTCCGCACGGACGCATGGGCCCGTGCGCGCGGGCCGCAATGCCACCACCTGAGCGCCCACGGTCTGCCCGCTGCAGACCTCTAAGCCCGGCGATCCCCCTCCCTTTTGTGTCGCGCACCGCCGCGATCGCCGGGCCCCTTCCAGCTGGTGCCTGTTTCATTGTCCTGGTCGCATTTCGGCTGGCCGCGTTGTGCCGCCGCCTGTGGCCTGGCTTTCCATGGCCCTGCGGGCCTTGCCCGCTGTCCCCAAGATTTCCATGACCCTTTCTGACACTCTGCCCACCACGCTGCCTCCTATCGAGCGCACCCTCACGCAACTGGATCTGCTGCGCCTGTCGCGGCTCGATCCGCGCGGCCTGCCGCCCGCGCTGGCCGAATGCCTGGACACCGCCGACGTGGTGGACCACACCGACATCGCACCCGATGTGGTGACCATGAACGCCGAGTGCCGCGTGCAGGACCTGGCCACGGGCGCGCAGCACACGGTACGACTGTGCTATCCGGCCGATGCCGACCCGGCCGCGGGCCGCTGGTCGGTGCTGTCGCCCGCGGGGGCAGGGCTGCTGGGCGTGCACTGCGGCGGCACCGCCCGCTGGCGCGACCTGCAGGGCCGCGCGCATGCGGTGCAGGTGCTGGAGGTGCTCTACCAGCCCGAGGCCGCAGGCGACTTCACGCGCTGAGTGCCGCCGCAGCGCGGCCATCGGCACCGGCTGCCACATCGGCCGCACGGTACACCAGCACCTTGAGCGAGCGCGCCTCGTCCACGTCGGCAAACACCGGCGGGTTGGGCAAGCGGCCCAGCGGCTGCAGGCTGGGCGCGTGCTCGGCCACCTGCGCGGCCAGGAAGTCGGGCCCCAGCTCGGGCGCGTTCAGGCACAGCAGCGCATGCCCGCCCGGTGCCAGCAACGTGGGCAGGCGGCGCAGCAGGCGCGCGTAGTCCTTGGTGGCGACAAAGCTGCCCTTCTGGTAGCTCGGCGGGTCGGCCACGACCAGGTCGTAGGGGCCGCTGCGCGTGACCTTGCCCCAGCTGCTGAACAGGTCGTGCGCCAGAAAGCTCGCGCCGCCTGCGATGCCGTTGAGCCGGTGGTTGTGTTGCCCGGTCGACAGCGCCGCCGCGCTCATGTCCACGTTGACCACCTCGGCCGCACCGGCCTGCCGCGCCACCACCGAAAACGCGCAGGTGTAGGCAAACAGGTTGAGCACCCGCGCGCCGGGCCGCGCGGCCAGGTGCGCGCGCACCCAGGCGCGGCCCTCGGCCATGTCGAGGAACAGGCCGTGGTTCTGCCCGCGCAGCAGGTGCACGCGAAAACGCACGCCTGCCTCGGTGACCACATGCGGCTCGGGCACCTGCCCGGCCATCACCGTGGTCTCGGCCCGGCCTTCGTGGCGGATCTGCAGCACCCAGCACAGCGGCGGGGCCTCGGGGTGGCGGGCGTGCCACTGCTGCAGCGCGGCGTGCACGGCGGCCCCGTCGCTTGCGGGCAGCGGCGCAAAGCTGGTGAGCAGCCACACCGGCCCCCACGCATCCAGCGCCAGGTGTTCGCACCCGGGATGGCGCCCCCCACGGCCGTGGAAGATGCGGCGGGCTTCGTCGCCCGAGGGCGTGGCGGTGGCAATGGCGTCGATCAGGGCTTGCATGAACAGGGCAGGCCCCACGGGGCCGAAACGCGGCGCACCCGCGCCAGGGGCCGCAGTGTACGCAGCGGCGGGCACCAGGGCCGGCAATGTCAGGCCGTGGCGCGCTGCTCGAAGCCCGAAGCCGGCAGATCGCCCTTCGGCATATCGATGTCTTGCACCTGCACCACAGCCACCACCGCCTGCGGCGGGCCCCGGTGGGCCCAGTCGATCAAGGCCTGCACGGCGCTGGCCGGGCCCTGGGCCAGGGCTTCCACACTGCCGTCGCGCCGGTTGCGCACCCAGCCCCGCAGGCCCAGGCGCGTGGCCGCCTCCACGGTGGCCCAGCGGTAGCCCACGCCTTGCACCCGGCCCTCGATCTGCAGGTGGATGGTGCGAAGCGGCGGATCGGCAGGATGCGTCATGGCGAGGCAGCGGTGGCAAAGGCAGCCCGCATTGTGCGGGCTGCGCTCTGTCCCCGCTCAGAGGGCCGGGCCCGAGACCTGGGCCAGATCGCGCGCCACCTGGGCTTCCACCACGGCCCATTCGGCCTCGGTGAACAGCCGCGAGCGCGTGTGAAACGCAAGCCCCGTGCCCCCTTCGAGCGAGAAGGTGCCGCCCTGGCCCTCCACCACATCCAGGATGAGCTGCGTGTGCTGCCAGTACGCGTACTGCGCCTTGCCGATGTAGAACGGCGCCCCACCCACCTGGCCCAGCAGCACGTCCTGCGCGCCAATGGCCAGGTCGGTGGGCAGGTAGCAGTTGGCGGCGCTGTTGTCGCAGCAGCCGCCGCTCTGGTGGAACATCACGGGCCCGTGCTGGGCCTGCAACTGCGCGATCAGCGCCAGGGCAGCGTCGGTGGCAATGACGCGTTCGACCATGATGACCTCCGGGTGGGGCAATGCCGACCGCGCTCGCTCAGAAGAACCCCAGCTTGTTTTCCGAGTACGACACCAGCAGGTTCTTGGTCTGCTGGTAGTGGTCGAGCATCATCTTGTGGGTCTCGCGGCCGATGCCCGACTCCTTGTAGCCGCCAAAGGCCGCATGGGCCGGGTAGGCGTGGTAGCAGTTGGTCCACACGCGGCCGGCCTTGATGGCGCGGCCCATGCGGTAGGCGAGATTGCCGTTGCGCGTCCACACCCCGGCGCCCAGGCCGTACAGCGTGTCGTTGGCAATCTGCAGCGCTTCGGCCTCGTCCTTGAAGGTGGTCACGGCCAGCACAGGGCCGAAGATTTCTTCCTGGAAGATGCGCATCTTGTTGTGGCCCTTGAACAGCGTGGGCTGCACGTAGTAGCCGCCGTCCAGGTCACCGCCCAGGTGGGCCTGGCCGCCGCCGGCCAGCACTTCGGCACCTTCCTGCTTGCCCAAGTCCAGGTAGCTCAGGATCTTGGTGAGCTGCTCCTTGCTGGCCTGCGCGCCCATCATGCTGTCGGTGTCCAGAGGGTTTTGGTGCTTGATGGCGGCCACGCGCTGGAGCACGCGCTCCACGAATCGGTCGTAGATCGATTCCTGAATGAGCGCGCGCGAAGGGCAGGTGCAGACCTCGCCCTGGTTGAAGGCAAACAGCACCAGGCCTTCGATGGCTTTGTCGAGAAACGCATCGTCCTTGTCCATCACATCGGCAAAGAAGATGTTGGGGCTCTTGCCGCCCAGCTCCAGCGTGGCGGGGATCAGGTTGTTGGCGGCGGCCTGCGCAATCACGCGGCCGGTGCTCGTGCTGCCGGTGAACGCAATTTTGGCAATGCGCTTGCTGGTGGCCAGCGGCATGCCCGCCTCGCGGCCAAATCCGTTGACGACATTGAGCACGCCGGGCGGCAGCAGGTCGGCAATCAGCTCCACCAGGATCAAGATGGAGATCGGCGTGGACTCGGCTGGTTTGAGCACCACGCAGTTGCCTGCGCCCAGGGCTGGGGCCAGCTTCCAGGCCGCCATCAGGATGGGGAAGTTCCACGGAATGATCTGGCCCACCACGCCCAGCGGCTCGTGGATGTGGTACGCCATGGTGTTCTCGTCGATCTCGCTGATACCGCCTTCCTGCGCGCGCACGCAGCCTGCAAAGTAGCGGAAGTGATCGACCGTGAGCGGAATGTCGGCGTTCAGCGTTTCGCGGATGGCCTTGCCGTTGTCCACGGTTTCGGCGTAGGCCAGGCGCTCCAGGTTCTGCTCGATGCGGTCGGCGATCTTGAGCAGGATGTTGGCGCGCGTGGCCGCGTCCGTCTTGCCCCAGGCGTCGGCCGCGGCATGGGCGGCGTCCAGGGCGAGTTCGATGTCTTCGGCCGTGGAGCGCGCAGCGCGGGTATAGACCTTTCCGCTCACGGGCGTGATGACGTCAAAGTACTGGCCTTTGACAGGGGGCACGAACCGGCCGCCAATGAAGTTGTCGTACTGCGACTGGTAGGCAATCGGGGCACCGGCGGTGCCAGGGGCTGCATAGATCATGGTGTCGTCCTCGCTCTCGTTGTGGATGGTGTGGAACACAGTGCCCAAAGGCAGCACCGTCATCTCAACAAGCGTGCCAGCCAGGCCGAATGCGCCAAGTGGCTGATACACAAGGATTTTTCGCCTGCACCACCGGGCGTGGCCGTGTTCCACGCAACGTCCGGCGCGCGGACACCTGTTCCAGAATGTGACACTTGCGCAGGGCTTGCCCGCCCCGCCGTTGCCCCCTGCGTCCGGCACGGCGGATACTGGCTGTCCATCCCGGGCGACAGACCCGGCAGGAGACAAGGATGAAAACCACCGCCCAGGGCGCTGCGCTGCGCCAGGCGCGGCAGCAACTGCTGTCGCATGGCGATTGCGCGAGCGGGCTCATCGATGCGCGCCTGTCCCGCTCGTGGCAGCGCAGCCTGGCCGCCGGCCTGCGGCCCACGGGCGGCTTGGGTGCCCCCGACAACCTGGAGCAGGCCGCGCTGGCCCAGTTGCGCAGCCGCCACCCGGCGCTGCTGGCGCATTCGCGCCCCGTCATGGAATACCTGTTTGCCCAAGTGCGGCACAGCCAGAGCGTGGTGGTGCTGGCGGCCCCCTGCGGCACGCTGGTGGACAGTTGCGGCGACCCGTACTTTCTCGACAAGGCCGCCCGTGTGGCACTGACCAGCGGGGCCTCGTGGCACGAGGCACAGCGCGGCACCAACGCCATCGGCACAGCCCTGGCCGAACTGGCGCCCACCGAAATCCATGGGGCCGAACACTTTCTGGAGCGCAACGGCTTTCTCACCTGCGCGGCTGCGCCCATCCTGTCGGGCACGGGCGAGCTGCTGGGCATCCTCGACATTTCGGGCGAACACGGCCGCGGGCAGGCCCACACGCTGGGCCTGGTGAGCACCGCGGCCTGCATGATCGAAAACCGCCTGCTGACCGCGCCCGGGCAGCGGCACCTGCGGCTGCACCTGCATGCGCAACCCGAGGGCATTGCCTCGGTGGGCGAGGGCATCGTGCTGCTGTCGGAAGACGGCTGGGTGCTGGGTGCCAACCGCAGCGCGCTGGCGCTGCTGCAAATCCGCCCCACACAACTGGGCGGCGTGGCGCTGGAAGACCTGCTGGACCTGCGCTTTGTCGATCTGCTGGCCGCCCACCACCGCCACCCGGACCGACCGCAGGCCTTGCGCCTGCGCCACGGCGCCGTGCTGTTCGGCCAATTGTTTGCCGATGCGCGCACCCTGCCCGCCGGCCCCCGCAGCACGCCGGCCGCGCGCCCTGCTGCCGTGCCTGCCGATGCGCTGGCGCAGCAGGACACGGGCGACGCCCGCTGGAGCGCCGCGGCCGCACGCGTGCGCCGCGTGCTGGGCAAGCCGATTGCGGTGCTGGTGCAGGGCGAATCGGGCGTGGGCAAGGAATGGTTTGCCCGCGCCGCACACGACAGCGGCCCGCGCCGCAGCGGGGCGTTTGTGGCCGTGAACTGCGCGGCCCTACCCGAGTCGCTGATCGAAGCCGAGCTGTTCGGCTACAGCGCGGGCGCCTTCACCGGCGCGCGGCGCGAGGGCCGGCCCGGCCTGCTGCGGGAAGCGCATGGCGGCACCCTGTTCCTCGACGAAATTGGCGACATGCCACTGGCACTGCAAACGCGGCTGCTGCGCGTGTTGCAGGAGCGCGAGGTCACGCCCCTGGGCGGTGGCCGTGCGGTGGCGGTGGACTTTGCGCTCATTTGCGCATCGCACCGCGTGCTGCGCGACGAGGTCGAGGCCGGGCGCTTTCGGGCCGACCTGTACTACCGCATCAACGGCCTGACGGTGGAACTGCCCGCACTGCGCGAGCGCAGCGATTTTGATGCGCTCACGCAGCGCATGCTGCAAAGCTTTGAGCCCGGACGCGCGCTGCAGATCAGCCCCTCGCTGCTGGCCGCGCTGGCACGCCATCACTGGCCCGGCAACCTGCGCCAGTGCGCCAGCGTGCTGCGCACCGCCTGCGCCTTGCTCGACGAGGACGAAGACACCCTCGACTGGCACCACCTGTGCGACGACTTTGCGGCCGAGCTGCGGCGCGGCACGCGTCTGGCCACCACGCCCTCCATGGCGCGTGCGCCCCAGAACCTGCAGGAGCTGTCGCAATCGGCCCTGCAGCAAGCGCTGCAAAGCTGCCGCGGCAACATTGCCCAGGCCGCCCGCACGCTGGGCGTCAGCCGCCAGACGGTGTACCGCAAGCTGGCTGCGCAGCGCCGCACCCCGCCAGCCTAGCCATGCCCGCCAAGGCCCTGCCCCGCATCGACCCCGCACGCTGCACCGGCTGCGGCTGGTGTGTGGCCGTGTGCGATCCGCGCGTGCTGTCGCTGCATAGCCAAGGCCCGCAGGGCTGGGGGCGCAAGCAGTCGGTGCTGCACGACGCGGGGGGCTGCACCGGCTGCGCGCTGTGTGCGCTGCGCTGCCCGTTCGACGCGATTGCCATGCAGCGCCAGCCGGCGGCCCCCATCCCCTCCGCGCCAGCGGCCCACTGAACCGGCCCAACGCCGGGCTTGCCAGACGGCGCGGCTGCGCTACACTGGCCGCCTCATGACGTGCCTCTGCTCCTTGTCGACGACCGCAGCGCGCGCTGGCCAAGCCAGCGGCGTGTGCCTGCGCGCGACGATGGCAGGGGCCCGAATGATTACCACCATGACCACCGCGGCGACCTAGCCTCGCGTTGGGTGGCCGCACTGGCGGCCCCCTGGTGTTGTCTCTCCCCCTGAAGCAAACCCAGCCCCGGCCGCTGGGTTTTTTTGTTTCCGGGCCCTGCCCAAGGAGAAGACAGCATGTACCACGACCCCGACCTGCACCCCGCACCAGCCCCGCTGCCCGCCGCCACCCATGGCATGGGCATTTCGACGCTGCGCGTGGGCCTGATTGGCCTGGGCACCGTGGGCCTGGGCACGCTGGAGCTGCTCGCCCGCCAGGCCGCGCTGGTGGCGCGGCGCGCGGGCCGGCCCGTGGCCGTCACCCAGGTGGCGGTGCGCAACGTGGCCCGGGCCCGCAGCCTTGTGCCCGCGGGCGTGGCTGTGCATGCCGACCCGCTGGCGCTGGCCACCGACCCGTCGGTGGATGTGCTGGTGGAAGTGGCCGGGGGCACCACGGGCGCCCTGCAGTGGGTGCAGGCCGCCCTGGCCGCGGGCAAGCCCGTGGTCACAGCCAACAAGGCGCTGCTGGCCGAACACGGCCCGGCCCTGGCCGCACTGGCCCGCGCGCACGGCACGCCGCTGCTGTGCGAGGCCGCCGTGGCTGGCTGCATCCCGGTGCTCAAGGCGCTGGCCGAAGGGCTCGCGGGCAACCGCATCCTGGCGCTGCAGGGCATCGTCAACGGCACGAGCAACTACATCCTGAGCCGCATGCAGGACGCCGGGTTGGACTTTTCCGCCGCGCTGGCCGAGGCCCAGGCCCTGGGCTATGCCGAGGCCGACCCGGCGCTTGATGTGGGCGGCGGCGACGCGGCGCACAAGCTGGCCGTGCTCGCGTCGCTGGCCTGGGGCGTGCCCGTGCCCCTGGCGCACATCGCGGTGCAAGGCATTGCCCACCTGCAGGCCGCCGATGCGGCCGCGGCCGCGCTGTTGGGCGGGCGCCTGCGCCTGCTGGCGCGGGCGGAGCCCCTGGGCACCCTGTTGTGCGCGCACCCGCAGGCCGAGCCCGACACCCCGCCCGAGGCGCTGCGCCTGTCGGTACAGCCCGTGCTGGTGGCGCAGGCCGAGCCGCTGGCCGCGGTGCACGGCGTGCGCAATGCAGTGCAGATCACGGGCGACGCCTGCGGCCCCGTGCTGCTGACGGGCGCGGGCGCTGGTGCCGGGCCCACCGCCTCGGCCGTGGTCGCCGACCTGGTGGACCTGGCCCGGGGCCACACCGCCCGCGCGCACGCCTGGGCCGCATCCCAGCAGGGCCAGCCCGCCGCCAGCGCCCCGCTGGCGGCCGAGCCACACCTGCTGCGCGTGCCGCTCGACCATGCCGACGAGCGCGCCGCGCGCAGCCTGCTGCCCGCCGTGCTGGCCGCGCTGGAGGCGGCAGGGGTGCCACTGCTGCGCCTGCAGCGGCTGGCGCATGGCGGCCGCCTGCACTGGCTGCTGCGCACCCGGGCCTGCAGCGCCGCCGCCGTGCAGGCCGCGGCGGCACAGATCGCCACGCTGCCCGGCGTGGCCGGGCCCTGCACCGCGCTGCCCGTGCTGGGCACGCTGGCCGATCTGGTCTGAGCGGGGGAGGTCTAAGCCACGACGGTACGCTCCGAGACCCTCCCGCAGAAGTGGTGCAAGCCTTGAGCGAAAACCAAGGCTTGTGCTTATATATTCTAAATAGTACGCTACTGATTTCATAGCAATCAGCTGCTCAACCCTCGCGTGCCTGCATGGCCAGCGCCACGGCGCGGCTGTACGGGTCGCCGCGCTGCTGCAGGCCTTGCACCACGCCGGCGCGGTCGGCGGCGCTGCGGTTCTGGCTGAGTTTGTCCACGCCCTCCCAGCGCGCCACCTGCAGCCGCACGCCCACGATGCCGGACAGCAATGTGTCGATGTAGCCGGGCGGCGCGTCGTCCAGCGTCCAGGGCACGGGGCGGGCTGACTCGTGCGTGTGCGTGAGCCGCGCAAGCAACTGGCGCAGCACCGCACGGTCGTGCACCGCGTGCAGCGTGCCGTGTGCATGCACGGCACGGTAGTTCCAGGTCGGCACCACGCGGCCATGTTCGGCTTTGGAGGGGTAGTCCGACGGCGACACGTAGGCATCGGGCCCGTGGAACACCGCCACCACCGGCTGTGGCAGCGCATGCCACAGTGCATTGCCCCGGCCCACATGGCCCCAGAGCACGCTGCCGTCGGCCTCGTCCTCGCCAGCAGCGGTGGCATCGCCCGCATCGGGCGCAGGCGCAGACGCAGGCGCAGACGCAGACGCAGACGCAGACGCAGACGCAGACGCAGACGCCTCGGGCCACCACAGCGGCACATGGTTCACGCACAGCGTGCCGCCCTGCGCCAGCACCAGCGTAGCCAACGGATGGGCGCGCACCAGGGCCTGCAGCGTGACGGGATCGGCGTGGTGGAACAGCGGGTTGGCAATGGGCATGTCAGTCCTCCTGGCCGGGTGTGCCCAGCACGGGTTCGCAGCGCAGCGTGCTGCGCACCGAGCGGGCGAGAAAGCAGGCCTCGTGGGCACGGTGGTGCAGGGCCGCATGCTCGGCGGGCGTGGGCGTGCGGGCCGGGTCGAACCACACGGTGGGCCGCAGGCAGACCTCGGTGACGGCGAGTTGTCCTTCGGCGTCGGGCGCGAGCAGGCCCTCGGCCTGGTCGCGGTAGCGGTCCACGCGCCAGCCGTCGCGGCAGGCCAGGTCCAGAAACCACAGCATGTGGCAACTGGCCAGGGCCGCGACAAAGGCTTCTTCCGGGTCCACCGCGGCAGGGTCGGACATCGGCACGGGCACGACCTGGGGCGACGACGAGACGGGCACCTGCAGGCCGCCGTCAAACTGCCAGGCGTGGCTGCGGTGGTAGCGGCGGTCCACAAAGGCATCGGGGCCGCGCTGCCAGTCGACGGTGGCGGTGTGGTGGGCCATGGCGGGGTCTCCTGAAAAGGGGCGGGCATGAGCCCGAGGGGTTTCTACAATGGCCCCTCAGTCTAGGCACATCAGTACCGCATCAAGGAGCCAATGCATGCCCGCCCGCAGGGCCAATGCCGCCCCCACCCAAGCCCCCGCACAGCGCGCCCAGGGTGCGACAGAACCGGCGCTGCGCCAGCGCGTGTACGCCGACCTGCGCGCCGCGATCGAACGCGGCAGCCTGCCGCCTGGCGCACGCCTGCCGCCCTCGCGCGAGCATGCGCGGGTGCTGGGCGTGTCGCGCAACACCGTGCTCTGGGCCGTGCAGCGCCTGCAGGCCGAGGGGTACCTCGAAGCCCGCGTGGGCGATGGCACCTATGTGCCGCTGGCGCTGGCCGGGGTGCGCAGCAGTGCTGTGGCCGCGCCCCTGCCCGCGCGGGGCCTGTCGCAGCGCGGTGCGCGGCTGGCGGCCATGGCCGCGCAGTGGCAGCCACCGGCGGTGGCCGCGCGGCCGTTTCGCATCGGCGCGCCCGAGGTGGCGCAGTTTCCGTGGGCCGTGTGGGACCGTATCGCGCGCCAGGCCTCGCGCGCGCAGCGCGTGGCACGGGCGCAGTACCTCGACCCGGCGGGCGATGCGCAACTGCGCTCGGCCATTGCGCAGTGGCTGTGGGCGTCGCGCGGCATCCGCTGCGATGCGCAGCAGGTGGTGGTGTGCGCAGGCTCGCAGCAGGCGATCGACCTGATCGCACGCTTGTTGCTGGACCCGGGCGACGCTGTGGTGGTGGAAGACCCGGGCTACCCGGGCGTGCGGCTGGCGCTGCAGGCCCACGGCGCGCAGGTGTGCCCGGTGCCGCTCGATGGCGATGGCCTGTGCGTGGACACCGCGGCCCGCCAATGGCCGCAGGCGCGCATGGCCGTGGTCACGCCCACGCACCAGTTCCCCTCGGGCGCGGCCATGGGACTGGCGCGGCGGCGGGCGCTGCTCGACTGGGCGCAGGCGCACGACGCCTGGGTGGTGGAGGACGACTACGACGGCGAATTCCAATGGGGCGCGCAGCGCCTGCCCGCACTGTGCAGCCTGCCCGGGGCGCAGCGCGTGCTGCACGTGGGCACCTTCTCCAAGACGCTGCACCCGGGCCTGCGCCTGGGCTATGTGGTGGTGCCAGCTGCGCTGGCCGAAGGCTTTGCCATGGGCCGCGCGCTCAGCGACCGGCATGCGCCCGGCGACGCGCAGGCCGTGCTCGCACGCTTCATTGCCGACGGGCACCTGCTGCGCCACCTGCGGCGCATGCGCGAGCTGTACGCCGAGCGACAGTGGGCGCTGCGCTGTGCGCTGGCCCGCGCCACCGGCGGCGTGGTGCATCTGGAGGGCAGCGAGCGCGGCATGCAGCTGCTCCTCGAAGCCGCGCCGGGCACCGACGACGCCGCGCTGTCGCGCCATGCCCAGGCCTGTGGGGTGATGCTGGCGCCACTGTCGCGCTATGCCGTCGCGTCACCGCGCCGCGGCTGGCTGTTCGGCTTTGCGGGCTACGACGCTGCGCTGCTGGACGATGCCGCCCAGCGCATCGGCCCAGCGCTGGCGCGGGCATGGGCGCGCGCACACCCGGGGCGGGTGGGGCGGGCGGGATAATCCGCACACCGCCCCGCACCCTGCACCATGTCTGCCCTGCCTGCCGAAAGCGCCCTGCCGCGCGTGCTGTCGCTCATCCCGCCGATGACGCAGCTCAACACGCCGTACCCGTCGACCGCCTACCTGACGGGGTTTCTGCGCTCGCGCGGGGTGGACGCGGCGCAGGAAGACCTGGCCCTGGCGCTGGTGCTGCGCCTGCTCACGCCCGAGGCGCTGGACACACTGGCCGATGAGGCACGCGCCGTGCCCGAGGCCGAGCGCAGCGCGGTGGTGTGGCACTTCATCGAGCACGCGGCGCGCTACCGCGCCACCATCGCCCCCGTGATTGCCTTCGTGCAGGGGCGCGACGCCACGCTGGCGCACCGCATCGTGGGCCGCCAGTACCTGCCCGAAGGTCCGCGCTTTGCCTCGCTCGACGTGTACGTGGACGACGACGGCGGCGACCCGCTGGGCTGGGCCTTTGGCGCGCTGGGCCTGCACGACCGGGCCAAGCACCTGGCCACGCTGTACCTCAACGACCTGGCCGACGTGCTGCGCGACGTGGTGGACCCGCGTTTCGAGTTCGTGCGCTACGCCGAATCCCTGGCCGGCAGCCAGGCGAGTTTTGACCCGCTGGCCCAGGCGCTGGCCGCGCCCCCCACGCGGGTGGACCGCACGCTCGAAGCGCTGGCGGTGGCCGCGGTCGAGCGCCACCGGCCCGCGGTGGTGCTGCTGTCGGTGCCGTTTCCGGGCTCGGTGTACGGGGCCTTCCGCATCGCGCAGGCGATCCGCCAGCATGCGCCCGGCGTGGTCACCGTGCTGGGTGGCGGCTTTGTGAACACCGAACTGCGCGAACTGTCCGACCCGCGCGTGTTCGACTTCTTCGACTTTGTGACGCTGGACGCGGGCGAACGCCCGCTGCTGGCCCTGTTGGACCATGTGGCCGGCCGCCGCAGCCGCCAGCGCCTGGTGCGCACCTTTGTGCGCGACGCCGACGGCCAGGTGCGCCTGCAGCAGTGGCAGGAGCCCGACGTGGCGTTTGCCGAGGTGGGCACGCCCACCTGGGACGGGCTGCCGCTGCGCGAGTACCTGTCGCTGCTGGACATGCTCAACCCCATGCACCGGCTCTGGAGCGACGGGCGCTGGAACAAGCTCACCGTGGCCCACGGCTGCTACTGGAAGAAGTGCAGCTTCTGCGATGTGGGGCTGGACTACATCGGCCGCTACGAGGGCGCGAGCGCTGCCGTGCTGGCCGACCGCATCGAGGCCATCGTGGCCGAGACCGGGCAGACCGGCTTTCACTTCGTGGACGAGGCAGCGCCGCCCAAGGCGCTCAAGGCGCTCGCGCAGGAGCTGCTCGCGCGCGGCACGGGCATCTCGTGGTGGGGCAATGTGCGCTTCGAGAAGACCTTCTCACCCGAGCTGTGCCAGCTGCTGGCCGACAGCGGCTGCATTGCGATTTCGGGCGGGCTCGAAGTCGCCTCCGACCGGCTGCTCGCGCTCATGCAAAAAGGCGTGTCGGTGGACCAGGTGGCGCGCGTGACGCGGGCCTTCAGCGACGCCGGCATTCTGGTGCATGCGTACCTGATGTATGGCTTTCCCACGCAGACGGTGCAAGACACGGTGGACGCGCTCGAACTCGTGCGCCAGCTCTTTGCCAACGGCTGCATCCAGAGCGGGTTCTTCCACCGCTTTGCCTGCACCGTGCATTCGCCCGTGGGCCTGAACCCGCAGGACTACGGCATCACCCTGCACCCGCTGCCGCCCGGCGGCTTTGCCAAGAACGACGTGGGCTTTACCGACCCCACGGGCGTGGACCACGACGCGCTGGGCATGGGGCTCAAAAAAGCGATCTACAACTACATGCACGGCATCGGGCTTGAAGAGGACGTGCGCATGTGGTTCCCCTTCAAGGTGCCCAAGACCACGGTGGCGCGCCAGCGCATTGCCAAGGCGCTCGCGCAGCGCGGCTGAGGCGGCGGTGCTGCCAGCGGCCGCGCGCGTGCCTCAGAAAAAGCGCGTGGCCAGGATGTTCAGCACCACGATGGCAAACAGCACCAGCATGGCGCTCAGCGCCTTGCGGCGTGCCTCCTCGCTGACCACGAGCCGGTAGGCCGCGTAAGCGACCCCCGTGCCCACAAAGGGCGCGGCAAAGGCCGCCAGAGTGGCCGGAATCACGACCAGCCCGCCCCAGCTGTCGGCCCAATTGGTGCTCCAGAGCGAGCGCACGAAGATCGCGCACGGAATGGCCAGCCCCGTCCACATCAGGAACGAGGCCAGCGCCACGCTGGCGTGCTGCGCCACCAGGACATACAGCCCGATGGCCGCCACCACCCCTGCGATGAGCAGCAGGCGCTTCCACCAAGCGCCGGACGAACGCGAGGACGCCCCGGCCGGTGCTGCGGCGGCTGCGCGCTCGCGCGGTGCCGTCTCGGCCACCGGTGGGCGGCTGCGGGCCTTCGCCTCGCGCAGCAGGGCGTCCACACCCGGGTGTTCCACCTGGGCCAGGATGCGCGCGGTGCGCGACAGCGCCTGATCGTGCTGGGGAATCTCGGTCTGCAGCGCGGCCCCCAGCCGCCACCACGCGCCCATCTGCGCACGCCAGCCCACGCCCGCCGGCAGCGAGCCAAAACTGCCGTCGGCCGCACGGCACAGATAGAACTGGGTGCTCTGGGGCATTACCGCCAAGCGGGTGCTGTAGCGCGGCAGGCTGCACTGCATCAGCGGGGCGGCCGGGGCCTGACCGGGGCGGCCCAGGCGCAGCGTGAATTCGGGCAGGGGCAGCGGTTCGGCCAACGCGTTGCGCACGCCCAGCCACAGGTACAGGCCGCGCGGCTGGCCGTCCCGGCTGCGATGGACCCAGAAGCCTGGGGCCTCCGCCACCAGGTCGGCGCCCAGCGCCTCCAGCTCGGGCGGCAGGGGCACGTCGGGCCCGTCGGCATCCCACAGCGCCTGCACCCCCGTGGCTAGCACGCCGGGCCACACGGCCTGGGCACGGCGCTGCAGGTCGTCGGCCGCCACCTCGCGGCCCTGGGCCATGGCCGCCTCGACGGTGCGCGAAGCGTGCTGGGGGCGGCCTTCCAGGGCCAGCAGCCAGGCATCGAGCAGGGCCCGCCGCAGGTGGAGTGCCTCGGACGCCTGCCCACGGGCGTCGGCCACGCGCATCCAGGCGTAGCGCGTCGGATCGCCGGGCTCCAGCGTCTGCTCGCGCCACGAGGGACCGGACGGGCCGCTCGCCGCCGGGGTCGCCGCTTTTTGCGCCCACACCCCCGCTGCCGCCAGGCCGAGCAGCAGGCCCAGCGCCCAGGCGCGCAGGCCCAGGCGGAGCCCGGAGAACGTGTGGCCCCACGGGCGGGCGCGCACCGCGGTCATGTGCATGGTGATCCTCCCTCGGTTGGTATGGCAGGCATTGTCGGGTCGGCGGTGCAGGGTGGCAGGCCGTCCATCCAGCCCCGGGCGCAGCCGGGCAGGCGCGGTGCGCCCGCGTGCGACACTACTGTATGTCTCAACAGGTTTGGGCCGCGCAGGCCCTGGAGTCGTTCGATGCGGTGGTGCAAGCCACCGAGGGTTTTCGCAGCCGCGCGGGCCAGCGGCGCATGGCCGAGCAGGTAGCAGCCACGTTCAGCACGGCCACGCTGGGCAAGGTGGAAGAGGGCGAGCCCGAGCCCACGCGCGCGATTGCGGTGATCCAGGCGGGTACGGGCGTGGGCAAGTCGCTCGCGTACTGCGCCCCGGCCGTGGCACTGGCGCTGGCGCGCGGCACGCGGGTGGTGGTCTCCACCGCCACGGTGGCGCTGCAGGAGCAGCTGGTCACCAAAGACCTGCCCGCGCTGGCTGCGCGCATGGCGCAGCCGTTCCGGTTTGCGCTGGCCAAGGGCCGGGGCCGCTATGTGTGCAAGCTCAAGCTGGACCGCCTGTCGGGCGCGGTGGAAGACGACTTCGACGGCGACGATCTGTTTGCCGACGAGGAGGCCGAGGCCCGGCGCGGTGCGCGATCGCACCAGGAGGCACAGGCGCGCGTGCAGTTCTACGCCAGCATGGGCGAGGCCCTGGCCAGCGGCCGCTGGGACGGCGACCGCGACACGCTGGACACCCCGCCCGAGCCCGAGGTGTGGAGCCCCGTGGCGGCCGAGAGCGCCAGCTGCACCGGCAAGCACTGCCCGGCCTTCAGCCAGTGCACCTACTACGAGCGGCGCAAGGAGCTGGTGGGCGCGCAGGTCATCGTGGTCAACCACGACCTGCTGCTGGCCACGCTGGGCGCGCGCGTGCTGCCCGAGCTGGACAACTGCTTGCTGGTGCTGGACGAAGCCCACCACCTGCCCGCCACGGCGCTGGAGCAGTTTGCCGGGCAGATGGACCTGAGCCGCCTGGGCTGGATCGACCGGCTCTCCAGCCGCGCGCTGCGCGTGGGCGGGCTGATGGAGGTGGAAGACATCGCCGACCTGCCGCGCCACGCCGCCCAGTTGCGCCAGGCCCTGCTCGACCTGGAGCGGCTGGTGCTGGAGCATTACGGCACGGCGCTGAAGGCCGGCGACGACGGCGGCGGCTGGCGGCGCGCGGCCCAGGGGCGTGTGCAGGGCCGGGTGCGCCTGCCCGGCGGCCGCCTGCCTGAAGCGCTGATGGCGCCCGTGGCGCAGCTCGCCAGCAGCGCCGACGGGTTTCTGGAAGTGCTGCGCGCCATCTCCAAGGCGCTGCGCGCGGCCATGCGCGAGCAGCCCGACGAGGCGCGCCGCCTGTCCACCCTGTACGCACAGCTCGGTACGCTGGCCCCACGGCTCGAAGGCGTGCACGCCACAGCGCAGCTGCTGCTGCAGGAGGCGCCCGACGGCGCGGCCCCGGCGGCCAAGTGGTTCACGCTCGATGCCGACGGCGAATTCATCGTGCTGCGCGCCCACGCCAGCCCGGTGATGCCCGGTCCCACGCTGCGCCACCATTTGTGGAACGCCACGCGCGGCGCGGTGCTGACCTCGGCCACGCTCATGGGCTGCGGCAGCTTTGACTTCTTTTTGCGCGAAGCCGGCCTGGCCGGCGATGCGGCCGTGACCACGCTGGAGGTGCCCAGCCCCTTCGACTACGCGGCCCAAGGCACGCTGGTGGCCGCCGAAACCGCGGCCGACCCCCGCGAGGCCGCGCGCTTTACCGAAGAGATGGTGGAAGCCCTGCTGCACGATCTGGCCCAGGTACAGGCCGGGGCGCTGGTGCTGTTCACCTCGCGCGACCAGATGCGCCAGGCCGTCGACGCGCTGCCCACGGTACTGCGCCCGCGCGTGCTGGTGCAGAACACGCTGCCGCGCGGGCAGCTGCTGGCCCGCCACCGCGAACGCGTGGCCGCGGGCGAGCCGTCCATCGTGTTCGGGCTGCAGTCGTTTGGCGAAGGGCTGGATCTGCCCGGCGCGCTGTGCGAGTCGCTGTTCATCACCAAGCTGCCGTTTGCCCCGCCCGACGCGCCGGTGGACGACGCCCGCGCCGAATGGCTGCGCTCGGTGGGGCGCGACCCGTTCAGCGAACTCGTGGTGCCGGCCACCGCCATCCGCCTGGCACAGTGGGTGGGCCGCGCGATCCGCACCGAAGAAGACCAGGCCCACGTGTACTGCTACGACCGGCGGCTCACGCGCACCAGCTACGGCCAGCGCCTGCTGCGCGGGCTGCCGCCCTTTGCGCTGGTGCAGCGCGGGCCGCTGGCGCGGGTGTAGCGCACCGCACAAGGCCCCGGGCACAGGCCCGCCGCACGTCGCAGACAATGGCGGGCCGCCTGCACACCGTCCTGCCATGTCCCGCATCGCCGTCATCGACTTTGAAACCACGGGCATGACGCCCCAGCAGGGCGCGCGGGCCACCGAAGTGGCCATCGTGCTGCTGGAAGACGGCCGGGTGGTGGACCGCTTCCAGAGCCTGATGAACGGCGGCGTGTGGATTCCACCCTTCATCACGCAGCTCACCGGCATCGGCAATGCCATGGTGCAGGCCGCGCCCGCGGCCGGGCAGGTGATGCAGGACGCCGCCCGCTTTGTGGGCGACACGCCACTGGTGGCGCACAACGCCGCGTTCGACCGCAAGTTCTGGGAGGCCGAGCTGGCCCGCGCCGACCTGCCGGCGGCGCAGCCTTTTGCCTGCACGGTGCTGCTGTCGCGCCGCCTGTACCCCGAAGCGCCCAGCCACCGGCTGGGAGCGCTGGCGGCGTTTCACGGCCTGCCGCCCACGGGCCGCGCCCACCGGGCGCTGGCCGACGCCGAGATGACCGCCGCGCTGCTGCAGCGCATGCTGGCCACGCTGCGCGAGCGCTGGCAGGTGGCCCGGCCCGACCACGCCCTGCTGTGCGCGCTGCAGCGCTGCGCCAAGCCCGCCCTGCCCGCGTTGCTGGCGCGGTACGCAGACGCCTGAGCCGACGCCTGCTCGCTATTAAAGTGATAGCTGCTCGTGCTTGTTTTTGAAGCACGAGTGGCCATTTTGGCCCTCAAATCATCGGGCTGCGCGGCCGCTGCAGCGGCCAGCCGCCCTGCGCGGCCACGGGTCTTGCCGGGTCTGCCCATAATCCGGCGGCGGGCCCAGGTGGGCCATGCTTGATTCAAAGGGGAATGCCATGCTCGTGTTGGTGCTCGGTCTGGTCGTGTTTCTGGGAATGCACTCGCTGCGCATCGTGTCGGAGCCGCTGCGCGACGGCCTGCGCGAGCGCCTGGGCCCGGTGTCGTGGCGGGTGGTCTATTCGCTGGTGTCGGCCCTGGGCCTGGCGCTGATCGTGTGGGGCTACGGCCTGGCCCGACAAGACCCGATGGTGCTGTGGATGCCACCCATCGGCATGCGCCACGCCGCGGCGCTGCTCACGCTGGTGGCCTTTGTGCTGCTGGTGGCGGCCTATGTGCCGGGCAACGCGATCAAGGCGCGCCTGCACCATCCGATGCTGCTGGGCACCAAGGTCTGGGCGCTGGCGCACCTGCTGTCCAACGGCACGCTGGCCGATGTGCTGCTGTTTGGCGGCTTTTTGCTGTGGGCGGTGCTGGGCTTTCGCGCCGCCCGCCAGCGCGACCGCCGCGATGGCACGGTGTACGGCCCCGCTCGCATGCCCGCCACGGTGGCCACGGTGGTGCTGGGCATCGGCGCCTGGGCAGCCTTTGCGTTCTGGGCGCATGCTGCGCTGATCGGTGTCGCTCCGATGGGCCGCTGAGTGCCGCACGGGGGCATCTCTGTTTCGACTGGTTACAAAGATGCTAAAAAGGCAGTTGGGGCGTGTCACCCAGACCCCCAGACTTGCCTAGATGTCCCATTCCGCAACGCGTCGCCTCTGGCTCACATCGGCTGCCGCCCTGGCCGCCGGTTCGGTGGTGCCCCGGGCTGCCCGGGCGCAGGGCCCGGCGGTGCTCAAGCTCGGGCACCAGTTCAGCAGCGGCAGCATTCCAGACCGCGTGGCCCAGCGGCTGGCCGAAGCCGTGCAAACCCACTCGCGGGGGGCCTTGCGGGTCGAGGTGTTCGCCAATGCCGCGTTCGGCGACGAGCGCGAGCACTTGTCGCTGCTGCGGCGGGGCGCGCTGGACCTGGCCATCACCGGCGATCTGGTGGTGACGAGCCTGGGCGATGAGTACCTGCCGGTGAACATGCCGTTTGCCTACCGCGACGTGGCCCACGCCTTGGCCATCTACAGCGGGCCGCTGGGTCAGAGCCTGCGCAACAAGCTGGGGAACGGTGGGCTGCAGGTGCTGGCCTGGCACCACGTAGGGACACGCATGCTGACCGCGCAGCGCCCGGTGCCGGGGGTGCGAGAGCTGCGCGGGCTGCGCCTGCGCCTGCCCCCCGATGCCGCCTGGAGCGCGGTGTGGCGTGCCCTGGGGGCCACCGTGGTGCCCTTGCCGTTCACCGAACTGCCCACCGCGCTGCGCCTGGGCAAGGTCGACGCGCAGGAGAATCCGCCGAACTTTGTGCGCACCGGGCGGCTGTACGAAGACCAGCGCTGCCTCATGACCACCGCCCACATGCCCCAGCGGCAGCTGGTGCTGGCCTCGGGCCCCCGCATGGCGCAGTGGACCCGGGCGCAACGCAGCGCCGTCGAGGCCGCTGCGACCGAAGCATCGGCCTGGGCTGTGGGCACCGCCCAGACGGAACACGAGTCCGACCTGGCCTGGCTGGTGGGCGAGGGGGGGATGCAGAAGGTGGCGTTCGATGCCTCTGGCATCGCGGCCTTGCTGCCCGGCGTGGCCCGCTCGCTCGGCGGGCCTGCGGCGCTGGCCGTGTACGAGCAGATCCAGCAGACGCGCTGATGGCTGTACCGCCGACTGCCCCGTTGCCAGAGGCTCCAGACCGCACGCTGAAGCAGCGCCTGCAGCCCACGCCGGTGATGATCGTGCTCGTGCTGCACGTGCTCATCGGCCTGGGCACGCTGGCGGCTGTGGCGCTGCATGCGATGGGCGATTTTGAGAGCGAGGTGGACAAGGCCGACCAGGCCCTGTCGATGGCCGCCCGGGAGCAGGTGATCGCCATTGGCGACCTCCTGCAGAACGCGCAGTTCGTGCTCGGGCAACTGAGCAACCGTCTCAACGAGGCACGCGCCCTGGGTTCGGGCATGGAGCCACACGACCTGCTGCGCCAGTTCCATGGCTTGGCGGAGGGTAGCGAGGACCTGATGCTGGTGCGCCAGGATGGGACGGTGGTAGCCGCTTCGCAGATGCGGCCCGAGCCGCAAGCGCTGGAAGGCTTGTGCCCGGTGCTGGCACAGCAGCGCACACGCATTGAATCGCTGGGCCTTTGGAGCATGCCGGCCGAAGCGGGTGGCAACCGCTGCCCAGCGCCTGAGACCGTGGTGATCGTGTTCCAACACCCGGCCTTGCAGTCCATCCACCAGGGCTCTCTGTGGCTGCTGGTCCATCCCGACCGCCTGCGGCGCCAGCTCTTTGAGAGCCTGCCGGGCACGGTGCCACTGGCCCACTACCGGCTGGTGCTCAGCGACTACACCGTGCTGCTGCAGGGCGCGCTCGACCAGCAGGCCGGTCTCCCCCCGGAGTTCCCGAGCTTTCTGTCCACCGCCCCGGCTGCGCAGCGCATCGTGCCCGCGCAGTGGGTGGACTTGCGCAGCGGGGAGCGGCTGTCGGGCGTGTCAGACCGTGTGGCCGGCACGCCGCTGCACGTTCAGGTGGTGTACCCGATTTGGGCGACTGTGCTGCCGCACCTGCGCGGGCATGCCAACCTCTGGCTGGGTGGGGGGCTCGTGTTCCTGGTGCTCTGGTCCAGTCTGGCGGTGCTGCTGGTGCGCACGCTGCAGCGCTATCAGCGGGCACTGGTGCGCGAACAAACCCGATTTGCGCGCAGCCTAGCGTTCGTGCAGGTCGGCGTGTGGGAATGGGACTGCCCACGGGAGCGGTTGTTCTGGTCCGAGCAGGTTCCGCCCCTCCTGGGGGTGACAGCCTCCAACGGCGCCAGCGAAGGCACACCGCAAGACTTTGTTGCCGGGTTGCCGGATGCGGAGCGCGAGCGCGTTCTGAAAACGCTGGTGCATTGCCGCGACCACGGCGGCTATGTCGATCTGGAGTGCCAGGTGGACCGCGGCACCGGGCGCATGGGCTGGGTGCACCTGTTTGGCAGCACCGAGCGCGACCCCGCAGGCCAGGCGCTGCGCATGTTCGGTATCGCGCAGGACGTCACCGATCGCAAGGAATCCAGCATGCGCCTGGACGAGGCCGCCCAGCACAACCAGGCCATCCTGGACCACGTGGCCGAAGGCATCTTCACCATGGACGCTGACGGCACGCTCGCATCGTTCAACCGTGCGGCTACGAGAATCTTCGGGTGGTCGGCCGAAGAGATCATCGGCCGCAACATGCAGGAGCTGATGCCCGGGGCCCTGCGCGGCCTGCAGGCCGGCAGCGAGGCCATGCGCACCGTGCGTGCGCGCGCCGGCCGCGAAGAGTCGGCGCTGCACAAGGATGGGCATGAGTTTCCGGTGCACCTGTCCATCACCCGCACAGAGCAGCGGGGCGCGCCCCTGTACATCGGTCTGGTGCGCGACATCACCGAACAACGCAGCGCCGCGGCCGAGATCGAGCACCTGGCCTTTTATGACCCGCTCACGGGCCTGCCGAACCGTCGCCTGATCACCGAGCGCATCGACCGGGCCCTGCGTGCCGGAGAGCGGTCGGGTCAGCGAGCGGCGGTGCTCATGCTGGACCTCGACCGGTTCAAACTGCTCAACGACACCCGAGGCCATGCCGCTGGCGACCGGCTGCTGGTCCAGGTGGGCGAGCGCCTGCGCCGCGTGGCGCGCCCTGGCGACACGGTTGCGCGGATTGGCGGCGACGAATTCGTACTGCTGATCGAGCAGCTCGGCCCAGACGCCGCCGTGGCCAGCACGCAGTGTGAGCAGATCGCACAGCAGGTGCTCGGCCTGTTCGAGGCACCGTTTCGGCCGGATGGGCAGGAGTACTCGGTGTCGGCCAGCCTCGGGATCGTGCCCTTTGAAGCGGGCCAGCCCGCATCGGCCGCCACCCTGCTGGCACAGGCCGAGATGGCCATGTACGAAGCCAAGGCGTCGGGCCGGCGGCAGCATCGTTTCTTCGACACAGCGCTGCAGGCCTCCATCACAGAGCGCGCGGCACTGATTGGGGATCTGCGCATGGCCGTGGCACAGCAGCAACTGGCTTTGCACTACCAGCCGCAGTTTGACGACAGCGGACGCCTGCTGGGCTTCGAGGCGCTGCTGCGCTGGCGGCATCCGGAGCGCGGGCCGATCTCGCCGGCCCTCTTCATCCCGCTCGCTGAAGAGAGTGGCCTGATCCTGGAGTTGGGCCAGTGGGTGCTGCAGCGGGGCTGCCAGCAGCTGGCCGCATGGCACGCCCAGCCCGCGCTGGCCCACCTGACGCTGGCCGTGAACGTGAGCGCACAGCAGTTTCGCAGCCCCGGGTTTGAGCAGCAGGTGCTGGACGCGCTGTCGTGGAGCGGGGCCGATCCCGGACACCTGAAGCTCGAGCTGACCGAGAGCATGCTGGTGCACGACGTCGAGAGCCTGATCGACAAAATGGCACGGCTCAAACGGCATGGGGTGCAGTTCTCGCTCGACGACTTCGGCACGGGCTACTCCAGCCTGGCCTACCTCAAGCGTCTGCCACTGGACCAGCTCAAGATCGACCAGGGCTTTGTGCGCGATCTGCTGACCGACACCAACGACGCGTCGATCGTGACCGCGATCATCACCCTGGGACAGAGCCTGGGCCTGCCTGTGATCGCCGAAGGCGTGGAGACGGAGGCCCAGCGCGACGCCTTGCGCCAGCGAGGGTGCCGGGCCTATCAGGGCTACCTGTTCAGCCCACCGCTGGATGCGCCACAGCTCGTGGCGTTTTTGCAGCGGTACGGTGGCGTGGCCACCCCACCCTCAATGCCACTGCAATAAGCCGCTGCGCCCGACGCGGCGCAACGGCATGGACTCGATCACTGCGAGGCCTGTCGGGTCGACTCCGACCCGACAGGCTTCAAGGAAGCCCATCGATCGGGGAAGGGCGATAGCCAAACCAGCCCACGCCAACCTAAAATGTGACGAGTTGTCAACAAGAATAGTGGCGCACAAGCGGGCTTCTACCCACGGTGCGCCCGGCCGGTCAGACCGGACGCCGTTAGAGGGATTCCCACTGTGCAAATGCGATTGAACCGGGGGCTGGCCTGGGTGGCCGGCGCCCTGATGCTGGCTGCCACCAGCACGGCTGTGCTCGCCGAAGGCAGCCGCTCTCTGTACCCGCTGAACTACGAGGCGATTGATGGCGGCAACAACGGCCGCGCCAACCTCGACCTGACCGACCCCAACAGCCGCTACCTGGGCGTGGTCGCGCGGCGCACCTTCGTGTACGTGTATGCGCGGCAGAACGAGTACATCCTGCTGGGGTCTCGTAACCGCACCGCCAACGGCGTGGGTGCGATCAACGTGTACCAGCCCCAGAGCTTCGGGACGCGCGGCAACGAGACCATTCCAGCCACGGCCGACTTCACCTGCAGCAGTGGCACAACGGGCCTTATTGCCAATCGCAGCGAAGAACTGGCCGGCCCGCAGGCGGTCGCCGGCGGTGGCGTGGCTGGGGGCTTCGTGCCCTGTGTGTACCAGGCGCCGGTCGATGGGGTTTACGGTGTGCTGTTCAGCCCCAGCAACACTGGCGGCGGACCGGACGGCTCTGTCAGCACACCCGCCGTGTCGAACACCACGGTTTCGGCCTGGGACGTGACCGTGCGCTCCAGCGACACCACCTCCACGGTGGATCTCAACGGCCGGGTCTTCACCTACGCCTGGACAGCGTTCACGGGTGGCAACGGGCCCGCACGGCGGCTGTACTCCGACTTGTTCTACGCCACCAGCGATGGCTACCGCTATCGCCAGACGCTGACCGGTCTGGACCTCAACGGCGGTACTTTTTTTGCCAACGCACGCGGCTTTGTGGACAGCGGAGACCCTCTGTACAAGAACATCCGCGGCACCAACCAGCCGGTGTCCACCGGCATCCCGGCTGGCGTGAGCGCCGACCCACCGCAGTACCCGATCTTCTTCAGCAACATCGCGCCCGGGAACGTAGAGGCCGAGCGCACGCTCACGGCGCTGGGCATTCCGCTGACGCCGAAGCCTCCACAGGTCAATTCGTTCAGCTTTCGGTACCCGCCCGTCAATTCGTCTACCAGTTATGTGGGGCAGGGTGGCGTGTTTCGCTTTTATGTGACCGACACGCTCTCGTTCCAGATCGTCATCAGCCGCGACGGCACTGACTGGGACCCCGCCACGCCCACCAACCGGGTGCTCACCGGCACGTCCGGTACCGGGGAATACTCGGTGGTCTGGGACGGCAAGGACAACGCGGGCAACAACTTCCCGGCCGGCAGCAACTACCAGTTCCGCATCACCGGGCGCAACGGCGAAGTGCACTTTCCTTTCGTCGATGCCGAAGCCAACATTTTTGGCGGCCCCACGGTCACCAAGCTCAACGGCAATGTGACCGACTCGCTGATCTATTACGACGACCGTGGGTATGTGACACGGGGTGGCACCGCCGTGGGCACGCTCAACGGCCACATCTGCGGCAACGCCACCTACGACAACACCAACCCGGTGCAGGCGCTGCAAGGGGTGGACTCCTCGGCACGGGTCTACGACAACGGCACCGGACCCAATACCGCATATGCCCGCAGCTGGCGGCAGATCGGCAATCCGAACTCCGACTGCGCCAGCGCTACCCAGGGTTTCGGCGATACCAAAGCCCTGAACCTCTGGACCTACCAGACCACCACGCCGCAATCGAACACCCTGAGCATCGTGGACAACGCCGATGTGCGGGCTACCGTGTCGGCTCCGGTCAGCACGCCGGCCGGCGGTACGGTGAATGTGGCCGTGGGCTTTGCCAACGTGGGGTCCCAGACCGCCACTGCAACGGTGTTCACGGTGCAGCTGCCCACGGGCCTCGGTGATGTTTCGTGCACGGGCGCGACCTGCAGCTACAACGCCACCACGGGCGCCGTGAGCATCAGCGGTCTGCCGGGATCGCTGTCGCCAGGACAGGAAGTGAACATTGGCCTGCGCTATACCGCGCCCGCCACGGGCAGCGTAGCCACCCAGGCCACCGTGACCACGACCTCCAGCCAGGGAGCCAATCTCGCACCTGATACGGCGAGTGCCACCACCTTGGTGGGTGGCACCACCAGTGCCGATGTCCTCGTGTCGCTGGCCGCGCCGGCCACGGCAGTGCAGGGCGGCACCGTGGCGGTGCCAGTGCAGTTCGCGAACGTGGGGGCCTCGGCTGCCCCCATCACCAGCTACGGGCTGCAACTGCCTGCGGGCCTGAGCGGGGTGGGCTGCAGCGGCTCGGGGATCACCTGCACGTACGACGCGGGCACGGGAACAGTGACCGTCAATGGCGCACCAGCCACATTGACCGCCGGGCAGTCGCTAGGCTTCACGCTGTCCTACACCGCGCCGGCTGCAGGATCGACCGTCACGGTCAACGGTAGCGTGGCCACATCCGCCACAGAAACCAACACGGCCAACAATACGGCCCAGAGTGCCACAACCACGTCCAGCACGGCAACGGCTCCGGATGTGCTCGCCACCCTGTCCGCCCCCGTGACTGCGGCCCCGGGAAGCCTGGTGGAAGTGCCCGTGCGCTTCAGCAACGCGGGCGATGTGACCGCTGCAGGCATGGGCTACAACCTGACACTGCCGACGGGTCTCACAGGTGTGTCCTGCGCAGCCCCCGTGAGTTGCACCTACACGGCGGGTACCGGCGCAGTCGCCGTCACTGGGCTGCCTGCCAGCCTCGCGGCGGGCGCCTGGGCCAACCTCACGCTGCGCTACACGAGTCCGGCGCAAGGCGTGGTCAATGTCAATGCGACGGTCTCCACCACCACCGCCGGTGAGACCAACACGACGAACAACTCGGCGTCAGGCCACACCACGGTGGTCACAGGGGCTGCCGGTGCCGACGTGACGGTCACGGTCTCGCCGCCAGCAACGGTCGCCCCAGGTGCTGCCGTTGCCGTGTCCGTCACGGTATCCAACCTCGGCCCGCTGGATGCGCAAGGGGTGGGTTACACGCTTACGCTGCCGCCAGGTCTGACCGGCGTATCGTGCAGCGGTGGTGCCACTTGCGCGTACAACAACAGTACCGGCGCGGTCACGGTCACCGGCTTGCCGGCTACGCTCACGGCTGGACAGTCCCAACCCTTCACGCTGCTCTACACCGCACCTGGCAATGGTCAGGTGGCAGTGCAGGCCTCGGTCTCGAGCACGAGCCTGGACACGAACACCGGCAACAACACCGCGCAAGGCACCACCACCGTGGCGTCTGCGGGCGTGCAGGCCGATGTGACGACCAGCGTAGCCCCACCAAGCACAGCCCTGGCAGGAACGACCGTGCAAGTGCCCCTGCAGTTTTCCAATGTGGGGGGGGCCAGCGCTTCCAACCTGGGCTACACCGTGCAACTGACCGGCTCGCCCACCGGGGTTGCGGTCACTTACAACAGCGTGGCCTGTACCTATAACGGGGGCACGGGCGCCATTACGGGTTGCGGCCTGCCGTCCACCCTGACTCCGGGCCAGGCGCTGAACCTCGTGCTGAGCTACACGGCCCCCGCCAGCGGCAATGTCGGGGTGACCAGCAACGTCTCGACCACCAGCGGCGAAAGCAACATCACCAACAACTCGGCCACGGCCTCGACCGCAATCGGGCTGGTGGACATGGCTGTAAACCTGGCGGGCCTACCGACGTCGGGATCGGTGGGCACCCCTTACAGCGGCTTTTTCACCTGCACCAACAACGGCAACCAAACCGCAGCTGGCGGACAGTGCAGCGCCGCAGGCCTGCCGACCGGTGTCGGCGTCACGGGCTGCACCATCAGCCCGGGCAACACCGCATGGACGGCCGGCAGTGCAGTGCCTGCAGGGCAGACGGTCCGCTGCACAGTTGCGGGCACGCCATCGGCCGCCGGCAGCTTTGGCAGCAGCGGCACCACCGGCGCCACTGGCGATGCGAATGCAGGCAACAACACCGCCAACCTGACGGTGACCATCGCCGTGGCGGGTGCCTTGCACACCGCCGCGATTCCAACGCTGGGCCAGTGGAGTCTCATTCTCCTGTCGGCTCTGGTCGCACTGGCAGGCCTTGCGCGGACCCGCCAAGGGCGCAGCCTGGGTTGAGGTGGTCAAAGGCCCCACAGGCACTGGCCGTTCTTTCCGCTCAGGCCCGCATGCGCTACCCTTTCCAGGCCATGCGCATGACCTATGTTCTGGCCGGCCTGGTGTCCCTGCTGCTGCTGGGCGCCTGCAGCACGGCGCCCCAGCCCAGTCCATCGCAGCCGTTACCGCCGCTGGCGGTGCCGCATCTCAGCGATGAACAAGCCCATGACGTGGCCATCCACGCTTTGGGCCTGGTCGGCACGCCGTACCGATTTGGCGGCAACACGCCAGAAGGCGGCTTCGACTGCAGCGGTCTGATCCACTATGTGTTCCGCCAGCGTACCGGCATGGCCCCGCCGCGCACCGTGGCGGCTCTCGGGCAGTTCGGCCAGGCCCTGGACGCCCAGTCCGTGCGTACCGGTGACCTTGTGCTCTTTGGGAACCCGGTTCCCACCCATGCGGGCATTTATGTCGGAGAGGGGCGCTTTGTCCATGCGCCTTCCACGGGCGGCACGGTGCGCCTCGACCATTTGCGTGCCCGACACTGGGCGCGGGAATTCGCAGGCTTTCGCAGGCCCTGAGGGCCGCGCGGCATGACCGCCACGCCCGGGGTGCTGTAGTGCTGCAGTGCCGTGTATTGGCGACAATCGGAGGTTGTATCCCCGGTTGCCCCGCCTGCATATGCACGTCCCACACCCTGCCACGCCCCTGAGCACCCTTGACACCACCCGCATCGACGACACGCGGATCAAGGCGGTACGCCCCTTGATCACCCCCGCGCTGCTGCAGGAGTGGCTCCCTGCGCCGGCCGAGGTGCAGGCCTTGGTCGAAGCAAGCCGTACCGCCATCTCCCGCGTGCTCCACGGCCAGGACGACCGCTTGGTCGTCGTGGTGGGGCCCTGCTCGATTCACGACCACGGACAAGCCCTGGAGTACGCGCAGCGGCTCAAGCAGCAGTCCGATGCCCTGGCGGCCGACTTGCTGATCGTGATGCGCGTGTACTTCGAAAAGCCGCGCACAACAGTGGGCTGGAAGGGTTACATCAACGACCCCCATCTGGACGGCAGCTTTGCGATCAACGAAGGGCTGGAGATGGCCCGCAAGCTGCTCATCGATGTGCTGTCGATGGGCCTGCCGGTGGGCACTGAGTTCCTGGACCTCCTGTCACCGCAGTTCATCAGCGATCTGGTGAGCTGGGGCGCGATTGGCGCCCGCACCACGGAAAGCCAAAGCCATCGGCAATTGGCCAGCGGCCTGTCATGCCCCGTGGGCTTCAAAAACGGCACCGACGGCGGCGTCAAGGTCGCGGCCGATGCGATTCTGGCCGCCCAGGCGGCACACGCTTTCATGGGCATGACCAAGATGGGCCAGGCTGCGATTTTCGAGACGCGCGGCAATCGGGACTGCCATGTGATTCTGCGAGGTGGCAAGCAGCCCAACTACGGTCCGCAGGACGTGGCCGCCGCCTGCGCACTGCTGGCCGCGGCAGGCCTGCGTGAGCAGGTGATGGTGGATGTGAGCCATGCCAACAGCAGCAAGCAGCATCAGCGCCAGATTGCCGTTGCAGCCGAGGTGGCCGAACAGATCGCCCAGGGCGATGCGCGGATCACCGGCATCATGATTGAAAGCCACCTGGAAGAGGGGCGGCAGGATATCGTTGCCGGGCAACCACTGCGGCATGGGGTGTCGGTCACCGATGCCTGTATTGCGTTTGAACAGACCGTACCCGTGCTGGAGAACCTGGCAAAAGCAGTGCGCACCCGGCGTGCTGCCATGGGCAGTTTGTGATCGATTGGCGAGCTGCCTTCGCACACGTCGCGCATGCGACCCGGGCAGAACCGGGAATCGGTGCTTTTGCGATTGCCGCGGATGCAGATTCACCGTACAACCGATGGGGCGGCATGTGCCCATGTGACCGCACAGCCCCCACCGCGCCCATGCCTGTCTTGCGTACCACCCTCACTGCTCCATGCATCCGCCTGACGGCCAGAGCCTGACCATGGGTGACCTCCAGGCATCGCAGGACCTCCGCCGGCTGGAAGCCTTGCGGTCTTACGCCATTCTGGACACCCCGGCAGAGGACAGCTTTGACCAACTGGTGCTGTTGGCTTCGGGCCTGTGCGGCACGCCGATGGCCGTGGTGAGCTTCATCGACCAGCATCGCCAGTGGTTCAAGGCTTCGGTCGGCGTGCCGATGGCAGAGACCGAACGGTGGATGTCGTTCTGCACCCACCTCATGCACAGTGCCGAGCCGGTGGTGGAGGTGTCCGACACCCATCAACACCCGATGTTCACCTCGCACCCGCTGGTGCTGGGCGAGCCGTACCTGCGGGCCTATGCCTGCGCTCCGCTGCGCAGCCCCGAAGGCGAGGTGGTCGGTACCCTGGCCGTGATGGATACGGTGCCCCGGGTCTGGCAGCCCGGGCAGACCCAGGGACTGGCCATCCTGGCACGCCAAGTCATGGTTCAGCTGGAATTGCGCCGCCAGCAGAGACTGCTGGCCCAGCTCGTCCGGGAGCGAGACCAGATGCACGCCGAACTGCGGGCACAGGGCGAGGCACTGCAGGTTGCCGGACGCATTGCCCGTATCGGCGGCTGGATTGTGGAGTTGCCCAGCATGCAACTGACCTGGTCTCAGGACATTGCCCAGGACTTCGGACTGCTGCGCCGGGTTGGTTCGGTGGCCCAGATCCTGGCGTTGTTTGCCCCGGCCTACCGCGGCCGAATGCGGGAAGCCTTTGAGGGGTGCATGCGCAGTGGCCGCGCATTCGATGTGGAAGCCGAAGTAGAAGTGCCTGGCGCCGGGGCATTGTGGGTACGAACGGTGGGCCAGGCGGTGCGCGAGGCGAATGGGCGCATTGCCCGTATCCAGGGAGCGTTCCAGGATGTCTCGGAGCGGCATGCGGCCGAGACGGCGCTGCGATTGAGTGAAGAGCGCTTCCACCATGTCGCCCGTGCCACCGCCGATGCCATCTGGGACTGGAATCTTGAATCGGATGCCATCTGGTGGAGCGATGGCATGCAGACACTGTTCGGCATCCCGCCCGATGCGCTGGAGCCCGACAGTCGTTCCTGGACCGAACGCCTGCATCCCGAAGAACGGCGTTCGGTCGTGCACAGCATCGAATCGGTGATCCAGGGAACCCGCAACCACTGGTCGGCCGAGTACCGCTTCCGCCGCTACGACGGAAGCTATGCATGGGTGCTGGACCGGGGCTTCGTCATCCGCGATGCGCAACAACGCCCCCTGCGCATGGTGGGCGGCATGACCGACATCAGCGCCCAAAAACTGGCAGCGCTGGAGGCCCTGCGAGAAGCCACCTACCACGCAGAGTTGCTGCGCGTGCAGCAGCGCCTCTCGTCGCTGGACCTGGCCCTGCCCGAAGTGCTGGAGCTGGTCGCCCAAACCGTGCAGCAGCAGACGGGCGCCCGTGGCGCGATGGTGGAGCTGCTGCAGGGACGACAACTGGTGGCGCAGGCGTCCGCAGGAGACTTGGTGCGTCCCGTAGGCAACATGCTGCCGGTCGACAAGAGCATTCTGTGGCCTGCCCTGCACCGCGGCGAGACCGTGGTCTGCAACGACACCTGGGCGGCCGGATGGGACATGGAATCCATGCCGCACCGACACGGCGTGCGATCCGTGATGGCAGTTCCGCTGCGGGATGGCCACGAGGTAGTGGGCTCGCTGAAGGTCACCTCCGACGAGGTGAATGCCTTTTCACGGCGGGATGTAGAGCGCCTGGAGATCCTGACTGAGTCGCTGGGTGCCATGGTCAAGCTGCGCCATGTGGCTGGACGTTTGCACGCCTCAGAACACCAGTACCGGATGCTGTTCGACGCGCACCCGCATCCGATGTGGGTGTACGACCAGCAGAGCTTGCGACTCCTGGCGGCCAACCGTGCCATGGTTGAGCACTATGGGTACACAGAGGCCCAGTTGCTCGCACTGCGCATGACCGATCTGGCTCCGGAGGCTGAGGCCCACGCGTTGGAGCAGCAGTTGCTGGCGGTGCCTGGTGGACGCACCGGACGGCTGGGCGTACAGCGCCATCGCCGCAGGGACGGCAGCCAGATCGAAGTCGAGGTGTCGATTGGGCACATCAGCTTTGACGGCCGACCAGCCTGCCAGGTGCTGGCCACCGATGTCACGGAACGACTGCGGGCAGAGCGTGAGCTGGCGCGCATGGGACGTGCCCAGCGACTGCTGGGGGCCTGCAACGAGGCACTGGTGCGCGCCACCTCCGAAGCCGCACTGCTGCGCTCGGTGTGCCAGATTGCCGTGGACATTGGTGGCTACCGCATGGGCTGGGTGGGGTTCGCGCGAGACGATGAGCGCAAGTCCATCGAACCAGCCGCATTCGCAGGCCCCTACCAGGAGTATCTGCAATCGCTGCAACTGAGCTGGTCGGCTGACCATCCGTCTGGCCAGGGCCCCGCGGGCATCGCCGTACGGACTGGGCAACCAGTGATCGTGCAAGACATCCGCACGCGGCCCGACATGGGGGGCTGGATGGAGCGGATGCTGCAGCATGGCTTTCACGCCATCATCTGTCTGCCGCTGCGCGAGCGGGAGCGGACATTCGGGCTGCTGTACCTGTATGCCCCTGAGATTCTGCAGATCAGCTCTGAGGAAGCCGCGCTGCTGCAGGAGTTGGCGAACGATCTGGCGTTCGGCATCACCAGCCTGCGCGCGCAACAGGCACGGGAGCGCTTGCAGAACGCAGTGGTCAAGGTGGCTGCTGCCGTGTCGGCCAGCACAGGCACCGAGTTCTTTGTGCAGCTGGTGCGCAACATGGAAGAAGCGCTTGGCGCCCAAGCCGGCTGCGTTGCGCGGCTGCTTCCCTCACGGCAAGGAGAGCCTGCACGGGCCATGACGGTGGCCACGATGGTCCAGGGCCAATTGCTGCCCAATGCCGAGTATGCGCTCGACGGCACCCCGAGCCTTCAGTTGCTCACGCACCGCCACCATGTAGTAACGCGGCAGATCCGCCTGTCCTATCCCGATGCCCCGGTGCTGCGATTGGTCGAAGCCGAGGCGTATGTCGGCCAGCAGCTGTGTAACGCCGATGGCGATGTCGTCGGACTGATCTTTGTGCTGTTCCGAGAGCCACTGGAAGACCCGGACTTCATCACCTCCACGCTGCAGATCTTTGCCGCGCGTGCCTCCGCTGAGATCGACCGGCAAAACGCCGACCTGCGCATCCGCCACCAGGCCTCGCTGCTCGACAAGGCCCAGGACGCGATCATCGTGCGCGATCTCGATCACCGCATCATCTACTGGAACAAAAGTGCGGAGCGCTTGTACGGCTGGAGCCAACTGCAGGTTCTGGGCCAGCCCATCGACAAGCTGCTGTATGAAGATGCGGCTCCGTTCATGCGCGCGACGGCCATCACGCTCGAACAGGGCGAGTGGACCGGCGAGATCGTGCAGCGCCACCGGGATGGCAGCACCATCGAGGTGGAGGGTCGCTGGACGCTGGTACGCGACGATGCCGGGCGGCCACAGTCCATCCTTGCGATCAACACCGACATCCGCCACCGCAAGGCCATCGAGCGCGAGATCCAGCGGCTGGCCTTCTACGACCCTTTGACAGGCCTGCCGAACCGGGTGCTGCTGATGGAGCGCATGCACCAGGCGCTGGCCTCGGCCCAGCGACACCGCCGGGGCGGGGCGCTGCTGTTCATCGACCTCGACAACTTCAAGACCCTGAACGACACCCTCGGGCACGACCAGGGCGATCTTCTGCTGCAACAGGTGGCCCAACGCCTGAACACCTGCGTACGCAACGTCGACACCGTGGCGCGACTGGGGGGCGACGAGTTCGTGGTCATGCTGGAAGAACTGAGTGCCAAGCCCCACGAGTTGGCGCTTCAGGCGCGAAGCGTCGGCGAAAAAATCCTGGGCATGCTGTCCATCCCGTATGCCCTGACCGGATACCAGTACCGCAGCACCCCCAGCATCGGCATCGCACCGTTCCATGGCGATCACACCAATGTGGGGGAACTGCTCAAGCAGGCCGACTTGGCGATGTATCAGGCCAAGACAGCCGGCCGGCACACCTTGCGCTTCTTTGACCCCGACATGCAGGCTGTGGTGACCACGCGCGCCGCCCTGGAGGTCGATTTGCGCAATGCGCTGGCGCAGAACGAACTTCTGCTGCACTTTCAGCCCCAGATGCATGCACAGCGCGGTTGTGTCGGCGTCGAGGCGCTGGTGCGCTGGGCGCACCCAGAACGGGGTATGGTCTCGCCCGGGCAGTTCATTCCCCTGGCAGAGGAAACCGGACTGATCCTGCCCCTGGGGCGTTGGGTGCTCCAAAGCGCCTGCACCCTGCTGGCACGCTGGCAGTCCGATCCGACGCTGTCGCATCTCACGATGGCGGTGAACGTCAGTTCGCGCCAGTTCCGCCACGCCGGCTTTGTGGACGACGTGGCGCGCGTGCTGGTCAGTACCGGAGCACCACCAGGACAGCTCAAGCTGGAGCTGACCGAAAGCCTGCTGGTCGAAGACATGGAGGCCACCATTGCCACCATGGGGCAGCTCAAAGGGCTGGGCGTTGGCTTCTCGCTGGATGACTTCGGAACGGGATATTCCAGCCTGAGCTACCTCAAGCGCATGCCGCTCGACCAGCTCAAGATCGACCAGAGTTTCGTGCGCGATCTCATGACCGATCCGAACGATGCGGCCATCGTGGACACGATCATCGGCCTGTCACGCAGCCTGGGCCTGGAAGTGATTGCAGAGGGCGTGGAGACCGCTGAGCAGCGCGCCGTGCTGGCAGCAGCGGGTTGTGTGCTGTACCAGGGCTACCTGTATGGCCAACCCGCTGCAGCGGCCGCTGTCGAAGCCTCGATCAAATCGGCCATGCAGACCTGAACAGGGTCGTCAACAAGCACGCTGCGGCGCCTGATCAAACGTTCGCCAGGGCCTGCTGCCGCAAACGCTCCACCAGAGGCAGATAGTGAGCAAGGTCGGGCGTGGCCCGCCCCGGCACCTTGGCATGGTCGTCGTAGCGGCGCAGTCGCACTGCTTCGGCCGCATACGCGTGCTTCAGAAAACCCGCGGCCTCTGCTGCCGAAAACACACCGCCCTGTTGCGCCAGGCTGTGCACCGATACCGGAGACAAGGAGGCGAAGTACCCAGGCTCAGCGTGGCACAGGTAACGCTTGGCCTCCACATGCAGGCGGATGGGCTCCAGCACCGCCTCTGGCAAAAGCCCCCGCAAGAAGGGCATCACGGTGTACTGGTGCAGATCGTCGGCATCGGCTGCAACGCCCGCAGGCCGCTCTGCCGCGCGTTCGGCCGCGATGAGATGGCCCAGGTCGTGCAGCAGACACGCGACGACCAGCACATCGCCTTCACCGGCCTGCTCGGCCCTGTGGGCGCATTGCAGCGCATGGTCCAGTTGGCTCACGGCCTCGCGGCCGTATTGGCGCGCGCCCTGCTCACGCAGCAAACGCTCGATGGTGTCCAGGTCCAGGGCCATGGTGCGTCCTCAGACCAGCAGTTTGCGGATGCGCGCCGACACGAGGTCGATAGCGCTCACGGTGACGATGATGATGAGCATTACCGCGGCCGTCTCGGCGTACTGGAAGCCGCGGATGATCTCCCACAGCACCACGCCGATGCCACCGGCACCCACCATGCCCACCACAGAAGCCGAACGCACGTTGGCTTCAAAGCGGTAGAGGGCGTACGAAATCCACAGCGGCATGACCTGGGGAATCACGCCATAGACGATCTCATGAAGGGCCGAGGCCCCTGTGGACCGGATGCCTTCCACCGGTTGGGGATCGATGGCCTCCACCGCCTCTGAAAACAGCTTGGCCAGTGTGCCCGCCGTGTGAATCCACAGCGCGAGCACCCCCGCAAACGGCCCCAGTCCCACGGCCACCACGAACAGCATGGCGAACACCATCTCGTTGATGGCACGGAAGGCATCGAGCAGGCGGCGCACCGGTTGGTTCACCCACCAGGGCGCGATGTTGGACGATGCCAGCAGGGCCAGCGGCACCGCTGTCACAACGGCCAGCGCCGTGCCCCAGACCGCGATCTGGAGCGTGACCAGCATCTCGGCCACGTACAGGCGCCACTGTGCAAAGTTGGGCGGAAAAAACTCGCTTGCGAACGTGGCCATGTTGCCCGAGTCGCGCAGCAACTCCATGGGGCGCATGTCCGCCCCTTCCCAGGAGCCGGCCAGCACCATGGCCACCACAGCCCAGGCAGCGTACCAGGCCCAGCTGCGGCGGGGCATGTCCGCCAGGGCCATGGCGGACGGAGAAGTCGTGGTCGAAGTCATGGCGTCGGACTCGCGTGGAGGGGCGGGCTTACTTCAGCGCAGCCAGTTGCTGATCGATCTCGGCCAGCCGGGTCTGGCGGTCCGAAGCGGACAGCGTCGAATCGCCTTCCACACGGTTGCGCTTGGAGAACAGGTCCAGTTCGCGAATGGGCTTGAGCTGGGCGTTGCTCGAGGGCTTGAAGCCGCTGAGCTTGGAGATCTTCATGACGATCTCCTTCTCGCGCGCATCGGTCTTGGCGTAGTTGTAGAAGAAGTTGCGGATCTTGGCCTTGGTGGCCTCGGGCAACTGCTTGTGCATGACCAGCGGGTCCAGCGGGATCAGGGGCGACGTCCAGATGATGCGGATGTCCTTGAACTTCTCGGGCTGGCGCTCCTTGATCTTGTCCAGGTTCTCGCTGTTGTTGGTGGCCACGTCCACCTGGCGGTTGGCCACCGCCAAGGCATTGGCCTCGTGGTTGGCATTGCGCACGACCTTGAAGTGGGCCTTCGGATCGATCTTGTTCTGCGCAAACACGTAGTAGCCGGGCACCAGGAAGCCCGACGTGGAGTTGGGATCCCCGTTGCTGAAGCTCAGGGACTTGCCGTTCTTGAGCACATCGTCCAGCGTACGGATCGGGCTTTCGCGGTGCACGATCAGATGTGAGGTGTAGCCCTCGGTGCCGTCGGCGTTGACCATCTGTGCAAACACCTCACCGTTGGCGCGGTCCACCGCCTCCATCGCCGATTTGTTGCCAAACCAGGCCACGTGTACCTTGTTGAAGCGCATGCCTTCGATGACCCCCGCGTAGTCGGGCGCGAAAAACGCCTTGACGGTGAGACCCGTCTGCTTGGCCATGTCGTCCAGCAGGGGTTGCCAATCGGACTTGAGATTCTGGGAGGACTCGGTGGAAATGATGCCGAAGTGGATGTCCTGGGCATGGGCAGAAGCAAGGCCCAGGGCCAGGCCCAGGGCAACAGCGATGCGTTTGATCATGAAGAGACTCCGGAAAGCAAAGAGAAGGAAAGGAATCGACCGGTGTCAGGCCGCCACAGGCTGCGGCCACGCGGCCACGGGCGCCGCCACCGGTGCAGGGGCGGGGGCAGCCCCATGCAGGGAAGCGCTGCCATTGAGGATCTCGTCGGCCTGCATGCCATACAGGCTGCGCAGCAGGGCCGGGGTCAGTTCGCGGGCTGGGCCGTCGTACACCACCCGCCCCTGGTGCAAGGCCACCACGCGCGGGCAGTAGCGCAGCGCCATGTCGATCTGGTGCAGCGAGACGACCACCGTACAGCCGTCTTCGCGGTGGATGCGCGCCAGGATCTCCATCACCTTGCGCGACGATTCAGGGTCGAGCGAGGCAATCGGCTCGTCGGCCAGCACCACCTTGGCACCCTGCACCAGGGTCCGTGCGATGGCTGCGCGCTGCTGCTGGCCGCCCGACAGCGTGGATGCCCGCTGAGGGGCGCACTCGGCAATCCCCACGCGCGCCAGCGCCTCGACCGCACGCCGCCGCTCTTGCGCCGGGAACCAGCGCGTCCAGCCACGCCACCAGGGCAGGCGGTGCAGCGAGCCCACGAGCACGTTCACCAGTACGGGCAGGCGGTCCACCAGGTTGAATTGCTGGAACACGAAACCCACCTGCGAGCGGATGCGGCGCACCTCGGGCTGGATGCGGCCATCGCGCTGCACGCACTGGCCGGCCACCTCGATGCGGGAGCCCTGCACGGCGTCGCCCGCCATGAGCCCGGCGACATGCCGCAGCAAGGTGGACTTGCCAGAGCCGGAGGCACCAATCAGCGCCACCATCTCGCCCTGGCGGATGTCGAGATCGATGTTCGACAGCGCGGTCTTGCCGTTGGCAAAGCGCTTGCTCAGTTTTTCAATGCGAAGGGCCATGGATCGTCTCCGGTCAATCTGTCTAGACAGCTTGGGCAGTGTCGGGCCCGTGTGTGAAAGTGCGTTGACAACTTGGGGAAGCTTTTGTGAAGGCTGGCGTCCGCTTCAAAGCACGCGACGGCCTTCGCGCCACACCGCCCGCACCACGGCCTGGCGGCCGCCGCGCGGCAGGTCCACACAGCGCACCTGCACCAGATCGGCCCGCAGACCGGGCTCAATCGCACCGCGGTCGGTCAGCCCGCAGGCCTGCGCCGGGTTGCGCGTGACGGTGGCCACCGCCTGCGGCAGCGTGAGCACGCCGTCGTCCACCAGGCGCAGTACGGCGCTGAGCAGGCTGCCCGGCACGTAGTCCGACGACAGAATGTCCAGAAGTCCCAGGCGCGCCAGCTCCGCCGCTGCCACGTTGCCCGAGTGCGAACCGCCGCGGACCACGTTGGGCCCGCCCATCACGGTGCATAGGCCGCGCACATGCGCCGCCCGCGCAGCCACCACGGTGGTCGGAAACTCCGACACCGTCGCGCCCTCGGCATGGGCCTGTTCCACATGGGCTTCGGTGGTGTCGTCGTGGCTGGCCAGCGCAATGCCGTGCGTGCGGCAATAGTCCACGAAGTAGCTGCGGTGCGGCTGGGCGTAGCGGGCCTGCAGTTCGGCCGCATGCTCCACCTGGCGCAGAAACTTCTCCAGGCTCCAGCCCTTCTTGCCTGTGTAGTACACGCGGGCCTGTTCAATGTTTTCCCACTGGCGCTGTCCGGGCGTGTGGTCCATCACCGATATCAGCGACAGACGGTCGTGGCCGTCAAAGGGCGCAAACAGGTCCACCGTGTTGGGCGCGGGCAACTCGCAGCGCACATGCAGGTGGTGGTCGGCGCGCAGCAGGTCTGACTTGGCGCAGTGGTCCAGCGTTTCGACCACGCCATGCCAGGTGCTGCCGCGCAGGCTGTCCGGGTCTGCATCGCCCACGCCCAGCGCATCGAACACCGTGGTGATGCCGGCGGCCGCAATTTCGGCATCGTGTGCGAGCAGCGCAGGCATTTCGGCCCACTGCACCTTGGGGCGGGGCATCAGGTGGCGCTCGAAATTGTCGGTGTGGATCTCGACCAGGCCCGGCAGCAGGTAGTCGCCTTCCAGGTCGTGGCCCACAAGGCTGGACGCGGCGCCGCTGTCGATGGCGGCGATGCGGCCGTCCTCGACCCGCAGGCTGCCTGTGATGACGTCGTCGGCCAGCACGATGCGGCCATTGCGGAAGGTGAGTGGGGGGGTCATGCGGCGCTCCGGTAACGGCTCATATCGATGCGGCGGGTGGCCACTTCGGCCCCCACCTCGGGGTCGTGGAAGATGCCCAGCACCGCTGCGCCGCGAGCCACCGCTTCATGGATCAGTTCGACGACGGTGCGGGTGTTCGCGGGGTCGAGCGAGGCGGTGGGTTCGTCCAGCAGCAGCAGCGGACGCGGGCGGATCAGGCTGCGCGCGATGTTGATGCGCTGCTGTTCCCCGCCCGAAAACGTGGCGGGTGGCAGGGCCCACAGCCGCTCGGGAATGCGCAAGCGAGTGAGCCAGCGCGCCGCCTCGGCCCGCGCCTCGGTGCGGGCGGCGTCGCTGCGCTCGCGGCCTTCAAGCAGCGGCTCGGCCACCACATCGAGTGCGGCCACACGCGGAATCACGCGCAGGAACTGGCTCACATAGCCCACGGTGTCGCGGCGCAGGGCCACCAGGGCGCGCGCGTCGGCCGTGGTGACCTCGGTCACCGCCCCACCGTGCTGCACCGTGATGCGGCCGCTGCTGGCGCGGTAGTTGGCGTACACGAGCTTGAGCAACGTGCTCTTGCCCATGCCCGACGGGCCGTCGAGCACCAGGCATTCGCCTGAATGGGCCTCAAGGTCCACGCCTTGGAGCACCGACAGCTCGGCCCCGTTCTGGTGGTGCAGGGTGAAGCGCTTGGCAACACCGGTCATGCAAAGGACGGCTTCGGTCATGGCTGTAGAACGGAAGAAACAAGAAGCTGGGTGTAGGGGTGCTGGGGGTCGTCCAGCACCTGATCGGTCAGGCCTGTCTCGACAATGCGGCCGCGCTGCATCACCACCATGCGGTGCGCCAGCAGGCGGGCCACGGCGAGGTCGTGCGTGACGATGACCACGGCCAGCTGCAGCTCTTGCGTGAGCGCGCGCAGCAGGTCGAGCAGGCGCGCCTGCACCGACACATCGAGGCTGGAAGTCGGCTCGTCCATGAACACCAGGCGCGGCCGCGTGACCAGGTTGCGCGCGATCTGCAGGCGCTGGCGCATGCCGCCCGAGAAGGTGCGCGGCGCATCGTCGATGCGGATCGGATCAATCTCCACGCGGCGCAACCATTCCTCGGCCGCCGTGCGCAACTGGCCGTAGTGGCGATCGCCCAGGCCCATGAGGCGCTCGGCCACGTTGGCACCGGCCGACACGTCCATGCGCAGGCCGTCGGCCGCGTTCTGGTGCACAAAGCCCCAGTCGGTGCGGGCCAGCAGGCGCTGCTGTGCGGCACTCAGGCCGTGCACATCGGCCAGGCCGGTACCCTGCAGGTGGTACGCCACTTCGCCCGCGTCGGGCTGCAGGCGCGCGGCCACGGCATTGAGCAGCGTGCTCTTGCCCGAGCCGGATTCGCCCACGATGGCCAGCACCTCGCCAGGCCAGAGGTCGAACGATGCCTCGTGCAGCGCCGTGAAGCTGCCAAAGCGCTTGGAGATGCCGCGCACGCGCAGCAAGGGGGGGGTGGAGGCAATGCCGGTCATGCGGTGGTCTCGATCACAAAACTGACCCCGTGGCGTTCAAAGCCCAGGGATTCGTAAAACGCATGCGCGGCCGCCCGGCGGCGGTTGGACGACAGCGCGAGCTTGTAGCAGCCCGCAGCGCGGGCCTGGGCCATGGCGTGGGCCATCATCTGGCGGCCAATGCCGCGGCCGCGGTGGCCTGCATCGACCACCACGTCTTCGACCACCGCGGACGGCGCACCCCGGTGGGCCAGGTTGTGCATCACCAGCAGGGCGTAGCTGCCCAGCACGGCCTGCGGCCTGTCGGCCTCGCAAGCCACATACAGGTGGTAGTGCGGGTAGCGTGCGAACTGGGCAAACAGCGCGCGTGCTTCGTCCAGCGCCAGCACCTGCTCGTCGTCCAGTCCGGGCTGCGCATAGAGCGCCAGCACCTGGGGCAGATCGCGCTCATGCGCCTCGCGCAGTTGCACGGCGCTCATGCGGCCTCCCCGGTTGGCGTGGACTGGCGTTCCTGGCAGTAGTCGGAGTCGGAACACACATGCATGCGACCGCCCTGGTCATCGGTGATGACTTCGTCCAGAAACGAATCGGTGGCACCGCACAGCGCGCAGGCGGCTTCCCAGCGCTGGACCTCGAATGGGTGGTCGTCGAAGCCCAGGCTTTCCACCCGCGTGTAGGGGGGTACGGCGTAGATGCGCTTTTCACGGCCCGCGCCGAACAGCTGCAGGGCGGGGTTCATGTGCATCTTGGGGTTGTCGAACTTCGGAATGGGCGAGGGCGCCATCAGGTAGCGGCCATTGACCATGACCGGATAGTCGTAGGTGGTGGCGATGTGGCCGTAGCGCGCGATGTCCTCGTAGAGCTTCACGTGCATCAGCCCGTACTCGGCCAGCGCGTGCAGCAGGCGCGTTTCGCTGTCCCGCGGCTCCAGGCGCTGCAGGGGCTCGGGCACCGGCACCTGGTACACGATGATCTGGCCTTCACGCAGGGGCGTCTCCGGGATGCGGTGGCGCGTCTGGATCAGCGTGGCCTCGCGGGTACGGGTGGTTACAGGCACACCGGTGGTGCGCTGGAAAAAGCGGCGGATGTTGACTGCGTTCACCGTGTCGTCCGAGCCCTGGTCGATCACCTTGAGTGTGTCTTGGGCGCCGATGACTGCGGCCGTGACCTGAATGCCGCCCGTGCCCCAGCCATAGGGCAGCGGCATCTCGCGCGAGCCAAAAGGCACCTGGTAGCCCGGAATGGCAACGGCCTTGAGCAAGGCGCGGCGGATCATGCGCTTGGTGCGCTCGTCCAGGTAGGCAAAGTTCACGGCCTCGGCGCGCTCCGGCGCATCGGGCTGGGCCGGGGCCTGCAGCAGGCCGGGGTCGAGCGGGGCGTTCATGCGGTCTCCTCGGGGGTATCGTGTGCGGGCGCCTGGCCGGCATCGGCGCGCATGCGGCGCACCAGTTCCAGCTCGGCCTGGAAATCCACGTAGTGCGGCAGCTTCAGGTGTTGCACGAAGCCCGAGGCTTCGAGGCTGTCGCTGTGCGAGAGCACGAACTCCTGCATCTGCGCAGGCGATTCGACGCTCTCGCCCAGCTCTTCGGCGCGCAGGGCGCGGTCGACCAGGCTCATGGCAATGGCCTTGCGCTCGCTGTGGCCGAAGGCCAGGCCATAGCCACGCGTGAACTGCGGCGGCTCGGTCTTGCTGCCCGCAAACTGGTTGACCATCTCGCACTCGGTCAGCTCGATGTCGCCGATGGAGAGCGTGAAATCCAGCTCTTCGGGTGCGATCTCGACCGCCACCTCGCCCAGGCGGATCTCGCCCACAAACGGGTGGCTGTGCGAATAGCCGCGCTGTGTGGAATACGCCATGGCCAGCAGAAAGCCCTCGTCGGCGCGGGCCAGGTTCTGCAGGCGTGTGCCGCGCGGCGCCGGAAAGCGCAGCGGCTCTCGCGTGAGGTCGCGCGGGTCCGGGTCGCCCTCGGGCACGGGGTGGGTCTCGATCAGGCCCTCGTGGTTGAGCAGGTCCACCACCCGCGGCGCGGGTGCTCCCGGTGGCACGGTCTCCGTGGGGGCCGAAGCAGCAACGGGCGTGCCCCCCTCGGCCAGCAGGCGGAAGTCCAGCAGGCGCTGCGTGTAGTCGTAGGTGGGGCCCAGAATCTGTCCACCCGGCAGGTCCTTGAAGGTGGCCGAGATGCGGCGCGACAGCGCCATCTCGCTGGTGCGCAGGGGCAGGCTGGTGCCCAGGCGCGGCAGCGTGGCACGGTAGGCCCGCAGCAGGAAGATGGCTTCCACCGCATCGCCCGCAGCCTGCTTGAGGGCCAGCGCAGCCAGATCGGGGTCGTACACCGAGCCTTCGGTCATGACCCGGTCCACCGCGAGCTTGAACTGCTGGCGAATCTGGGCCACGCTGAGCTCGGGCAGCTGCGGGTCGCCACGGCGCTGCGCATCGAGCAGTCGGTAGCTGGCGAGGATGGCGGTTTCTCCGCCTTTGACGGCCACATACATGCTCAGGCCTCCTGTGCTAGGGTGTGCTCGGCCCGCAGGGCTGTGGTGCGGGGCAGGCCGACGAGGTGGGTATCACTCGCAAGGAACACGTCCACACCGCGGGGAAACGCGCTTTGCAAGGCGGCCCGTTCGGCCTCAAAGGCGGGCGGCAGGCCGCGGGTGTGCAAGGTTTGGATGTCCTGGATGCCCGGCCCTTGCAGGTTCCAGGTCTGGGCACCGGCCGATGCGGCGGCCGGAAGATCCACCTCAATCACGCAGGTAGCGGCCTGGTCGGGGTCCAGATCGGTGCCCGCGTGGAAGGCGCCCAGTGGGGGCCAGGCATCGCCCGCGGCCAGCCACGCGAAGCGCGCGGCCGCCGGGTCGGCCACCACACGGCAGCCGGTGTGAAAGCGCAACCAGGCCTCGGCGTCACTGCCCGCGAGGTGGGGCGACAACCACAGCGTGCAGTCGTTGTCGAGCAAGGCCAGCAGCAGCAAGGCAGCAGCCGTGTGGCCGACCCCGGGATGTGGGGCCACCGCTGGTACGGCAACCGCACGACCGGGCCGCGACAGCGCGTCCAGCGCGCAGCGGAACACCGCCTGGCTGCCATGCGCGAGATCGTCAAATCCCGGACGCACGCGTTGGAGCTCATCGTGTTTCATGCGGCGTCCTCGTCGTCGTTGTCGGACCCGGCTTCGCGGGCCACGGTGAAGAAGTCCACCTGCGTGGCGCGCGCCCGCGCGTTGCGCTCGGCAGCGCGCTGGGTCAGGTAGTGGCGAATGGGATCGAGCAGGCTGCCTTCCAGCGCCGCCTGCTGGGCCGGGTCTTGCAGCAGCGCATCGGCCAGTGCGGCCAGCGTGGCCTGGCGGTGGTTGCGGCCCAGCACATAGGCCACGCCCACGGCCGAAGGGCTGCCCTCGGCATCGGTGCTGCGCAGCGCGCAGCGCGTCACGGTGATCTCACCCAGCAGAAACCGCTCGCCCGTGCCGCCTGCACGGCCTTGCAGCATCGTGAGCCCGGTCTCCGGCTTGCGCAGCCATTCGGTGCGCTCGGGCCGGTGGTGCGCTGCGAGCGCCTGCTCGAGCAACGGCAGCGGAGCGCGGGCCAGCAACGCCATCCACTGCGGACGGGTGCTGCGCTGGCCCGGGCCGGCGCTGTAAAACGCTTGAAACATGTCGGTGCTACCCTTCAGGTTGTGTAGACAACTTTGCGAATGGCCTCCAGCTTAGGCAGCGCTTGTGTAGCTTTCATGACAACCACCACGATCCGCACCGCAGCGCCTGAAGACGCCGCACTGGCCTTGCCCGACCCGGGGCACAGCTTCTGGGCGCGCATCGCCCACGAGATCGCCGACGCGATCCGCCACGGCATCTACGCACCGGGCGACCGCCTGCCCTCAGAGCACGAACTGGCGCAGCAGTACGGCGTGAACCGCCACACCATCCGGCGTTCGTTGTCCACGCTGGGGCAGATCGGCCTGGTGCGCTCCACCCAGGGCAGTGGCACCTACGTCGAAGACTTTGCGGTGGACCTGGTGCTGGGCAAGCGCACGCGCCACCGGCAAAACCTCGCGCAGGCCGGGCTCAAAGGCGGCCTGCAGGTGCTGGCCGCAGCGCGCGTGCGGGCCGACGCTGGCGTGGCGCAGGCCTTGCGCGTGCGCACGGGCAGCAGCGTGTTGCACCTGGTGGTGCTCGGCGACGGCGGCGGCCAGCCGCTGCACGTGAGCGACCGTTACTTCCCGCTGCCACGCTTTGCGGGGCTCGACGTGCACCTGCAGGAAAGCGGCTCCATCACCACCGCGTTTGCGCGCCTGGGTGTGGCCGACTACACGCGTACCGAAAGTCGCATCTCGGCCCGCCTGCCCAATGCCGAAGTGGCCACGCACCTGCGCCAGCCCGCCGCACGGCCCGTGCTGCAGGTCAGCAGCGTGAACGTGGACCTGCAGGGCCTGCCGATTGAGTTTGCGCGCACCTGCTTCGCGGGCGACCGCGTGAGTCTGACGGTGGACCATGGCCGCGATGCCTGAGCCCGCCATGCACCGCGTCGCGCTGTACTTCGCGCCCGACCCCGCATCGGCCTGGGGCCGCGCAGGCAGTGCCTGGCTGGGGCGGTGTGCCGCCGGGCACACCCCGGGCGCCGCGCCTGCCGTGGACGGCCTTGATGCCCGCACCTGGCACACACTGGTGGCCGACCCGCGGCGCTACGGCTGGCACGCCACGCTCAAGCCGCCGTTTCGCTGCGCACCGGGGGTGGGCCTGCCCCAGGTGCTTGCGGCGGTGGACGCCCTGTGCACCCGCCACCACCGCTTTGAACTGCCTGCGCTGCAGGTGACCTGCATGGATGGCTTCCTGGCGCTGCGGCCTGCGCGTGCTGAGCGGGCACTCGACCGCCTGGCCGCCGACACCGTGCAAGCCCTGCACCCCCTGGCCGCACCGCTGGATGCGGCCGAACTCGCACGCCGCCGCCGAGCACCGCTCACCCCCGAGCAGGATGCCCTGTTGCAGGCCTGGGGCTACCCCTGGGTGCTGTCGCAGTTCCGCTTTCACTTCTCGCTCACAGGGCCGTTGGGTGCGTTGCCTCCGGTCGCGCTGCAGGGGCTGATGGAAGCCGCGGCCCGGCATTTTCACGACTTGCCGCCCTGTACCTTCGACCGCGTGTCGGTCTTCATCGAGCCCGCGCCTGGTGCCGACCTGATGCTGCACTCTCAACACGGACTGACCGCATGAGCCATCGCCTCGTCTGCATCATGGGCCCCTCGGGGGTCGGCAAGGACAGCGTGCTGGCCGCTCTGCGGGCGCAATGGCCTGATGCCGAACGCGCACACTGGGTGCGTCGCAGCATCACGCGGCCGGCCACGGCGGGGGGCGAAGCCCACGAGGCCCTGGATCGGCCCTCCTTCGACTTCCTGCGCGACACCGGTGCGTTTGCCCTGCACTGGGAGGCACACGGTCTGGGCTATGGCATCCGCTGGGCCGAGCTGGCACCGCTGACCACCGGCCGCTGGGTGTTCCTCAACGGCTCGCGCGCACATTGGTCGGCCGTGCGCCACCGCTGGCCGCAGGCCACGCTGGTGCACATCACCGCCCCGGCCGAAGTGCTGGCCCAGCGCCTTGCCGCCCGCGGCCGGGAAAGCGCTGCCGAGATCGCCGCCCGCCTGGCACGGGCCGAGGCCTGGCCGCTGCCGCCCGACGCCGTCACCGTGCACAACACCGGCCTGCTGCAAGACGCGGCCACCAATTTGCAGCGCGCACTGCAGGCACTGGACGCACAGGCCAGCACCGCCCTGCCAGCCTGAAGTCCCGACGTCCCCACGGCATCGGCCTTCTCCCATGCGGCTGCGCCTGGTCACGCTCAACACCTGGAAATGCGACGGCGCGTACCGCGAGCGCCTGCCGCGCATGGCAGCGGGCCTGGCCGCGCTCCAGCCCCACATCGTGCTGCTGCAGGAATGCTTTGCCACTGCCGATGGCAGCACACACACGGCCCGTGCCCTGGCCGACGCGCTGGGTCTGCCCCTGTGGGAGACCCCTGCTCGCGCCAAGCCGCGCCTGTGGCAAGGCCATGGGGTGCACAGCCATGCGGGCCTGGCACTGCTGGGCGACTGCGAGCCGGTACAAGCGCTGGCGCTGCCACCCCACCCCCACGATGGCGAACGGGTGGCCCAGATCGCCCGCTGGCGCGGCCCAGGACCTGCGCTGTGGATCGGCCATGTGCACCTGGCCGCCGGGGCCGACGCCAGTGCCGCGCGGCTGCAGCAGTGCCAGCACCTCACCGACCGCCTGCAGGCGCTGGCACAGGCCGACAGTGCGGTGCTGGGGGGTGACTTCAACGCCGAACCCCAGGCCCCCGCCCTGGCCCCGCTGCGCGCAGGCTGGCAACTTGCTGGGCAGGGGCCCACACCCGCCACCTGGTGGAACGCACAGGGCCAGGGCCTGGCGCTGGACCACTGGTGGCTGCGTCCCGGCGCTGCAGGCTGGCAAGCCCACACGGTGCAGCCTGTGTTGCAAGGCCTGCTGGGCGACCCGGCGGGCCTGGCCAGCGACCACAGCGGGCTGCTGGCGGAACTTTTGCCCCCAAACGCCTGATCTGGCGCGGGCCCGCAGGCCCATTCGACGCGCTCAGTCCGCGCCAGGCTTGGCGCGGCGGCGTACGCTCCACGCGCTTTTGCACAAAGTTGTCCACAGCCCAGCGGCTACGGAGCCAGTCCCCATGCCTCGGGCTTTGGTTGTTCATTGATGGCTTTATCTTGAAATAGTAGGAGTAGTAGAGGCGCCCCCAGTCTGTGGACAAGCTGATAAATCCTCGAAAAATCAAACACTTGCGTGCATGACATCCTTGGGTATGGCACCCGGGTGCGGCTGCACCCGTTTCGGGGACAACTTGCCAAATGGCAGGGTTGGTGTGGACAAACCGGCCGTTGTGCGCCTTCTGTCCCCACAGTTGTGCACCGCAACGGGCCTGCGGCAGACCGGCTACCCCCCGGGGCAGACAAGGGAGGCAGGCCTTGTATGTTGTGCTCGGCGTGCCGTCCACGGCGGCGGTGGTGGCCTGGGCGTGGGGCGCAGGCGTGCCGGTCGGCTCAGGCGACCGGTGTGTGCAGGCATGTGCCGACGGCAAGACGGTGGTTGGGAACTTCCGGCGCGCGGCACCGGGTCATCGGTCATTCGGTAACGCAGGGCATCAGGCATGGACGGAGGGGCCTTGGGAAGCGCTGCACAACGCCTTGCGGTTCATCCCGACCCGCACCCGTGCATCCTCGCCAGGGTTGTGCAGAGCTTTCATCGCGGCGACAGCACGGGTTGCTCGGGTCCCAGCTGGCCCACCAAGCCACGGTGCCGAAGCGCCCGCCGGCCCCACGTGTGCTGATCCTCAGGCCCCGCCGGGCGTGCCTCCCGGCGGCGTGCCCCAGACCACGGGTTTTTTCACAAGCGCCGCCGCGCTGCCCGCGAAGCGGGGACATTTTTCTTCCTTGAATGCAATATCTTGAAGTAGTAGTAGGTAGTAGAGTGCCCTGTATGTTGTGGACAAGCTGACAAAATCGTTTCAAATCAAAAGCTTGCAGAACTTTCAACCCTGTGTGCCAACACGGGAGCCGACGGCTTGGAAGCCGACAACAACTCTAGAAAAGCGCTCTGCGGTGTGGACAAGTCGTTCTTGTTCCGCTGTTTGTGCACGGCTTTGTCCACAGGCGATGGATCGTGCGGCTGGCACCATGAAAAAACCCGCCGGCGGCCCGAAGGCAGCGGCGGGTGGAGAGGGGAGCAACGGCAGTGGGCCGGTGCCGGAGGGCATGGCCACGGTGTGCGCTGCCAGGCCAGGGCGGGTGTCAGCCGTGGTGGCGGCCGTGTCGTCCGTGGCCTTCGCCCGGGCCGCCGTGGCCCATCATGCGCAGGCTCTGGGCGTCAAAGGTCTTTTGCTGCTCGGGGTTCAGCGTCGCATAGAAGCTCTTGGTGGCCTGGGCGCGGCGGTCGGCCTCGGCGGCGTGGCGCTGGCGCAGCTCCTGCATGCGGTCGATGCGCTGGGGCGTGGTCAGTTGCGCCCATTGGTCGCGGCTCGGGCGCTCGGGTTTGGCCGCCGGTTGCAGCGCGGTGGTGAAGGCCGTCCAGGCCGGTTCCTGGGCGGGGCTGAGCTGCAGCTTGCTCTTGAGCTCGTTCAGGTGGCGCTGCATGCGCTCCTGGCGGCGCTGCTGCGCTCCTTCGGGCGATCCGCCCTTGCCCGCATGGCCGTGGCCCATGCCCATGCGACCACTGTCGGGGCCGGGGCCCGCAGGCGTTTGGGCAAAGGCGGGGGCGGCCAGGGCGGCCAGCAGGGCGGTGGCGGCAAGGCGGGTGGTCCAGGGGTTCATGAGGCTTCCTTTCGGTGGTGGGTTCATCGGTTGCCAGGGCTGCGGCGCAGCACCTGTTGCGATGGAAGCCAGTGTCGGCCGCGCATGTATCGCCCGCATGTGGCTTTGCTGCGCTTGTGTAAAGTTCGCGGCTTTCAAAGATTGGAGCCAAATAGGCTGCTCGTGCTTATCAATCAACCACGAGCAGCTCATTTTTTGATAGCAAACCCGGTTTTGTCCACCACCTGCCCGGGCTTGAACGACAATGGCCCCCCTTGCCGCCCCCAGGGCGGGCGTGTTCCGTTTTGTTGAGGTGTTGCCGTGTTCAAGAACATGATCGTGTACCGCATTGCGCCGCAGTGGCAGTGCACGCTGGAGCAGATGGAGGAGGCGCTGCAGAAAGCGCCGTTTGCCGAGTGCGGTGCCACGCAAGACAAATCCATCGGCTGGGTGCCGCCGCGCGGCGATGCGCACGGCCCGCTGGCCGAGTCGGTGGACGGGCAGTGGATCCTGCGGCTGATGTCCGAATCCAAGATGCTCCCGGCTTCGGTGCTGGCGCGCAAAGTGAAGGAAAAGGCCGCGCAGATCGAGTCCCAGACCGGCCGCAAGCCGGGCAAGAAGGAGCAGCGCGAGCTCAAGGACGAGGCGCGGCTCGATTTGCTGCCCATGGCCTTCACCAAGCAGGGCTCGACCTGGGTGTGGATCGACCCGCGCGCACGCTGGCTCGTCATCGACACCGGCAGCCAGGGTCGCGCCGACGAGGTGGTGAGCCTGCTCGTCGAGCTGCTGCCCCCGGGCTTTGCCGTGGCGCTGCTGCACACGCAGACCAGCGCGCAGGCGGCCATGTCGCACTGGCTGAGCACGCAGGAATCGCCCGCGGGCTTCAGCCTGGGCCGCGAATGCGAGCTCAAGGCCAGCGACGAAGCCAAGTCGGTGGTGCGCTATGCGCGCCATCCGCTCGACATCGAAGAAATCCAGGCCCACATTGCGGCCGGCAAGCTGCCCACCAAGCTCGCGCTGGGCTGGGACGACCGCGTGCACTTCGTGCTGACCGAAGGCCTGCAGATCAAGAAAGTGGCCTTTGAAGACACGGTGTTCGAAGGCACCAGCCAGGACGACGGCGGTTTTGACACCGACGTGGCCATTGCCACGGGCGAGCTGGGCAAGCTGATCCCCGACCTGATCGAGGCGCTGGGCGGCGAAGCCGACAGCGGCATCCTGGCCGCAGCGGCCGAGGCCGGTGGCAACGGCACCTCACCAACGACGGCCTCCAGCGCTGGAGCCCCCTCTGCGCCCAAGGCCCCGCAGGCCGCCCCAGCCGCCCCGCACCGCCCGGTGCGCGCCCAGGGCGGCGGCGTGGTCACCGGCCCGGCCAGTGTGCCGGTGGACACCGATCCGGATTCCGCGCCGTTCTGAGCGCTCCCTTTGTTGATTCTGATTCCCGACACTTACCGACTGCCATGACCGACGCATCCACCCGCCCCGCACTGCCCGACCGCCTGAGCATTGACCCCCGCAGCCCGCACCATGTGGCCGCCGTGTTCGAGCACGACATCGGCATCCGCTTCAACGGCAAGGAACGCTTCGATGTCGAGGAGTACTGCGTGAGCGAAGGCTGGATCAAGGTGCCCGCCGGCAAGACGGTGGACCGCCGCGGCCGGCCGCTGCTGCTCACGCTCAAGGGGAGCGTGGAGGCGTTTTACAAAGACTGAGCGGGTGAGCAGTGGTGAGACCACTGGACCCAGAACTGACCGAATGGCTGCGCTATCGGCTGGACGTGCTGTGCGTAGCCCAGGTGGCTTTGCGACTGCGATCTACGTGGCAAGGCGATGTACCCGCCGTGGACATCCGTTTCGACGGCAAAACGGTGGTGGTTGGCAAAGCGACGGTGTTTACCAATCCTGCCATTGAGGCCGGGGTCATCCATGGGCGAGCGTTGCTGGAGTTCCTCGGCTTCAAGCTGAAGAAAGGCAGTTGCCATGCCTTGGCGATGGAGAAGCCGTCTCGCAAGGACGACCGGCATCTGGGCCATGTGGAGGTGCCCTGGCCGGTACTGCCTGATGCGTTCTCCGGTCTACAAGTGCTCGAGAAACCCGCTGAGGAGGCTCTTGCGTATCTCTTGTGGACCGCTAACAAAGGCTTGGCGCATAGCACCGGTGCGTTCACGGCCCATGAGAACAGCATTGCTCTCTTGGAGCTGTCGATGGGGCTGGTCCGTGAGCTGATGGTTCGCTACGTGTACCAGCCGTTGGGACAGACGGCTCCACCACCAACTGTCCAGATACAGCGTCGAGTGGACTGACGTCGCTGTGCCTGAGGCTCCCCACTGCTCACCGCCCCAGCAGGCCGCGCGCCACCAGCTCCTTCATCACCTCCGACGTGCCGCCGTAGATGCGCAGCACGCGCGCGTCGGTCCAGAAGCGCGAGATCGGGTACTCGGCCATGTAGCCGTAGCCGCCAAACAGTTGCAGGCACTGGTCGGCCACGCGGCCCATGCATTCGCTGGCGTGCAGCTTGATGGCCGAGGCGGCCTCGGGGCTGAGTTCGCCGCGGCGCAGTGCCTCGGTGCCTGCGCGCACGAAGGCTTCGCACGCGGCCACGTCGGTGGCGGCCTGGGCCAGGGTGAAGCGGGTGTTCTGGAACTGCGCCACCGCCTGGCCGAAGGCCTGGCGCTCCTGCACGTAGCGCACGGTGGCATCGAGTGCGCCTCGTGCCCCGTGTACGGCTTGCACGCCGATGATCAGGCGCTCGCGCGGCAGCTCGCGCATCATCTGCACAAAGCCCTGGCCTTCGGTGCCGCCCAGCAGCGCGTCGGCCGGCACGCGCAGGTCGTTGAAGAACAGCTCCGACGTGTCGCCCGCGTGCTGGCCGATTTTTTCGAGGTTGCGCCCGCGCGAAAAGCCGGGGGCCGTGGTGTCTACCAGGAACAGGCTCACGCCCTTGGCCCCGGCGGCCGGGTCGGTTTTGGCGGCCAGCACCAGCAGGTCGCAGTTTTGGCCGTTGCTGATGAAGATCTTGCTGCCGTTGATGACGTAGTGGTCACCGTCGCGCCGCGCCGTGGTGCGCAGGGCCTTGAGATCACTGCCCGCGCCGGGTTCGGTCATGCCGATGGCGGCAATGGCGTCGCCGCGGGCCATGCGCGGCAACCAGTGGCGGCGCTGGGCGTCGGTGCCGTAGTGCAGCAGGTAGGGCGGCACGATGTCGTTGTGCACCTGCAGCCCGCCCACAAAGCCGCCATAGCCGCGGCGCGACAGCACTTCGACCACGGCAAAGGAAAAGTCCACCGGCGCACCCGGGCCGCCCCAGGCCTCGGGCACGTCGGCGCACAGAAAGCCTTGCGCGCCCATGCGCGCAAACAGGCTGCGCGGCACCTGGCCTGCGCGCTCCCAGTCGCGGTAGTGGGGTTCGATCTCGGTGTCGCAAAAGCGCTCCAGCGATTCGGTGAAAAGCGCCAGGTCGGCGCGGGCGTCGTCGCTCAGGTGGTGGTTGGGCAGCATGGTGGTATGGGCAGCAGAGCAGCGGTGTGGGTGGGAGGGTGGAACAGGGGTCGGGTCAGGGCCGGGGCGGCATGGTCGATCCTGGGGGGGGGTTACACCCGCTCGAACACCGCCGCAATCCCTTGCCCGCCGCCAATGCACATGGTCACGAGCGCATAGCGCCCGCCGGTGCGGTGCAGCTCGGCAATGGCTTTGGTGGTGATGATGGCCCCGGTGGCCCCCACCGGGTGGCCCAGCGAGATACCCGAGCCATGGGGATTGACCTTGGATGGCTGAAGGCCCAGTTCCTGGATCACGGCACAGGCCTGGGCGGCAAAGGCTTCGTTGGCTTCGACCACGTCGAGGTCGTGCACCGTGAGGCCCGTGCGCGCCAGCACCTTCTGTGTGGCGGGCACGGGGCCGATGCCCATGTAGGCGGGCTCCACCCCGGCGTGGGCATAGCCCACCAGGCGGGCCAGGGGCTTCACGCCCAGCGCGGCCAGGCGGTCGCCCGCCACCAGCGTGACGGCGGCGGCGCCGTCGTTGATGCCCGAGGCATTGCCCGCGGTGACGGTGCCGCCGTCTTTCTTGAACGCGGGCTTCATGCCGGCCAGCACCTCCAGCGTGGTAGCGGCGCGCACATGCTCGTCTTCGGCAAACAGCACCGTGCCTTTGCGCGTGGCGATTTCCACGGGGACGATTTGCTCCTTGAAGTACCCGGCCGCGATGGCCGCGGCGGCGCGGCGCTGGCTTTCCAGTGCGAGCTGGTCTTGCATGGCGCGGCTGATGCCGTAGCGCTCGGCCACGTTCTCGGCGGTGATGCCCATGTGCATCTTCTGCCACGGGTCGTGCAGGATGCCCAGCATGTAGTCGATGCTCTTGCTGTCGCCCATGCGGGTGCCCCAGCGCGCGCCCTGGTCAAAGTAGGGCCCGCGGCTCATCGATTCGGAACCGCCAGCCACGGCCACGTCGCAGTCACCATAGCCAATGGCCTGCGCGGCCGACACGATGGCCTGCAGGCCCGAGCCACACAGGCGGTTGACGTTGAAGGCCGGGGTTTCGATGGGGCAGCCTGCATCGATGGCGGCCACGCGTGCAAGGTAGGCGTCCTTCGTGTCTGTGGGGATGACGTTGCCCATGACCACATGGCCCACCGCGTCGGGCGCGAGGCCCGCGCGCGCAATGGCGGCTTTCACGGCCGTGGTGGCGAGCTGGGTGTTGGGCACGTCCTTCAGGCTGCCGCCAAAGGTGCCGATGGCGGTGCGGGCGGTGCTGACGACAAACACGTCGCGGTGTGTCATGGTGGGGGGCTCCGGCAGTGGTGGGCAACAAGGGGGTCAGCGGGCGCGCGGCCTGGTGGCCGAGCCTCCGCAGGCGCAGGTCTGGGGCGTTTGGTTTGCTATAAAAAACGGAGCTGCTCGTGCTTGATTCAGCTTATCTTCAGACGGTTCACCTTCCAAGAATGAGCAAAATCAGGCACAAGCCGCTATCAAAAAAGGAGCGCACAACTGGGCCCGGCGATGGCAACCCCGTCTGATGCAGGGATTGCCAGCGCCGGCCTTCTAATAGCGACCTGTGCGCCACGCGATCAGGCCCAAGAATACTACTGGTGCGTAAATTATTTACCCGCGAGTAGAGTTGGATGCGTTCGTGCGGTGCCTGCACCCGCATCCACCCAGGGGTTTGCTGTTCCATGCCCAAGACTTTGACCACTGCACCCGCACCGGCATCGGCCGGCGCACCTGCCGCACGCCGCCGCCGCGCGGCGCCTGCTATGCCGCTGGCCCCCGGCGGTGCGGCAGCCTCGCCCTGGGCCCCGGTGGCAGACCGTGAGCAGCAGCGCGAGGCCAAGCGCCAGGCCGTGCTGCAGGCGGCGGCGCAGCTGTTCAACGAGCGCGGTTTCCATGCCACTTCGCTGGATGACATTGCTGCGCGGCTGAACGTGAGCAAGCCTACGCTGTATTACTACGTCAAGAGCAAGGACGAAATCCTGCTGCAGTGCGTGCGCCAGGGGCTACAGATGATGCGCGAGGGCATCGAGGCCTCGCGCGCGGCCGGCGGCCAGGCGCTTGATCAGCTGCTGGCCTGCATGCACGTGTATGCGCGCATCGTCATGCAGGACTTTGGCATGTGCCTGATCCGCGTGGGCGACGAGCAGGTGCCGCCCGAAAGCCGCAAAGAGCTGCGCCGCCTCAAGTCCGAGATCGACCAGGCGTTCCGCCGCCTGGTGGCTGCGGGCGTGGCCGAGGGTTCGCTGCAACCCTGCGACCCCAAGATGACGGCTTTTGTGATTGCCGGTGCGCTCAGCTGGATCGGCCGCTGGTACCGGCCTGACGGCCCCTGCACCCCCGACGAGGTGGCGCAGCAGTGCATCGACCCGCTGCTGCAGGGCGTGCTGCGGCGTACCGCGGCCCAGCCAGCCATCAAGCGCACACGGCGGGGGCCTTTGGCCTCAAGGCGCTGAGCCAGTCGCCAGGTCGTCCAGGATCGGGCAGTCCGGCCGGTCGTCGCCCTGGCAGCAGGCCACCAAGGCTTGCAGGCTGCGCTGCATGGCCTGCATGGCGGCGATGCGCTGGTCCAGGTCTTCGATGTGGGCCTGTGCGATGCGTTTGACGCTCGCACTGCTGCGGCGGCGGTTGCGCCACAGCGCCAGCAGCTCGGCGATCTCGTCCATTGAAAAGCCCAGGTCGCGGGCGCGGCGGATGAACTGCAGCGTGTGCACGTCGGCCGCCGTGTACTGGCGATAGCCGCTGTCGGTGCGGGCCACTCCGGGCAGCAGGCCCAGCGCCTCGTAGTGGCGCACCATGCGCGCCGAAATGCCTGCGCGCTGTGCTGCCACGCCAATCGCCACAGGCGTGGTCGTGGGGTGGGAGGCCGCCATGGCCACAGGCTCAGGCGGCAGCCGCCACCTGGTAGCCCTCTTCGGCGATGGCCCGGGCGAGCGTGTCTTGCGGGGCGTCGCTGGTCACGTCCACGCGGCCTTGGGCGCGGTCGATCTGCACTTGGGCATTCGGGTCCACCTGCACAAGCGCCTGGCGCACGGCGCGCTCACAGTGGCCGCAGGTCATGCCCTGGACATCAAAACGGTATTGCATGCAAGCTCCTTGGAAATGTGATGGCACGGGAAGATGATGAAGCCTGACACGGTGTCAGAGTCAAGCGCCGAAGATGCCCGCGGCGGCATGAGGCTTGATCTTGCTCAAGGCTTGACCTTGCCATTGCGTCAAGGATTACGGTCTCGCCCATGAACCCCTCTCCCACTTCCCTCCAACCTGCCGCGGCCCAGCCCGCGGGTGCTGTGCTGGACCTTGGCGTCGGCGGCATGACCTGCGCGAGCTGCGTGGGCCGCGTCGAGCGCGCGCTGCGCAAGCTGCCCGGTGTGCAGGAGGCCACGGTGAACCTGGCCACCGAGTCGGCGCGCATTGTGTTTGCGCCCGATGCGGGCTTGCAGGATGGTGCCACGCCCGAGGCACGCGCCCGCCGTGCCGTGCGCAACGCCGGTTATGAGCCACGCGACGCGGCGGCTGCAGTAGATGCCGCTGCCTCATCGCCCTGGCAGGGTTTCGGGCCCGTAGCGCTGGGGCTGCTGCTGTCGGCCCCGCTGGTGCTGCCCATGCTGGCCGGGCTGTTCGGCCTGCACTGGATGCCGCCTGCCTGGGTGCAGTGTGCGCTGGCCACGCCCGTGCAGTTCATTCTGGGCGCGCGCTTCTACAAGGCTGGCTGGCACGCCGCGCGGGCGCTGTCGGGCAACATGGATCTGCTGGTGGCGCTGGGCACCACGGCGGGCTGGGGGCTGTCGGTGTGGCTCTGGGCCACGGCGCATCCGGGCCACGAGCCGCATCTGTACTTCGAGGCCTCGGCCGTGGTCATCACCCTGGTGCTGCTGGGCAAGTGGCTGGAGGCGCGTGCCAAGCAGCAGACCACCGCGGCCATCCGCGCGCTGCATGCGCTGCGGCCCGAGCGCGCGCACCTGCTCACCCCGGACGGCGAGGTGGATGTGCCGGTGGCCGAAGTCTTGGTGGGCGATCGCCTGGTGGTACGGCCGGGAGAGCGCATTCCGGTGGACGGCACGGTGGCCGAGGGGCGCACGCAGGTGGACGAGTCCATGCTCACTGGCGAGCCGCTGCCGGTGCCGCGCGAGCCCGGTGCGGCGCTCACTGGGGGTTCCATCAACGGCGACGGCCGCGTGGTGATGCAGGTCACCGCCGTGGGTGCGCAGACCGTGCTGGCCCGCATCATCCACCTGGTGGAGGACGCGCAGGCCGCCAAGGCACCGATCCAGCGCATGGTGGACCAGGTCTCGGCCGTGTTTGTGCCCGCGGTGCTGCTGATCGCGCTGCTCACGCTGGCGGGCTGGTTGGTGGCCGGTCATGGCCTGGAGGCTGCGCTGATCCACGCCGTGGCGGTGCTTGTGATTGCCTGCCCTTGCGCCCTGGGTCTGGCCACACCGGCCGCCATCATGGTGGGCACGGGCGCTGCGGCCCGCCACGGCATCCTGATCAAGGACGCCCAGGCGCTTGAGACGGCGCACCGGGTGCGTGTGGTCGCATTCGACAAGACCGGCACGCTCACCGCAGGACGGCCCCGGCTGACGGCCCTGAAGCTGGCGGCGGGCGTGGACGAAGCCGCATTGCTGCAGGCGGTGGCGGCCGTGCAGGGCGGTAGCGAGCATCCGTTGGCGCGCGCGGTGGTGCAAGCGGCTCAGGAGCGCGGCCTGGCACTGCCTGGTGCCGAAGCGGTGCGGGCTGTGCCCGGCAGCGGCACCGAAGGCTGTGCGCTGGGCCGGGTGTTGCGCATCGGCAGTCTGCGGTGGATGGAGTCGATGGGCGCTGATCTGGGGCGTCTGGCAGCGCAGGCCCAGGCGCTGCAGCAGGATGGCGCCACGGTGTCGGCCGTGGCCGAGCGGTCCGCAGGGCAGGACAGCCCCTGGGTTGTGCAGGCGCTGATGGCCTTTGGAGACGAGCCCAAGCCTGGCGCGGCCGAGGCGCTGGCGACGCTGCGTGCCCGCGGTGTGCGCTGCGTCATGGTGTCGGGCGACAACCGCGGCGCGGCCGAGGCCATGGCGCGCCGCCTGGGCCTGGACCCAGCAGCCGGTGAGGTCTGGGCCGAGGTGCTGCCACAAGACAAAGCGCGCGTGGTGCGGGCGCTGCAGGCCGGCGCAAGCGCGCCGGGGCTGAACCCTGCCGCACAGGGCCGCGCGACCGTGGTGGCCATGGTGGGCGATGGCGTCAACGATGCGCCAGCCCTTGCGGCCGCCGACGTGGGCCTGGCCATGGGCAACGGGACCGACGTGGCCATGCACGCCGCGGGCATCACGCTCATGCGGGGCGACCCGCGCCTGGTCGCGGCTGCGCTCGACATTTCCCGGCGCACGGTGCGCAAGATCCGGCAGAACCTGTTCTGGGCGTTTGTTTACAACGTGGCGGGCGTTCCGCTGGCCGCTCTGGGCTATCTGAGCCCGGTGGTGGCGGGGGCTGCCATGGCGCTGAGTTCGGTGAGCGTCATGGCGAATGCCCTGCTTCTAAGGCGCTGGCGTGTGTGATAAACAGGTGTCTGGAAGGGATACCTTCTGTCACACTCAGCGCTTGGCACTTTGGGGTCGTCGGTACTGTAGAAGCCGTCACCTGTTCATACAAGGGAGACCGTCATGAATGTGTTTTTGCTCATGCGCCAGTTCACCATCCGGCTGCGCATGCTGGGGGCCATTGGCGTGGTGCTGGGCCTGCTCGGTCTGCTGGGCAGTGCGGGCATGATGGGGATGCTGCGCATCCATGCGATGAGTGACGACTTCATGGCCCACTCGTTTGCCGAGGTGGGCTATCTGGCCGACCTGCGCGGCCAGATGGGTGCGGTGCGCCAGCACGAGAAGGACATGATCATCCAGTACGAAAAGCCCGAGGCGGTGAAGGAAGCGCATGCCAAGTGGCTGAGCAGTCTGGACGACTCCAAAAAGTCTGCGCAGCGTTTCTTGGGCGGTGAAGACGACGGGGACAATGCCCTGGCCCTGGACATCGTCAAACGGCTGGACAGCTACCGCGACCTGTTTGCGCCCGTGGCCCGTCAGCTGGAAGCCGGTGGTTACGACACCGCCACGATTGCCAACCGGATGAGCGGCAAGGCCGTCGCAGAGTTTGCCGAGGCCGACAAGCTGATGGTGCAGCTCGACGAGGTGCTGCGCAAAGAGGTGCAGGCGTCGGTGGCGCAGCAGCGCCGCATTTCTGACCAGACCAAGTGGCTCTTTGCCCTGGCGGTGGTGATCACGGTGGTGGTGGTGGTGCCGCTCACCTTGCTGAACATGCAGTCCATCTGCAAGCCCCTGGCCGAAGCGCAGCGCATGGCGCGCGCGATTGCGGGTGGCGACCTGTCCCAGACGATTGCTGCCGAAGGGCGCGACGAGGTGTCTGACCTGCAGCGCGCGTTGGCCGAGATGCAGCAGGGCTTGAGCGCCCTGGTGGCCCAGGTACGCGACGCCAGCGGCAGCATCGCCACGGCCAGTCAGGAAATCGCATCGGGCAACCAGGACCTGTCGTCGCGCACCGAGCAGACGGCCAGCAATGCCCAGGAAGCCGTGGGTTCGCTGGCCCGCCTCACGGGCACGGTGCAGCAGACCGCATCGTCCTCCCAGATGGCCAACCAGCTCGCGGCGTCGGCATCGGGCACGGCCACACGTGGTGGCTCGGTGGTGGAGCAGGCGGTCTCCAGCATGCACGAGATTTCGGCGTCGAGCCGCAAGATCAGCGACATCATCGGCCTGATCGACTCGATTGCCTTCCAGACCAACATCCTGGCGCTCAATGCGGCGGTGGAGGCTGCGCGTGCGGGCGAGCAGGGCCGGGGCTTTGCCGTAGTGGCGGGCGAGGTGCGCAGCCTCGCACAGCGCAGCGCGCAAGCGGCCAGCGAGATCAAGGGCCTGATCAGCACCAGCGTGGCGGCTGTGGACGGCGGGGTGCGCCATGTCGAAGACGCGGGTGCGGCCATGAAAGAGATCGTGGCCAGCGTGCAGCGGGTCAGCGACATCATCGGCGAGATCTCAGCGGCCGCCACCGAGCAGTCGGCCGGCATCGGGCAGGTCAACCAGTCGGTGGGCGAAATCGACCGCATGACGCAGCAGAATGCAGCGCTGGTGGAGCAGTCGGCCGCATCGGCCGAGTCGCTGCGCGAGCAGGCCGCGCTGCTGTCGCAGGTGGTGCAGCAGTTCCGGCTGTCGGATGCGTATGTGCACGCCCGTGCCGACTCCGGCACGCGCCTGGCCGGCTCGGCCGCGCCGACGGCACTCCTGCGCTGAGGGCCGCGACGCGCGGCGTGCCCCGGGGGCATGCCAAGGCCCGGAGAGCTTGATCCGCCTCAAGACTGGGCCCGTTGCGGTGTGGCACGCTGCGGGCTTCCGCATTTCGCTGTCCGCCTGCCATGTCTTTGCCCCTGAGTGTGCGCATCCTGCGCGAGGAGCATGCTTCGCTCACGGCTGTGCTGCATTCGTTGCGCACCCTGATGGAAGAAGGCCCCGATCACGCCGGTGCCGCCTTTTTCGACGCCATGCGTGCGATGTTGTTCTACATCGACGAGTTCCCGGAGCGCCAGCACCACCCGCGCGAAACCCAGTTTCTGTTTGAACCGTTGGCACAGCGTGCCCCTGAGGTCGCTGCGACGCTGGAGCGGCTGGAGGCCGAGCATCGTCACGGCGAGCAACAGGTGCGCGCGCTGCAGCAACAGTTGCTGGCCTGGGAGCTGCTGGGCGAAAGCCGTCGCCCCGCGTTTGCGCAGGGCCTGCAGCGTTACGTGGGCCATTACCTGGACCACATGCGGCGCGAAGAAACCGAGCTGCTTCCCGCCGCGCTGGCGCATTTGACACCCGAGGACTGGGCGGCCGCCGACGCGGCGTTTGCCGCGCATGTGCATCCGCTGTCGGGCCATCCGGGGCGCGATCCGGCCTACGACCGGCTGTTCACGCGCATCGTGCTGCGCGCGCCCGGACCATTCGGCCTGCGGGATGCCGCAGGCCAGGCCAGCCGTACCCAGGCCGCGCTGCGGCCCCAGGCTCAGGCGGCAGCGTTCAAGGCGGGGTAGTCGGTGTAGCCCTCGGCACCGCCGCCGTACAGCGTGGCGCGCTGCACCTCGTTGAGCGGAGCGCCCTGCACCAGCCGCGCGACCAGGTCGGGGTTGGCAATGAACGGACGTCCAAAGGCCACGATGTCGGCCGCACCGCTGGCCAGGGCTGCCTCGGCCAGTGCCTTGTCGTAGGCGTTGTTGACCATCCAGGCGGCACGGCCACCTGCGTCGCGGTAGGCCTGGCGCAGCGCCACGTAGTCGAACGGACGGCCCTCGACCTCGCGCGGGCCACCGGTGGCGCCCTCGATCACATGCACATACGCCAAGCCCAGTGGCGCGAGCTGGCGCACCACGTGATCGAACAGTGGTTGCGGCTGGCTGTCGTGGATGTCGTTGGCCGGGGTCACGGGCGACAGGCGGATGCCGGTGCGGTCACCGCCGATCTCGGCCGCGACGGCGCGCGTTACCTCCAGCAGCAGGCGGGCGCGGTTCTCGATGCTGCCGCCGTAGGCGTCTTGGCGGTGGTTGGCGCCGTCCTTGAGGAACTGGTCGATCAGGTAGCCGTTGGCGGCATGGATCTCGACGCCGTCAAATCCGGCCTCGCGCGCAGCGCGGGCCGCGCGGCGGTAGTCCTCGACGATGCCCGGAATCTCGGACAGTTCGAGCGCGCGGGGCATCGAGGTTTCGGTGAAGGTGGGCACGCCGTCCTTGATCAGCACCGTCTTGGTCTTGGCCTGGATGGCCGACGGGGCCACGGGCGCGCCGTTGCCTGGTTGCAGGTCGGTGTGCGAGACGCGGCCCACATGCCACAGCTGCACCACGATGCGGCCGCCGGCCTCGTGCACCGCCTGTGTGACCTGCTTCCAGCCTTCGATCTGCTCGGGTGCGTACAGGCCGGGCACGTCGGCGTAGCCTTGGCCTTGGTGGCTGATGGCCGTGGCCTCGCTGATGATCAGCCCGGCTGTGGCTCGCTGGCGGTAGTAGGTCGCCACCAGGGCCGTCGGCACGGCTCGCGGCGAGCGGTTGCGCGTGAGCGGTGCCATGGCAATGCGGTTGGTCATCTGCAGCGCGCCGGCTTGCAGGGGTTGGGTCAGAAGGCTCATGGGATTCCTTGAAAACGGGTCGGGATGGTGTCGCCGTGCCGCAGCGGGCATGGCGCATGCACCCCGCAGCGTAATGCTGCGCTGCAAAACGTGCAGTACGCGCGCGGCTGCGCGGGTTGGGCTTTTGTGCTAACCGCGCGGGCCGCTTTGGGCGCATGGGGTGTTCAGGGCCCCCTCGTGCGGCAGCCACGGCGGTCGTGGCCCTGGTGGCGCATGGGGGACGCGGCAGGGCTGTCGCAGTGCGCGGCCTTGCGGCAGACTGGGGCTTTCCGTTGCTTGTGTGGGCCGCCGCCCGGCGCTGTGGCCCGTTGTCTGCATGGCCCTGACTCCGATCGCCACGATACCCGGCCCCCGCGGTCCGGCGCTGCGCGCGTTGCTGCTGGCGCTGGCTTTGTCGCTGGCGGCTGCGGTGTCACTGGGCATCACGCGCTTTGCCTACGCGCTGCTGCTGCCGCCCATGCGCGACGACCTGGGCTGGAGCTTTGCGCTGGCTGGCGGCATGAACACCGCCAATGCCGTGGGCTACCTGCTGGGGGCGCTGGCTGCGCCGATGCTGCTGCGCCGCTGGCCCGCCACGCGCGTGCTGGGCTGGGCCACCGTGCCTGCGGCGCTGTGCATGGCGGGCTCAGGCTTTGTGGCCGATACGCCCACGCTGATGGCGCTGCGCCTGCTGGCCGGGGTGGCGAGCGCGCTGCTGTTTGTGGCGGGCGGCTTGCTGGCCGCGCGCCTGGGCGCGCAGTGGCCGCAGCGCGCGGGCCTGTTGCTGGGCCTGTACTACGGTGGCACGGGCTGGGGCATTGCGGCCAGTGCGGTGCTGGTGCCCTGGGCCATGGCGCAGGCCACCGGGCCGCACACCTGGGCCCCAGCCTGGTGGGCGCTGGCGCTGGTGTGTGCGGCCGCGGCGCTGGTGCTGTGCTGGCCGGTGCGCGCGCTGCAAGACCCCGCGCCGCCGCAGGCCGCTGCGGTGGCCCCGCCTGTTGCCACCGCCGTGGTGCCCGTGCCCTGGCGCGCGTTGGGGCCGGCGCTGGCGGGTTACACGCTGTTTGGTGTGGGCTATATCGGCTACATGACCTTCGTGGTGGCGCTGCTGCGCGAGCAGGGCGCAGGCGGCACGGCCATCACGGTGTTCTATGCGCTGCTGGGCCTGGCGGTGGTGGCGTCGTCGCGGCTGTGGGCGGGCCTGCTGGACCGCGCGCGCGGCGGCCAGGCGCTGGCGCGGCTCAATGCGCTGCTGGGGGTGGCGGCGGTGCTGCCCGCGCTCACGGCGTGGTGGCCGGTGGTGCTGGCCTCGGGCCTGCTGTTTGGCGGGGTGTTTCTGTCGGTGGTCGCATCGACCACGGCGCTTGTGCGCCACCACCTGCCGCCCGCGCAGTGGGCGGCGGGCATCAGCGCCTTCACCACGGTGTTTGCGGCCGGGCAGATCGCGGGGCCCACGGTGGTGGGCTGGATTGCCGACGGCCCCGGGGGCCTGGCCCGCGGGCTGGTGTTTTCGGCTGCGGCGCTGTGGCTGGGGGCGTTCAGCGCCGCGCGGCAGCGGCCCAACGCGCCGGGCCTGCTGCCGTGATGCCGGGGCTTACTTCATCAAGCCTTCGGCTTTGAGGGCGGCCTGCACGCCGGGGCGCGCTTCCATGCGCTGGCGGAAGGCCTGCAGGTGTGCCAGGCCGCTGGTGTCCACGCCCACGTACTGGCCCCAGCGCGAGACGGTGTACAGGTAGGCGTCGGCCACGCTGAACTCGCCGAGCAGGTAGTCTTTGCCCGCGAGCTGCTCGTTCACCCAGGCAAAGCGGGCCAGCAGGCGCTCGCGCACCAGGGGCTTGTAGTCGTCGGGTGTGTTCGGGGCAAACAGCGGGCTGTGGCCCTTGTGCAGTTCGGTGCCGATGAAGGTCAGCCATTCCTGCACGCGGTAGCGGCCCATGGTGCCGTTGGCCGGGGCCAGCGCCTTGGCGGGCACCTGGTCGGCGATGTATTGCACGATGGCCGGGCCTTCGCGCAGGCGCTCGCCGTTGTCGAGTTCGAGCACCGGCACGTAGCCCAGCGGGTTGATGGTGTAGAAGTCCGTGCCGTCCTGCAGCTTGTGCGTCTTGGTGCTGGCCAGCACGGGCGTGAAGGGCAGGCCGGCTTCGTGCAGCACGATGTGGGGCGACAGCGAGCAGGCACCGGGGCTGTAGTAGAGCTTCATGGACAAGGTTCCTTGGTGGGTCTGAGGGACAACAGGCTGCTGATCGTATGCGTTTGCCGCATTCCGTGCTGGCGCGGGGCCTGGCGCAGCGGGGCCGCCATGCGCCTGTGCGGCCCATGCCTGCGGGCGGCTTGTACAAGGCCTGGAGCGCTATTGATTTAATAGCTGGTCGTGCTTGACTTTGCTGGGTCGCAGGTCATTTTGGCTTGAAGTCGCCCAGGCACCGCAGTGCGGCAGGCCGTCAGGGCTGCGTGAGCCGCTCCAGCCGCGTGAGCGTGTGCAGCGCCTCGGCCGCGCTGGTGCCGCACATCTCGGCGCTGGGTTGCAGGCCTGCGCACACGGCCGGGCGGCCCGGGTGGCCAAAAATGCGGCAGCGTGCGTCGTCGCCCAACTGCACGCAGCGCACGCCCGCAGGCTTGCCCTGCGGCATGCCCGGAATGGGGCTGCTGATCGACGGCGCGATGCAGCAGGCCCCGCAGCCGCTGCGGCACTGCATGGGCGGGGCTCAGGCCGGTGCGTGCAGGCGGCCAGCCGCCCACAGCACCTGCTCGACCACGGCGCGTACGCGCTCTTGATGGGCGGCTTGTACCAGCTGGCCGTTGGCATCGAACGCGCTGGCCGCGCCGCCCAGTGCAAAGGCCTTGGGGGCCAGCCAGCATTCCAGGTTGACCAGCAGCGGGGCCAGGTGGCTTTGCGAGCGCAGGCCACCGAGCGCACCGGGCGATGCGCTGAGCATGCCCACCACCTTGCCGCGGAAGGGCTTGAGCCCGTCCTGCCACTCGGGGTGGCCGGCCACCGGGCTTGATGCCCAGTCGAGGGCGTTTTTCAGCAGGGCGGTGTAGCTGCCGTTGTACTCGGGTGAGCAGACGATCCACGCCGGATGCGCGAAGAAGAGTTCCTTGAGGCGCACCACGTCGCGCGGCGTGCCCTGGGCTTCGAGGTCGGCGTTGTAGAGCGGGATGTCGAAGTCGGCCAGCTCGATGTGCGTCACCGCAGCGCCAGCGTCCCGCCCGATGTCGGCGGCGACAGCGGCCAGTTGGCGGTTGAGGGACTGGGCGCGCGTGCTGCCCGCGAAGACGAGAAGGGGGGTGGAGGTGCTCATGCGGCCGATTGTGTCAGCGGCTGTGCACAGGATTCCTGCATGGGGTTTCAGGGGGTGGGCCGGTGCCACAGCGCCAGGGCCGCCGCCAGGGCGATCAGCACCAGGCCGCTGGTCTGGTCGATGCCCCGCTGGATGCCAGGCCCCAAGCGGCGGGCGCCCGCTGTACCGGCTGCTGCGTATCCCAGCAGCACTGCGCCGTCGATGGCGGCGAACACGGTGGCCAGCAGCGCGTACTGCGGCCACAGCGGGGCGGCCGGGTCGACAAAGGAGGGCAGCAGGGCCGAGAAGAACAGGTAGCCCTTGGGGTTGGTGACGGCGACAGTGAAGCTGCGGCGGAACACGGCTTCGGGGCGCTCGCGGCGGGTCGCGGCGGCGGCCTGGTTGGTGGTGGCGGATGCGGCATCCGCTCCGCTCTTTGGCGCGTGCAGCAGGCGCCAGCCCAGCCAGGCCAGGGTGAGCACCCCGGCCCAGCGCAACCATTCGAAGGCGGTGGCCGAGGCGGCCAGCAGGCCGCCCAGCCCGGCGGCCACGGCGGCGATCAGCACCGCGTCTGACAGCACCGCACCGGCCATGCCGGGCAGGGCCGCTGGTACCCCGTGGCGCGCGCCTTGCTGCAGGGCCAGCAGGGTGGTGGGGCCAGGCGTGGCCACCGTGACCAGCGCCAGTCCACCAAACAGCAGCAGGCTTTCCTTCATGGTCGGGCCTTGGTGGCTTGGGCGCCGCCTTGCAGGCGCAGCACCAGAGCAATCAGCCCGGCCACGAACAGTGCCCCGCTCAGGCCGCTGCGCCACAGGTTGGCTTGGTTCCAGGCGGTGCGCACGGTGGCCCAGTCGGGCGGCAATGTGGCCGCTGTCCAGGACTCGGTCAGGTGATTGAGTGGCAGGTTGACTTGGCGGGTGAACAGCACGATGCCCACGCCGTAGGCAAGCACGCTCAGCGCCAGCAGCCGCCACCAGGCGGTCTGCCGGTCAGACCAGGCTGCCGCGAGCGCGATCAGGCCCAGCGGCAGCGGCCCGAAAAAGCAGGCGAAGAAACCGGCGTGTCGCACGTTGCGGTTGAAGGCCGATTGCACCAGTGCGTAGGTCGGGCCATCCAGTTCGAGGGTGGCGAGGTTGACGTTGGCGCTGTAGGTGGTGAAGAAGCCGGCCATCAGGCCGAGCAGCAGCACGGTCAGCAGTTGAGCGGTCAGCGAGAGGCGGGGCAGGAGGTGTGAAGGCATGGCAGGCTCCGGTGTGGGGACGCCTCACTGTGCCGGCACCGGGTCGGCCGTGCCTTAACCCCGGTTCAGTCGTCGCCGGATGCGCGACAGCGCGACGTCGGTGATGCCCAGCCAGGACGCCAGGTGCCTCAGGGGGATGCGGGCCAGCCAGTCCGGGTGTTCGACCTGCAGCGCCAGATACCGCTCGGTGGCGGTGTGCTGCAGAAAGGCCTGTTCGCGCGACATCTTGTCCTGCAGCAATGCCGCGAGCGTGCGGTGCTCCAGCGCTTGCCACGGCGCGAAGTTCGCAACGGCGGCGGACCAGCCGCTCCAGGGCAGGGCCCAGACGCGGCTCGGTTCGAGCGCCTCGACCCAGAAGTGCACCGGTTGTTCGCGCAGGGCGTGTGTGATGGGCCACACCATCGCGCCGTCCAGGTAGAAGTTCTTGTTGGACGCCTGCCCGTCGCGGTCCAGGTAGTACAGGCGCAGTGCCCCGCGCTCCAGCCACCACAGGTGTTGCCAGTGTTCGCCTGCGCGCAGCAAGGCCTCACCCTTGGCCAGATGCTTGGCTTGCGCCTGTTGGCAGCGCTCGGCCGCGGCAGCGGGCAGCGGGCCAAGTGCTGGCGTCAGGTGTTCGAGCAGGCGGTGGCTTGGGGGCATGGCTGCAGGTGCAAAGGCTTGGTGGGACAATATCCGGTTCGCGCAGGCCGGGGCAGGCCTGCAGCTGCTGTTTCACGTGAAACAGCCTTCGCATTGTCGGGCGGGCCGGGACGGCCGCAGCCTTGGAGCGCTCTCACATGTTGTATCCCCAGGAATTCGACGTCATCGTGGTCGGCGGCGGCCACGCCGGAACCGAGGCCGCGCTCGCGGCTGCCCGCATGGGCTGCCAGACGCTGCTGCTCACCCACAACATCGAGACGCTCGGCCAGATGAGTTGCAACCCCAGCATCGGCGGCATCGGCAAGGGTCACTTGGTGAAAGAGGTGGACGCGCTGGGCGGGGCGATGGCGCTGGCCACGGACGAGGGCGGTATCCAGTTCCGCATCCTCAACAGCAGCAAGGGGCCGGCCGTGCGCGCCACCCGCGCGCAGGCCGACCGGGTGCTCTACAAGGCCGCCATCCGCCGCATGCTGGAGAACCAGCCCAATCTGTGGCTCTTCCAGCAGGCGGTGGACGACCTGATGGTCGAGGGCGACCGCGTGGTGGGGGCGGTCACGCAGGTGGGCATCCGCTTTCGCGGCCGCACGGTGGTGCTGACGGCGGGCACCTTCCTGGACGGCAAGATTCATGTGGGTTTGAACAACTACGCCGCCGGCCGCGCGGGCGACCCGCCGGCCGTGAGCCTGAGCGCACGCCTGAAGGAGCTGAAGCTGCCGCAGGGGCGTCTCAAGACCGGCACGCCGCCGCGCATCGACGGCCGCAGCATCGACTACAGCCAGTGCACCGAGCAGCCGGGCGACGGCATGCCCGGCGGCGTGAACGAGGGCGCGGTGCCGGTGTTCAGCTTCATGGGCAGCGCGGCCATGCACCCGCGCCAGGTGCCGTGCTGGATCACGCACACCAACGAGCGCACGCACGAAATCATCAAGAGCGGCTTCGACCGCAGCCCCATGTTCACCGGCAAGATCGAGGGCGTGGGCCCGCGCTACTGCCCGAGCGTGGAAGACAAAATCAACCGTTTTGCCGACAAGGACAGCCACCAGATCTTTCTGGAGCCCGAGGGCCTGACCACGCACGAGGTGTACCCCAACGGCATCAGCACCAGCCTGCCGTTCGACATCCAGTACGCACTGGTGCGCTCAATGCGCGGGCTGGAGAACGCGCACATCCTGCGGCCCGGCTACGCCATCGAATACGACTACTTCGACCCGCGCTCGCTCAAGAGCAGCTTCGAGACCAAGCAGATCCAGGGCCTGTTCTTTGCCGGGCAGATCAACGGCACCACGGGCTACGAAGAGGCCGCAGCCCAAGGCTTGTTTGCAGGCATCAACGCCGCACTGCAGTGCAAGGGTGAAGCGCCCTGGGTGCCTGCGCGCGACCAGGCCTACCTGGGCGTGCTGGTGGACGACCTGATTACCAAGGGCGTGACCGAGCCCTACCGCATGTTCACCAGCCGGGCCGAGTTCCGCCTGCAACTGCGCGAAGACAACGCCGACATGCGCCTGACCGAAGTGGGGCGGCAGATGGGCCTGGTAGACGATGCGCGCTGGGATGCGTTTTGCCGCAAGCGCGATGCGGTTTCACGTGAAACAGAGCGCCTCAAGTCCACCTGGGTGAACCCCCGCAACCTGCCGGCGGCCGAGGCCGAGCGCGTGCTGGGAAAAGCCATTGAGCACGAGTACCACCTGTTCGATCTGCTGCGCCGACCCGACGTGAGCTACGCCAGCCTGATGACGCTGGACGGCGGCAAGTACGCATCCCCCGCGGTTTCACGTGAAACGCTGGGCGAGCTGAGTGCGCCCGTGCTGGAGCAGGTGGAGATTGCTGCCAAGTACGCGGGCTACATCGACCGGCAGCGTGACGAGGTGCAGCGCGCCGCGTACTACGAAAACCTGCGCCTGCCGCCCGAGCTGGACTACCTGCAGGTGGCGGCGCTGTCGATCGAAGTGCGCCAGAAGCTGCAGAAGCACCGGCCCGAGACGCTGGGTCAGGCTTCGCGCATTTCGGGGGTTACGCCAGCCGCCATTTCGCTGCTGCTCGTGCATTTGAAGAAAGGCGGTTTCAAGGGGTTTGGCCGCAACGAGGAGGAGCAGCATGCCGTTTCCGCTGAATGAGCGCAAAGTCCTGCTTGCGTGCAAAGGGGTCGGGCCGACCGTGGTGGCGCGCCTTGAACAGATGGGCTACCTGTCCCTGGCGCAGTTGGCCAAGGCCAATGTGCTGGACGTTCTGGATGCGGGTGCGCAGCTGAGTGGGTCGAGCTGCTGGAAAAACAGTCCCCAGGCCCGTGCCGCGATTGGTGCGGCACTCGACGCGGCGCGAGCACACCATGCACACTGAAACCGAAGCGCTGGCAGCGTCGCTGCGTTCGGGCGTCCACGCACTGGGCTTGTCGTTGAGTGAGCTGCAGATCCAGCGGCTTCTGGATTTTCTGGCGCTGCTGCAAAAGTGGAACAAGGTCTACAACCTGACCGCAGTGCGCGAGCCGCACGACATGCTGACCCATCACCTGCTGGACAGTCTGGCAGCCGTTTCGCCCTTGCGTCGCCACGTGGCAGAGTTGCTGGGTCGTGGGGTGGGGCAGGGTGGGCTGCGTCTGCTGGATGTGGGGTCTGGCGGCGGGTTGCCCGGCGTGGTGTTTGCCATCTGCTGCCCGGAGGTGGACGTCAGCTGCGTAGACACGGTGGGCAAGAAGGCGGCCTTCATCCAGCAGGCCGCGGTCACGCTGGCGCTGCCCAATCTGCGCGGTGTGCATGCGCGGGTCGAGAGTCTGACGCAGCCTTTTGATGTGGTGAGTTGCCGTGCGTTTGCCTCCCTTTCGGACTTTGTGACATGGTCGCGCGGGGCAGTAGCGGCTCCGCACGGCGTCTGGCTGGCCATGAAGGGCAAGCACCCCGCCGAGGAAATGGCCGCACTCGATGCCGCGCAGGTGCAGGTGTTTCACGTGGAACCTTTGCAGGTGCCGGGGCTGGATGCCGAGCGCTGCATCGTCTGGATACGGCCCGCGGCGGCGGGCTGAGCGGCTGCGCGCAGCGCGTTTTCGAGCGCTGCCCCCTGTCGCGGGCGAGGGGGCTCGCGTACACTCTGCGCCTCGCCCACGGGGTGGCGCAGGTGGGTCTGGCAGGCCGGCATCTGGCGCATCCGCTCCGTATCTTCTTGTGTCCGAGACGGGATTTGCGCATGTTCGGCATTGCAGACTACGGCGCCTTCGTGGCCGCCATCCTTCTGTTTCTGGCCATTCCCGGGCCGGGCAATCTGGCCCTGATCACCTCCACCGGCAAGGGCGGCATCCGCGGCGGGCTGGCCGCCACGCTGGGCGTGATCGCGGGCGATCAGGTGCTGATGTGGATGGCCGTGGCCGGTGTGGCCGCGCTGCTGGCCGCGTACCCGGCGGCCTTCCACGCGGTGCAGTGGCTGGGCGCGGCCTACCTGGCCTGGCTGGGCTTCAAGATGCTCACGGCCAAACCAGGCGACGTGCCGGTGCTGCACATCGAGCCGCGCCAGTACTTCAAGCAGGCGGGGCTCATCACGCTGCTCAACCCCAAGGCCATCGTGTTCTACATGGCGTTCTTTCCGCTGTTTGTGGACCCGGCGCACCACCAGGGCCTGCTGACGTTTGGCGTGATGGCGGCCACGATTGCGGTGCTCACCTTGGCCTACGGGCTGGGGGTGGTGCTGCTCACGCACCATCTGGCCGAGCGCATGCGCGCCAACCCCAAAATCGCCAGCGCGCTCGAAAAGCTCGCAGGCATGTTCCTGATCGGCTTTGGCATCAAGCTGGCCATTGCCAAGTGACCCCTCTCGCCATGCGCGTTCCCGCACCCATCCGCATTGCCGCCGGGCCCTCGGCCCCGCAACGTTTTCCCGGAGCTACTTCCTGATGGCCAAGATCTTCTGCATTGCCAACCAGAAGGGCGGGGTGGGCAAGACCACCACCACCGTCAACCTCGCCGCGGGCCTGGCCAAGATCGGCCAGCGCGTGCTCATGGTGGACCTGGACCCGCAGGGCAACGCCACCATGGGCTCGGGCGTGGACAAGCGGGCGCTCAAGCTCTCGGTGTACGACGTGCTGCTCGAATCGGCCAGCGTGCAAGAGGCTGCCGTGCTGGCCGACAAGTGCGGCTTTCAGGTGCTGGGTGCCAACCGCGAGCTGGCCGGGGCCGAGGTCGAGCTGGTGGAGCTGGAGCGGCGCGAACGCCGCCTCAAGACCGCGCTGGCCGCGGTGGACGCCGACTACGACTTTGTGCTCATCGACTGCCCACCGTCCCTCTCCATGCTCACGCTCAACGGCCTGTGCAGCGCGCACGGCGTGATCGTGCCCATGCAGTGCGAATACTTCGCGCTCGAAGGGCTCACGGACCTGGTCAACACCATCAAGCAGGTGCACGCCAACCTCAACCGCGACCTGCAGATCATCGGCCTGCTGCGCATGATGTTCGACCCGCGCATCACGCTGCAGCAGCAGGTGAGCGAGCAGCTCAAGGGCCACTTTGGCGACAAGGTGTTCAACACCGTCATTCCGCGCAACGTGCGCCTGGCCGAAGCGCCCAGCTACGGCCTGCCCGGCGTGGTGTTCGACCCGGCCGCCAAGGGCAGCCAGGCCTTTGTGGAGTTTGCACAGGAGATGGTCGAGCGCGTGGTCCACATGGACGCCGCCGCCACCGAATCCAGTGCCAAATCGGCCGCTCGTGCTTGAAAGTCAAGCACGAGCAGCTACTGAATTCATAGCAACCCGGCGCTTCGCCCACCCCCGCACCGCATGAGCGACACCTCCACCCCCACCGTGCTGCTGCTGCCGGGCTGGCAGAACTCCGGCCCCGCCCATTGGCAAAGCCGCTGGGAGCAGCGCTACGGCGACACCCGCGTCGAACAGCACGACTGGATGCGCCCGCTGCGCGGCGACTGGACGGCCCGACTCGACGAGGTGGTGGCCGACCTGCCCGGCCCCGTGGTGCTGGCCGCGCACAGCCTGGGCTGCATCCTCACCGCCTGGTGGGCCGCGCACAGCCGCCACGCGGGCAAGGTGCGCGGCGCGCTGCTCGTGGCCCCGGGCGATGTCGAGCGGCCCGACCTGGCCGCGCAGATCCGCGGCTGGGCCCCGATTGCGCGCCACCCGCTGCCGTTTCCGGCCGTGCTCGTGGCCAGCCAGGACGACCCGTACTGCAGCTTCGAGCGCGCCGAGGGCCTGGCCCGCTCCTGGGGCGCGCGGTGTGTGGACTACGGCGCGCGCGGGCACATCAATGCCGATTCGGGCCTGGGCGACTGGGACGAGGGGCGGGGCTGGCTGATGCAGCTCGCCACCCCGGCATGAGCCGCTGGGCTGTTTGGCGCAAGCGGTCGCCAGCACCCACCGCAGGCGCTGCGCCGAGCGCGGCACCCACCCGACGCTGGTGGCGATGGAATGAAAACGACCCGCTGCTGGACATCATCCCGACGATGCTGGCCTGGCTGCTGCCCAGCGGTGCGGTGGTGGTGGGCGCGCTGGGGCAGTTCATGCTGGCCGTGGTGCTGCTCACAGTGGCGTTCGGTGTGTGGCTGCGCCTGTGGCGCAGCCGAAAAAAGCGCCGTGCCATGGGCCGTGCGCCGCGTTGAAACCCCCCTGTTCCGTTTCGTATCCATGTCCAAAATCGCTCTCGCCGCCATCGCCGACCAACTGCCGCGCGCCTGGAACTCCACGGTGGTGGGCCAGGCCGCAGGCGCCAACCTCAAGGTGCTGCGCATGGACGATGCGGCCTACCCCGACGAATCGCACGACTTTGACGAGGCCCTGTTGGTACTGGACGGCTGCATGCGCCTCGCCCTGCAAGGGCAGGTCACCGAGGTGCATGCGGGCGAGGTGTTCATTGTCCCGGCGGGCGTCCCCCACGCCGTGGCGCCCGGCAGCCACGGCACGCTGGTCATCATCGACCGCTGAAGATTTCCCGCTCCCCATTCCTTTTCGAGAAGAAGACATCGCATGGTCACCAAAAAACCCAAGGGCCTCGGCCGCGGCCTCGAAGCCCTGCTCGGCCCCAAGGTCGAAGACAAAGTGGAGCAGGCCCAGGCGGCCGAAGCGGGCCTGCCCAGCCGCCTGCCGCTTTCTGAGCTGGTGCCCGGCGTGTATCAGCCTCGCACCCGCATGGACGAAGGCGCGCTGTACGAACTGGCCGAGAGCATCAAGGCCCAGGGCATCATGCAACCCATCCTGGTGCGGCGCCTGGCCGAAGGCGAGCACGCAGGCAAGTACGAAATCATCGCGGGCGAGCGGCGCTTTCGGGCCTCGCGCCTGGCGGGCCTGGCCGAGGTGCCGGTGCTGGTGCGCGACGTGCCCAACGAGGCCGCCGCGGCCATGGCGCTGATCGAGAACATCCAGCGCGAAGACCTGAACCCGCTCGAAGAAGCGCAGGGCCTGCAGCGCCTGGTGCGCGAATTCGGCCTCACGCACGAGCAGGCCGCGCAGGCCGTGGGCCGCTCGCGCAGCGCGGCCAGCAACCTGCTGCGCCTCTTGAACCTGGCCGAGCCGGTGCAGACCATGCTCATGGCCGGCGACATCGACATGGGCCATGCGCGCGCACTGCTGGCGCTCGACCGGGCCGCGCAGATCACGGCCGCACACCAGATCGCGGCCAAGACGCTGTCGGTGCGTGAGGCCGAGGCCCTGGTCAAGAAGATCGGGGCCGAGTTCAGCCTGGTGCCGCAAAAGCCCAAAAAGGAAAAGTCACGCGACCTGCGACGCGTCGAGGAAGAGCTCTCCGACCTGTTGACCGCCGAGGTCGAGGTGCGCGTGAAGAAACGCGCCAAGCGCAACGGCCGCGTCGAAGAAATGGGCGAGGTGGCGATCCAGTTCGGTTCGCTGGAGGCGCTCAACGGCCTGATCGAGCGCCTGCGCAATACGGCCTGAACGCAGCCCCAGGGCACTTTCAACCTCTGCCGCCACGTCCATGTGCGGGGCGGGGCAGGGCGGGCGTGCACTGGCGCTGCCCGCGCTGCCGCCGGGCTGTGCCAAGCGCTCGATGCCCGGGCACCCGGCACAGCAAAGCGCCCCGCTGCGGCCCCTGGTGTGCGATGCGCGCGCGCCACACCACGGCCCCCCCGCCGGTGGTCGGGTTGTGACAAAGCGCACACCCACCCCGGCGTCGGCGCAGCGCCCGTGCCTGCGCCGGCCGCCGCGGCCTACACTGCCGGGCAGACCCCACGGCCGCGCCTGCCGCGCGGCCCGTGCGGGATGTTGTCCACCCCCCTGGCCCAAGCCCTGATTCGACGGTGATTGCCCTGGTCTGCCCGCTGTCCGCCCCCATGCCCTGCGCGCCCCGCGCGGGCCGTGCCACGCTGCGTGCCTGCGGAGGCGGTGCATGCTGAACATGCCGCGCCGCTGGCCCTGGCCGCTGCCCGCGCTGCTGGCCTGGGCACTGTGCTGGGGGGCCTTTGCGCTGCTGCTGCGGGTGTTGCCGCCGGTGGCCGCGCTGGCCCTGGCCAGCGCGCTGGGCGTGGCGGCCAGCGGCTGGGCCGCGGGCTGGTGGCGGCGCACGCTGGTGGCCGGGGGCTTTCCGCTGTCGCTGGCGCTCTCGGGCGTGGTGGCGTTGCCGGCCTGGGCCTGGCTGCTGCCGCTCGCGCTGTTGATGCTGCTGTACCCGCTCAATGCCTGGCGCGACGCGCCGCTGTTCCCCACCCCGCGCGACGCGCTGGCGGGTCTGGCGGCCGTGGCCCCGCTGCCCCCCGGGGCGCGTGTGCTCGACGCCGGGTGCGGCCTGGGCCACGGCCTGCAGGCGCTGCGTGCGGTCTATCCGCAGGCTCGGCTGGCGGGCATCGAATGGAGCGTGCCGCTGTGGGCGCTGTGCGCGCTGCGCTGCCCCTGGGCGCAGGTGCGCCGCGCCGACATGTGGAAGGCCGACTGGCGTGGGCAAGACCTGGTGTACCTGTTCCAGCGCCCCGAAAGCATGGAGCGCGCCGCCGCCAAGGCGCAGGCCGAACTGGCCGCGGGCGCGTGGCTCGTGAGCCTCGAATTCGCCGTGCCCGGCCGCGTGCCCGACGCACAGCTGCTCGCGGGCAGCCGTCCGGTGTGGGTGTACCGCCTGCCCCTGCGTGCGGAGGGTTGACATGAGGCAGATGCAGGCGGTCAAACGGATGCGCAGCAGCGGCCAGGTTTGCTACATTGCCAGCCGGGCCATGCCAGCGGCATGTGCCAGACCGACACCACAGACCGCCGCCGGCCCGCAGGGGCAAGGCCGCGGCACCGAGCGAGGGAGATCCATGCATTGCCACTGCCAGCCCCCCAGCACGCGGGCTGCCATGCGGGCGCCGGTGCAGGCGCACCCCCACGCCGGGGTGAGAACCTGAACACCTGCGAGGACACCGCATGCCACACACTCCAACCCCCCGTTTCCGCCCACGCCTGGTCTGGGCGCTGGCCTTGAGCGCGGCCCTGACGGGTTGCGCCACCATGCAAAGCCATGACAAGGTGGCCACCGACGTGCAGAACGCCAGCCGTTCGGGCGGTATCCCGGCGGCGCTTGCGCAGCTCGAATCCACGGCCAAAACGCCGGAAGAAAAGACCGCGCTGCTCTACAACCTGGAGCGCGGCGAGCTGCTGCGCATGGACCGCCGCTACGCCGACAGCACCAACGCCTGGCTGCTGGCCGACAACCGGGTCAAGGAATGGGAAGAAACCGCCAAGACCAACCCGCAGAAGCTGTTGGGCAACGTGGGCGCGGCGCTGATCAGCGAGCGCCTCAAGCCCTATGAAGGCCAGGACTACGAAAAGGTCTGGCTGACCACGCGGCTGGCGCTCAACCGCATGGCCGTGGGCGATTTCGAGAATGCGCGCGTGGACATCAAGCGCACGCACGAGCGCGAGGCGATCATTGCCGAGTTCCGCGCCCAGGAAACGCTGGCGGCCGAGGAAGAGGCCAAAGCCAAGGGCGCCACCGCGGGCGGCAAGGAGCTCAATGGCTACCCGGTCGAGACCTTGAACGACCCCGAGGTGCTGGCGCTCAAGAACGGCTATTCCAACGCGCTGTCGCACTACCTGGCGGGCTTCTTGTACGAAGTGTTGAACGAGCCCGGCCTGGCCGCGCCCGGCTACCGCAAGGCCATCGAGCTGCGCCCCGACACGCCGTTGCTCGAAGAAGGCCTGCGGGGGCTCGACCAGCGCACGGGCTTCACCTGGAAGCGCCGCCAGCGCATGACCGACGTGCTGTTCATCGTCGAGGCCGGTGATGCCCCGGCGCGCAAGCCCAAGGCCTTCACCCTCCCCGTGCCCACGGGCCGCGGCATGGTCACGGCCAGCATTTCGTACCCGGTGATCGAGCCCTCGCGCGACGCGCTGCTGACCACGCTGTCGGCCGCAGGCACCGACCTGCGCCTCGAGAAAGTGGTGGACGTGAACGTGATGGCCCGCCGCGCGCTCAAGGACGAAATGCCCGGCATGGTGCTGCGCGGCTTCACCCGCGCCGTGGCCAAGGGCGTGATGCAGAACGAGCTGCAAAAGCGCGGCGGCCTTGTGGGCGGCCTGATCGGGGCCGTGGCCTCGGCGGCCACCGAACAGGCTGACGACCGCATGTGGCGCATGCTGCCCGGCCGTGTGTACGTGGCCCGTGGCTACCTGCCGCCCGGCGAGCATGTGGTGAGCATCAACGGTCGCCCCATCGAAGGCGCGATCAAGATCGACGGGCAGTACGCGCTGGTGCCGCTGCGCCTGTATGAAAACCGCGTGCTGGTGGGCGACGTGGCCTCGCTGGGCCAGCTGGCCGCCGTGGCCGTGACACCCCCGCCCGAGCCCGTGGTGGCCCCCGCTGCGCCGCAGCCTGCCAAGGCCGCTGTCCGCCCGCGCCCTCCGGCCAAGCCGGCAACGGCCGCGGCACCGGCATCGCCCAAGCCCGCAGCTGCGGCCCCCAAGAACTGACCCTGTCAACGCAACCGATCCTGTCATGACCCAGAAGACCTTTCACACCTCCTTGGCCGCGGCTGCGCTGGTGGCGCTGCTGGCGGCTGCCGGCCCCGCGGCAGCGCAGACCCACGACCCGGCCACCCCGCCCACCGTGGCGTCCAAGATCGCGCTGCGCGGCGAGGCCAACGGCATCGCCGTGCGCGAAATGCGCATCGTGCGCCGCAACGACATCCTGAGCGTGCAGGCCGACATGGCCAACATGGGCCGCACCGACCGCACCGTGTTCTACCGCTTCCGCTGGCTCGACAGCGTGGGCAACCAGGTGGGCGACGGCGAGGTCTGGAAGCAGATGACCGTGCTCGGCCTCGGCCAGCAGACCGTCAAGAGCGTCGCGCCCACGGGCGCGGCGGTGGATCTGCGCCTGGAGATGAATGTCGAGCCGCGCTAGCGATGCAACACCCCCTGAGTCGCTTCGCGCCTTCCCCCTCTCTCACGCTGCGCGTGGGAGGGGGACGCAGCCCTCGCTGCGGGGCGGCCCTTGCTCGGCTGCCCGCGCTTGGCACGCGCCAGTTTCGACCGTACGAGGCCACGTGAAGCGCATTCGATCAGTCCGTAGGAAACCAACACCATGAACCAACACCCTCTCCACCGCACCGCGCTCGTCCTGGCCCTGGCGGCCGGCACCCTGGCCCTGTCGGCCTGTCAGAACCTGTCCTCGCCCACCGTGCGCTTTGACCGACAGGTCAACTACGGCGACGCCAAGGCCGTCGAGCTGGTGACCAACGAATTCGGCTCCACCGACCTGCAAATGATTGCCGAGAAGATGGTCGGCAGCCTGCTGGAAACCGGCATCTTTCAGGGCCGCCCCACCGTCACCATCTCCACGGTGCGCAACAAGACCAGCGAGTACATCGACACCACCAACGTGATGAACTCGATCCAGACCGCGCTGGTCAAGTCGGGCAAGGTGCGTTTCACGCGCTCCATCAACGAAATGCAGGCTGGCGTGGACGAACTGCAGCGCCAGAACCAGAGCGGTCTGTACAAGCAGGGCACCACCGCCAAAGTGGGCCAGATGACGGCGGCCAAGTACCAGCTCGAAGGCGAGCTGACCAGCATCGTCAAGCAGAACAACACGACCAAGGACGTGTTCTACAAGTTCACGCTCAAGATGTTCGACGTGCAGGAAGGCACGATCGAGTGGCAGGACGAGAAAGAGATCCGCAAGACGAGTAAGAGGTGACATCCCCCTGAGGCGCTGCGCGCCTTCCCCCTTCTCTCGGCTTCGCCGGGAAGGGGGACGACGCCCTTGCTGCGGGGCGGCCCTTGCTCGGCGTCTCGCGCACCGGGCCGCGCCGGTATCGACGGCATCGCCCTGGATTGATTGAACAAGCTCACAAGGAGCCACCATGCAACGCAGAACCACCCTGGCCGCCGCAGCGGCCGTGCTGGCCACCACCGCCCTGGGCTGGGGTGCGCTGGCCCAGGCACAACCCGCGGGCCAGGCCCCGCGCATCGCCGTGACCGACCTGGCCTATGCCCAGCGCGTGTCCGAATACTTTGTGGCTGGCACCTACCAGCGCAGCAGCCAGATGAGCGCGCAGGGCAGCCACAGCGGCGGCTACAGCCACGGGCCCTACGGCGGCTCGGGTTCGCACTCGGGCAGCCAGTCCATACAAGCCTCCGAGCAGGCCAGCGGGACCTACGTGGCCGGGCGCTACAGCTACATCGAGCAGCGCGAGCTGGGCGGCTACACCAACGACATCAAGGGCGCGTTGCTGCAGGGCACGTACTTCAGGCTCGTGCAGGGCAAGGGCTTTGACGCGGGTGCGCCCCAGCCCACCAAGGCCGAGCAAGTGCTCAACCAGGTGCAGGGCGGCAAGATGGCCCAGCCCGTGCGCCAGCCCAGCGTGACGGACGTGATCGCCCGCATCAAGAAGGGCGAATTCGCCGGGGCCGACTACGTGCTGTTCGGCGTGGTCTCCAGCATCGAGTTCACCGACGCGCTCTCGCCCCTGCAGGGCACGAGCAGCGCCACGCGCCAGTACGGCCTGCAGCTGCTGGCCGACTTCTCGCTGATCCACACCAAGACTTACGAGATCAAGGCCGCATTCTCGGCCCAGGGCCAGGGCAACGACACCAAGATCCTCTCGGCCCGCGGCGACATCGCCCCGCCCAACCGCGCCAAGGTGATCAAGGAAACCTCGGTCAGCCTCGCGCAGGACGTGTACCAGCAGCTTGCCACGCAGCTCGGCTATTCGGACCCCAACCTCTCGCGCGGCGTGCGCCCGGGCGGCCAGCCCATGCCCGTGATGCAGGGCCAGCCCATGCCCGTGCCGGTGCCCCAGCAGCCCGAGCAGGTGATCATCCTGAAGTAGCAACCCCCTGGGGCGCTGCGCGCCTTCTCCCTTCTCTCGCATCGCTGGCGCGATGCGGGAAGGGGGACGATGCCCTCGCTGCGCGGCGGCCCTTGCTTGGCATCCCTGGCCGGGGAGCCTCTGCACCATTCCCGCGCCGTGTGCATCTGCGACTCGGGCGGCCTGCGGCGTTGCAAATGCTCGCAATAGCGATGGCTGTTGCTGCGCTTTGCGCCGTGCAGCCCATCCCGATCCGCAGCGCACACGTGCCGCGCGAATCGTGCAGAGGCTCCCCAGGGGCGTGGCGGATTCACGGCGTCCGAGGGCGCGCTGTATTCCTGCCAGACTTCGGTGGGTGTTTGCTCTGAAGCTCCGATTGACCTCCACTGCGCCGGCGCACGCCCGGGTCGGCCCTGCGCTGGCCCTTTGCGTTGCGGCCCTGCTGCTGGCGGGCTGCGCGCGGCCGCCGGCCTTCTCCGCAGCGCCCCCCGCCGCATCCGTGGCCGATGTGCATGTGCGCGCGCCCGGGCAGGAGGGCGCGCCAGCGGACGCCACCTCGTTCATGCTCCGTCCGCTGCCGGGCACCGACGGGGCCGTGCTACAGGCCCTGCAGCGGGCCGAGCGCACGCCGCCCCTGCGCTACCGCGTTGTCGTGGTGCCCGGCTCGGGCTGTGCGGGCCTGGCGCCCATCGCCGATCGCTACTTCGCCGGCCTGTTGCATGCCCAGGTGCTGGTGCTGCACAAACCCGGTGTCGATCCGCGCGCCCGCACTGCGCCGGGCGACTGCACGCGTGGCTTCGTGCAGCAAGACCGTTTGTCCACCTGGCTGGCCCACGCCCGCGCGGCGCTGCGCGCCGACGCGGTGCAGCGCCAGGGCGAGCCTGCACTGCCGCTGGTGCTGGTGGGTATTTCGGAAGGGGCCGAGCTGCTGCCTAGCCTGGCGACCGCCGTGCAGGGCACGGCCCCGGTGGCCGCGCTGGTGCTGCTGTCGGGCAGCGGGCTGGACCCGCGCGAGGCCGGGGCGCTGCAGGCCGAGCGCCTGGGCGCGAGCGCCGACTGGCGGCGCATCGGCCAGGCCGTGGCATCGCCCGCGCCCGACAGCCAGGCGCTGCAAGGCCGCAGCCTGGGCTACTGGCGCGACCTGTGGGCCTGGCCGCTTGCCCAGCCGCTGCGCGACGGCCCCTGGCCGCTGCTGCAGACCTGGGGCGATGCCGACGCGCTGGTGCCCCCGGCCGCCTACGAAGCCTTTGCCCAGCGCATGCAAGGCCGTGCCGCGCCCTGGTGCGTGCTGCGCCTGTCCGGGGCCGACCACGGCCTGCAAGGCCCGGCGGGCGACGGTGTGCAGCGTGTGTGGGCACGGCTGGAAGCCTGGGCCCGCGCGCCCGCGCGCGGCCTGTGCGCCCCGGTGCCAGCGCCGTGAGGCCTCAGCCTGGGCCGGTGCCGGCAGGGCGGCGGATCAGCGACACCACCAGCGTGACCAGCGTCAGCGGAATCACGAAGCCCAGCATGGCCGACGAAAACGCCGGCAGGGTGGCGTGCTGCTGGGCCGCAAGGATCAGGTACGCCACATACGCCGCGTAGTAGCCCAGAAACACCAGGCCTTCCCAGCGGGCGATCTCGCGGCCCGACAGAAAGATGGGCAGGCAGGCGAGGGTGGTGGCCAGCATCACCCACAGGTCGAAGGCCAGCAGCGCTGGGGGCACGGGCACGCCCTGCGCACCCGCCACCATGCCCGACAGGCCCAGGCAGCCCAGGATGTTGAAGGTGCAACTGCCCACCACGTTGCCCACGGCAATGTCACGCTCGCCCTTGATCGCCGCCATGACCGAGGTGGCGACTTCGGGCATGGAGGTGCCTGCGGCCACGATGGTCAGGCCGATGACCAGCTCGCTCACGCCCAGGGCGCGTGCGAAGACCACCGCCGCATCCACGAGCCACTGCGCACCCAGCACCAGCAGGGCCAGCCCGGCCACGATCATGGCGATCTGCACGGGCAGCCGGGCGTCCCAGCCGCCTGGGGCCGGGGCCTCGCGGTCGTAGTCGTTGGTGTCGCTGCCAGCGCTGCGCGACTGCACGATCAGGAACACGGTGTACGCAAGCAGCAGCCCGAGCAGCAGAGCGCCGTCGAACAAGCCGACCGTCCCGTCCAGCGACAGCACCAGCAGCAGCACGGAGCTGCCGATCAGGATCGGCACCTCCTGCCGGATCACCTGCAGGTGTACCGCCAGTGGGGTAATCAGCGCGCTCAGGCCCAGGATGAACAGCACATTGAAAATGTTGCTACCCACCACATTGCCGATGGCCATCTGCGTCTGGCCTTGCAGCACCGCGCCCACCGACACCGCCACCTCGGGAGCGCTGGTGCCAAAGGCCACGATGGTCAGGCCCACCACCAGCGGCGCAATGCCCAGCGCCAGCGCCATGCGCGAGGCGCCCCGCACCAGCAGCTCTGCGCCCGCCACCAGGGCGATCAGTCCACCAACGAACATGGCAAGGGTCAGCATGGGCATCTCCAGTTCAAACAACAGGCGCGCGGTGCCGCGCAAAAGAGGGGGGTCTGCACATTGTGCTGCGTTGCCCGCCGTGGGGCATCGCCAAGACCCGCGCGGATGGAAGGGCGCTGCCCGCGCCACGGCTTGTGCATGGATGCCGCCAGACCCGCCACCGCGACAGGAGGCTCCGGTCAGGCCCGGACCCCAGCACTGAACGCTACTAATTTAATAGCTGCTCGTGCTCAACTTTGCTGGCTCACAGCCTATTTTTCCCCTGTGCTGCGCACGTTACAGCCCGGGGCGGAACATCTGGAAGCGCTCGCCCAGCATGAAGTAGTCGCCCGCGCCACCGCCGCGCAGCACCGGCTGGGCGGCGGCGGTGTCGTAGAGGCCGTTGGTAAGCAGCGTGCGGTCGATGTGCACCGCCACCACCTCGCCCAGCACCAGCCAGGTGGGCACCGCCTGGCCGTCGGCACCGGTGAGCTGCAGCACCTGCGTGCGGCGGCATTCCATGGTGACCGGGCTTTCGGCCACGCGCGGTGGCGCGACGCGGGTGGAGGCCAGCGGCGTGAGGCCCGCGAGCGCAAACTCGTCCACCTCGGGGCCCACCGCGGCGCAGCTCTGGTTCATGGCCTCGGCCAGCGGGCGCGTGGCCAGGTTCCACACGAACTCGCCCGTGGCCTCGATGTTGCGCAGCGTGTCCTTGGCCCCGATGCTGGCAAAGCCGATGATCGGCGGCACGTAGTTGAAGGCGTTGAAGAAGCTGTAGGGCGCGAGGTTGAGCACCCCGTCCGCGCTGCGTGTGGAGATCCAGCCAATCGGCCGCGGCCCGACGATGGCGTTGAACGGGTCGTGCGGCAGGCCGTGGCCCAGGCGGGGTTCGTAGCTGTGGGTGTCGCGTGTCATGGCACCACCTTAGCGCAGCCCCGGGCGCGCCGTGCGCTGCGCACGCGACAGCCCGCTGCCGCGCTCGGGCACCGCACGGCCGGTGTCAGGCCCGCGCCGGGCCCGCTGCGCTGTGCGCATGGGGTGCGAGAAAGCGCCCGGGCGGCTGGCCCACGGCGCGGCGCACCATGGCGCTGAAGGCACTGGCGCTGTAGCCCAGCTCGTTGGCAATGTGGCCCATGGGGCGCCCGCCCGCGGCCAGCGCCACGGCGCGTGCCAGCAGCACCTGCTGGCGCCACTGGGTGAAGGTACAGCCCAGCTCCTGCCGGAACAGCCGCGCCACGGTGCGCGGGCTCGCGCCCGTGTCCTGCGCCCAGTCGGCCAGGGTTTCGTGGCGCGCGGGGTCGGCCAGCACGGCTTCGCACAGGTGGCGCAGGCGCTTGTCGTGTGGCAGGTCCACGCCCAGGCGCACCGCGGGCGCGCGGGCCAGCTCGTCGCAGATGAGCGCGCTCAGGTGGCGTTCGCGCGTGCGCTCGGCAGCGGGCAGCGGCGGGCCGTCGTCGGGCGTGGTGGGCATCTCGCGCACCAGCGCGCGCAGCAGCTCGGACACCTCCAGCACGCGGCACTGGCGCCAGGCGGTGTCGTGCGCGCAGGCAGCGCCCGGTCCGCAGCGCCCGCGCGGCTGGTGCACGTACAGCGTGAGCACCTCGGCGTCTTCCACCGTGGTCACGGCGTGTTCCACCCCGGGCGGAATCCACAGCGCGCGCGTGGGCGGCACGATGTAGGTGCCCCGGTCGGCCGTGAGGCGGATGACCCCGGTGGTGGAAAACGCCACCTGCGCCCACGGGTGCTGGTGCGGCAGCACCTGCGTGGCCGCGGCCAGCTGGCGGGTTTTGGCGCGCACCGGACGCTCGCGGCTGGGCACGAACAGGTGCGGTGTGAGCGCGGGCAGCGTGCGCCGGGCGGGCGGCGTGCTGCGGGGTGCGGCCTCGGTGGGGCGGGTCTCGCGGGGCGGTGGGCCCGCGGCAGCCGTGGGTTGCGGTGGCGAGCGGCGGGCCGGTGCCAGGTGCGTGGGGGCAGGGGGGTGGGGCATGGCGGAGAGCTGCCGTGCACTTGGCAGTTTGGCGACAAAACTTGTCCGGCTATCGTAAACCTGCCGCGCGCGTCGTGCCTACCATGCGGGCATGACGCAATCCCCTTCCTCGCCTGTGCCTTTGCGCCAGGACGCGCGCACCATTGGCCTCATTGGCCTTGCGCATGGCAGTTCGCACTTCTTCCACATGCTGCTGCCGCCGCTGTTTCCGTGGCTGATCCGCGACTTCGGCTTCAGCTATTCGGAGCTGGGCTTTCTGGTGTCGGTGTTCTTCGTGATCTCGGGCGTGGGTCAGGCGCTGTCGGGCTTTGTGGTGGACCGCATTGGCGCGCGGCCGGTGCTGTTCTTTGCGCTGTCGAGCTTTACCGCCGCAGGCGTGGTGGCCTCGCTCGCGCAGGGCTACACCGGCTTGCTGGCGGCTGCGGCGCTGGCCGGGCTGGGCAATGCGCCCTTCCACCCGGTGGACTTCACCATCCTCAACAAGCGCGTGTCGCCCCAGCGGCTGGGGCATGGCTTTTCGGTGCACGGCATCAGCGGCAACCTGGGCTGGGCCACAGCGCCGGTGTTCATGGCGGGCATCACCGCGGCCACCGGGTCGTGGCGTGTGGCCTGCCTGTGCGGTGGCCTGCTGGCGGCCACCGTGCTGGCGGTGATGTGGTTCAACCGCGACGCGCTGGACGACCGCCAGGGCGCCCAGGGGGCGGCCGGCACCGCCGCCGCCCCGGCCAGCGCCGCGGCGCATGCGCACGCGGCCGAACACCCGCTGGCCTTTCTGCGCCTGCCCTCGGTGTGGCTGTGCTTCTCGTTCTTTTTCTGGACGACCTGCGGCCTCAGCGCCATCCAGAGCTTTGCCAGCCCGGCGCTGCAGGCGATGTACGGCCTGCCGCTGGCCATGACAGCCATGGTGGTCACGGGCTACATGCTGTTTGGCGCGGCGGGCATGTTTGTGGGCGGCTTTCTGGTGGGCCGCGTGCAGCGCCTCGAACGTGTGATTGCCGTGTGCATGCTAGCCGCGGCCGCACTGCTGGCGCTGGCCGGCACCGGCTGGCTGCCGGGCATGGCCGCGCTGTCGGTGGCGGCGCTGGCGGGGCTGGGCACCGGCCTGGCCGGGCCCTCGCGTGACATGCTCATCAAGCGCGCCGCGCCCCCGGGCGCCACGGGCCGCGTGTACGGCACGGTGTATTCGGGGCTGGATTTGGGCTTCTCGCTGGCGGCGCCGGTGTTTGGCGCGCTGCTCGACCGTGGGGTGCACGGCGCGATTTTTTATGGTGCTGCCTTGGCGATGGTGCTGGGCGTGGGCTCGGCCACGCTCGTGGGCGCGGGCGTGGCGGCACGGGCCGTGCGCATGCAGCCCGTGGGCGCGCGCTGAGGGCGCCGCCCCGCCTTCAGTCGGCGTAGTCCAGCGGCACGGCCGTGGTGAATTTGATTTCCTCCATGGCGAAGCTCGAACTCACGTCCGACAGGTCCACCCCGCGGATCAGGCGCTGGTACACCGAGTCGTAGGCCTGGATGTCGGGCACCACCACGCGCAGCAGGTAGTCCACCTCGCCGGCCATGCGGTAGAACTCCACCACCTCGGGGATGGTGGCCACCGTGGCCCGAAAGCGCTCGAGCCAGTCGGCGCGGTGCTGGTTGGTGCGCACCGACACGAACACCGTCACGCCCAGGTTCACGCGCTGGCGGTCCACCAGCGCCACCTGCCGCGTGATGTAGCCGCGCTCGCGCAGCCGCTGCACCCGCCGCCAGCAGGGGGTGGTGGACAGGTGCACGGCCTCGGCCAGCACGGCCAGCGGTGTCTCGGCATCTTGTTGCAGCAGGGCCAGCAGCTGCCGGTCAATGGAATCCAGTTGCTGTTTCATGCCGGTTGGTAGAAATCGTTTCTTCAAACGTAGCGCATCCGTGCTTTCAAAGCAATGCGCTTCCCACGGCTTCGTTTCATACTGATGACTCCTTACAGCGTTTGGGGGCATTGGCGCTCCGTAACCGCTGTGAAGTGCCGCACGGCGGCCGGGCGTGTGCGCCGGGTCGCTGGTTCCGATTCCTCTTTGCTTGTGTTCTGCCATGACCCTGTCCTCTTCTGTCACACGCCGGCATCCGTTGCTGGCGGCCCTGAGCCTGGCCCTTGTTGCGGCGCTGTCTGCCTGCGGCGGCAGCAACAGCGGCCCGGTGGCCTCGCCCGAGCCGTCCGAGCAGTACGTGCCGCCCGAGCCGCCGTCGGGCTACACGCCCAAGGCCATCACTTACGCGCAAAAAGACATGGTCTCGGCCGCCAACCCGCTGGCGGTACAGGCGGGGGTGGACATCCTGGCCAAGGGCGGCTCGGCACTGGATGCCGCGATTGCCGTGCAGATGGTGCTGAACCTGGTGGAGCCGCAGTCCTCGGGCATCGGTGGCGGGGCCTTCCTGCTGCACTTTGACAAGGGGGCCAACAGCCTGCTGGCCTACGACGGCCGCGAGACCGCGCCCGCAGCCGCCACGCCCAACCTGTTCATCGGCGCCAACGGCAGCCCGCTGGGCTTTCTGGCCGCGGTGGACGGCGGCCTGTCGGTGGGCACGCCGGGCTTGCTGCGCATGCTCGAAGCCGCGCACAAGGCCCACGGCAAGCTGCCCTGGAAGGACTTGTTCGAGCCCGCCATCAAGCTCAGCGAGGACGGCTTTGCGATTTCGCCGCGCATGAGCGTGTCGATTGCCGGCTCGGCCGCGCGCATCAAGGCCCAGGGCGAGCCCGCGGCGAGCTACTTCCTCAACGCCGACGGCACAGCCAAGGCGGCGGGCACGCTGCTCAAGAACCCCGAGCTGGCCGCCACCTTCCGCGCCATTGCCGCGGGCGGGGCCGACGCCTTCTACAAGGGAGACATTGCGCGCGACATCGTCGCCAAGGTCACCAAGCACCCCACCAACCCGGGCCGCCTGTCGGAGGCCGACCTGGCCAACTACACCCACAAGGTGCGTGAGCCCGTGTGCGGCACCTACCGCGTGCAGTACCGCGTCTGCGGCATGCCCGCGCCCAGCTCGGGCGGCATTGCCGTGCTGCAGACCTTGGGCCTGCTGCAGAACTTCGACGTGGCGGCGCTCAAGCCCAACACGCTGGATTCGGTGCACCTGGTGTCTGAGGCCTACCGCCTGGCCTACGCAGACCGCGCCCTGTATGTGGCCGACCCCGATTTCGTGAGCGTGCCCCAGGCCGGCCTGGTGAATGCCGACTACCTCAAGGAGCGCGCCAAGCTCATCCGCATGGACCAGACCATCGGCACGCCCACCGCCGGCACGCCCCCAGGCGTGAGCGCCGCGCGCGGGCAGGACAACTCGCTGAACCTGCCCTCGACCAGCCACCTGTCCATCGTGGACCGCAACGGCAACGTGGTGTCCATGACCACCACCATCGAAAACGGCTTCGGCAGCCTGCAGATGGTGCGCGGCTTCCTGCTCAACAACCAGCTCACCGACTTCTCGTTCACCGCCACCGACGCCGCCGGCAAGCCCATTGCCAACAGCGTGCAGCCGGGCAAGCGTCCGCGCAGCTCCATGGCGCCCACGGTGGTGTTCAACGCCAGCACGGGTGACGTCGAAGCCGTGATCGGATCGCCCGGCGGCAGCGCCATCATCCAGTACACGGCCAAGAGCCTGATCGGCATGATCGACTGGGGCCTGAACGTGCAGCAGGCCATCAACCTGCCCAACTTCGGCGCGCAGACCAATGCCACCACCTCGCTCGAAAAAGGCTCGCTGATCGACACCGCCGCCATCCGCGACGGCCTGCGCGCCCGCGGCCACACCGTGGCGCAGACCGACACCTTCACCAGCGGCCTGCACGGCGTTGTCTACAACGGCCTGCGCGCCAACGGCCAGGCCGGCCTGCTGTCGCGCAACCCCGGCGCTGGCACCTACGCCGGTGGCGCCGACCCGCGCCGCGAAGGCATTGCCAAGGGCAACGACTGACGCAGCCCGCCCCCTGCCCATGCGCCTGGCCCCGGCCCGGTGCATGGGCCGCCACACGGCCCCGCATGCGCCCGCGCTGCGGGGTTTTTTATGGGCAGGCCGTGGCGGTGGACGGCAGTCAAAACCGGTGCTCGTGCTTCAAAATCAAGCACGAGCAGCTACTAAATTAATAGCATCTGGCCCGCCGACAAGAGCCTGCAGGCTCCGCCACGTGCCACACCGCCGGGCATGCACTGCCGCTTGTGCGACGTACACGACGTGCTCGTTGTGCGCCCCGCGCGTAGCATCGCACTGCGCTGCCGCACAACCCCACCGCCCCCACGCGAAAGGCCCGCCATGACTGCTTGCGCCGCTCCCACCGCTCCCACCACTGCCCCCGCGCGCGGCCCTGCACACCCATCCATCGCCCGCGCCACGCCCTGGCTGCTGCTGGCGGTGGCCCTGGCGGGCTGTGCCAGCGCCCCGCAGGCCCCGGTGCCGCCGATGGTGGACGCCGCCACCGAGCCCGCGCCCCAGCCCACGGCCTGCCCGGCGGCGCTGGCGCCCATCGCGCGCTGCCTGGCCGGGGAAGACCGGCAGGGCGCGTACTACCTGATCGCCGTGCCGCAGGCCTGGAACGGCCACCTCATGCTGCATGCCCACGGCGGCCCGGCGCTTGGCGCGCCCCGGCCCGAGCGCGCGGTAGAAGACCTGGAGCGCTGGTCCATCGCCGTGCGCGCGGGCTACGCCTGGGCGGGCAGCACCTTCCGCCAGGGCGGGGTCGAGGTGCGCGCCGCCGCCGAAGACACCGAGCGCCTGCGCCGCATCTTTGTGCGCCATGTGGCCACGCCGCAGCGCACGCTGCTGCACGGGCAGTCGTGGGGCGCGAGCGTGGCCGCCAAGGGGGCCGAGATGTTCACCCGCACCGAAACCGGCCAGCGGCCCTACGACGCTGTGCTGCTTACCAGCGGCGTGCTGGCTGGGGGCACGCGCTCGTACGACTTCCGCACCGACCTGCGCGTGGTGTACCAGCACCTGTGCGGCAACCACCCACGGCCCACCGAGCCCGCGTACCCGCTGAACATCGGCCTGCCCGCCACCGCCCAGATGACCAGCGCCGACCTGCAGGCCCGCGTGAACGAATGCCTGGGCCTGGACAAGCCCGCCGCCCAGCGCAGCGCCGAGCAGCAGCGCAAGGTGCAGCGCATCACCGACGTGATCCGCATTCCGGCCAGCAGCATCCAGGGCCACATGGCCTGGGCCACCTTCCACTTCCGCGACGTGGTGCAGCACCGCACGGGCGGGGCCAGCCCGTTTGGCAACCTGGGCGCGCGCTACACCGGCTCGGGCGACGACGAAGCGCTGAACGCCGCCGTGCTGCGCTACCGCGCCGACCCGGCCGCCGTGGCCCGCTTCGCGCACGACACCGACCCCACGGGCCGCATCCCCGTGCCCATGCTCACCACCAAAGGCATCGACGACCCGATCGCCTTTGTCGAGCTGGACCACCACTTCCGCCAGACGGTGCACGCCGCCGGCAACGGCGAGCGCCTGGTGCAGACCTTCACCCGCCACAGCGGCCATAGCTACCTGAGCGACGCCACCTACGCCACCTTGTTCGACGCGCTGCTGCGCTGGGTGGAGCGGGGCGACAAGCCCACCCCCGCAGGCATCGCCGCCGCCTGCCCCGCGGCCGAGGCCCGCTTTGGCCAGGGCTGCGCCTTTGTGCCCGACTACACGCCCGCGCCACTGGAGTCGCGCGTGGCGCGGCGCGAACGGCCTTGAGGGCGCAGGCCGGAGGGTGCGCTCGGGCTGCGGCGTGGCCCATCCGGCGCGGAGTAAAGCGCGGATGTGCGGGCGGTTCGGGGTCATTCCCGCGGGTGTGTCCAGGTGCTCGCAGCACGCAGCATCGACAGTGCCCGCCTGCGGCCCCGCCGCGCACCCCCTTCACACAACTTTACAGAAGCCCCCTGCATCCACCCGCCGCTTCGCCGCGTATTCCCTTGCATCAGGCCCCAGCAGGCCTGGTGACTGTTTCATTGCCAACCTCCAAGGGAATCCCATGCACGCTCTCCGCTCCCCCGTTCTTCTGTCCTCCGTTGTGGCCGCGGCCACGCTGCTGGCCGCGCCGCTCGCGCAGGCCGCGTTCGACCAGACCAGCCTGCCCGATGCCGTGAAGGTACCCGCTGGCCACAAGGTCACCATGGAAACCGTGGGCGTGGGCGAGATCACCTACGAATGCCGTGCCAAGAAGGACATGGCCGACCAGTTTGAATGGGCGTTTGTCGGCCCCGATGCCAAGTTGCTCGACCGCGGGGGCAAGCAGGTCGGCACGTATTACGGCCCGCCCGCCACCTGGGCGTCGAACGACGGCTCCAAGCTCACCGCCACCCAGCTGGCCGTGGCACCGGGCGGCATGGGCAACATTCCGCTGCAACTGGTCAAGGCCAACCCCGCCATGGGCATGGGGGCGATGCAGGGCGTGGCCTACATCCAGCGCGTGGACACCAAGGGCGGCGTGGCCCCGGCCACGGCCTGCGCGGCGGGCAATGCCGGCCAGAAGCAGATCGTGAAGTACCAGGCCGACTACATCTTCTGGGCCGCACAGTAAGCGCACGCCAGGCGCGATCGACCCGGCGGCCACAGCGCGCCGGTGGCAGGCCGGTGCGTTGTCGCCGTGTGCGCCGTGCCTGCACCCAGCCTGCGTCTTGCGGGCTTGCGCGGCGGTGCGCCTGTGCGCCGCGCTTAGGGAGGCTCTGCAGACCGCAGGGCGCCAGGCAGAGCTTCCCTAGGCCAGCGGCGCGGGCACCGGCAGCACGCGCGGCCCAGCAATCGCATAGGCCTGCGCACCCGCTGGCAGCGACTGCGCATGGCTGCCCGTGAAGGCCCCGAACGCGGGCAGCACCAGCAAGCCCAGGGCCGCCTGCCAGGCAAAGCAGGGCAGGCGCAGCCGGTCGCGCGCGGGCCCCTGCAAGGCCACGGTGGGGTGCAGGTGGCCCGCCAGCACGGTGTGGCCGTGCACGGCATGCGGGTGGTGCGCGGCGCATACCGGCACGCCGGGCACCGGGGCCCAGGGCTCCTCCTGCAGCGCGATCTGCAGCGCCGCGGGCGGCGTGCCTGCGTGGCGGTCGTGGTTGCCCAGCACCAGGTCCATGGCCACAGCGGCGTGCCGCGCGCGCCAGGCCTCCAGCTGCCGCCACAGCGCGGGCTGCGCGCCGCTGCGCGCGTGCAAAAAGTCCCCCAAAAACACCAGCCGCTGCGCGCCGGTGGTGGCCAGTAGCGCATCGAGCCGCGCCAGGTTGTCGGCCGTGGTGCCCGTGGGCACCGGCTGGCCCGCGTGCCGAAAGCTCGCCGCCTTGCCAAAGTGCACATCGGCCACCAGCAGGCAGCCCGCCTGCGGCCACCAGACGCCGCGCCCGGGCAGCAGCCACAGCGCTGTGCCGCAGGGCAGGGTGAGGGCGCAGGCGCCGGGTGGGGGTGGGGTGGTGGGCGGCATGACGTCGGGCCAGGGCGCTGGCGGCGCGGCGAGCATACCGGGCTGCGGTGGCAATCGAGAGGATTGGGGGCTTTGGGCCGATTCGCGCTGCAGAATCAGGCAAGAGCAGCTATGAATCTTGTAGCAAGGGGCCGAAGGGCCTGCCCTGGCAGCACGGTGCCCCGCGTTGCCTGTGCCGATGGGCGAGCGGCGCACTGGGAATTGGTAATTTGTTGAATGCTATGGACCTGATTATTCGATAGCATGTTTCGACACGTTTCCGATCCTCTCGCCATGGCCATGCTTCCTTCCGCCTTTGCCTCCGCCCCGCTGCGGGCCACTCCGCTGCAGCCGCAGCCTGCCCGCAGTGCCGTTCGGCGCTGGTGGGCGTTGGCCCTGGCCATGCTGTGCATGCTGCTGTGGGCGCTGCCCGCACGTGCGCAGAACGTGAACGACGGGTTCAATCCCGATGCCAACGGCCTGGTGCGGGCGATCACCGTGCAGCCCGACGGCAAGTTGCTGGTGGGAGGCGAATTCACCACCTTGGGTGGGCAGCCCCGCGACCGCATTGCGCGGCTGCACGCCGACGGCACGCAGGACACAGCCTTCAACCTAGGGGCTGATAACGCGGTCCTCAGCTTGGCCGTGCAGCCCGACGGCAAGGTGCTGGTAGGGGGCTTGTTCACCACCTTGGGCGGGCAGACGCGCAACCGCATTGCGCGCCTGAACACCGACGGCACGCTGGACACCGGCTTCAACCTGGGGGCCAACGGGCCCGTCCACAGCCTTTCCGTGCAGCCCGACGGCAAGGTACTGGTGGGCGGCTTTTTCACCATCCTGGGTGGGCAGCCTCGCAATAGCATTGCACGGCTGAATGCCGACGGCTCGCTCGACACTGGGTTCAATTCGGGTGGTGGTAGCGTCGTCTACAGCTTGGCCGTACAGCCTGATGGAAAGGTATTGGTGGGAGGAGATTTCACCACCCTGAGCGGGCAGCCTCGCAGCAACATCGCGCGGCTGAACGCCGACGGTTCGCTCGATACAGGCTTCAATCTGGGGGCCAACGGTACCGTCCTCAACCTTGCCGTGCAGCCCGACGGCAAGGTGCTCGTGGGCGGCGCCTTCACTGCTCTGGGCGGGCAGTCGCGCAGTCGCATCGCGCGACTGAACGCCGACGGTACTCTCGACACGGGCTTTAACCCAGGGGCTGATGGCCTGGTCTTTAGCGTGGCCGTGCAGCCCGACGGCAAGGTGCTGGTGGGGGGGCAGTTCACTACCCTGGCCGGGCAGACGCGCAACCGCATTGCACGCCTGAACGCCGAGGGTACGCTCGACACGGGCTTCAACCCGGGGGCGGGCAATACGGTCATCAGCTTTGCCGTACAGCCCGACGGTAAGGTGCTGGTAGGCGGCCAATTCACCACGCTGGGCGGGCAGACGCGCAACCGCATCGGGCGGCTGTATGCCAACGGTGCGCTGGACGACACGATGAATGTGGGCGCGAGCGGACCGGTCGTCACTTTGGTGCCCCAAGTGGACGGCAAGGTGTTGGTGGGAGGTCAATTCACCACCCTGGGTGGGCAGCCGCGCAGCAACATCGGGCGTTTGAATGCCAACGGCACGCTGGATACGGGCTTCAGCCCTGAGGCCGACAACGTTGTCTACAGCCTGGCCGTGCAGCCCGACGGCAAAGTGCTGGTGGGGGGGGAATTCATTACCGTGGCGGGGCAGGCGCGCAACCGCATTGCACGCCTGAACGCTGACGGCACGCTCGATACCGCTTTCAACCCTGGGGCTGACAACACAGTAGTCGGCTTGGCCTTGCAGCCCGACGGCAAAGTCCTGGTGGGCGGCTTCTTTGGCACCGTGAACGGGCAAGCGCGCAGCCGTCTTGCGCGCCTGAATACCGACGGCACGCTCGATGCCAGCTTCAACCCAGTACTCGATGGCAACGTCGGGAGCGTGGTCGTGCAGCCCGACGGCAAGGTGCTGGTGGGGGGGGTATTCACTACCGTGAACGGACAACCGCGCAACCGCATTGCGCGGCTGAACGCTGACGGCACGCTCGACACGGGCTTCGACCCCGGGGCTGACAGCGTGATTGCCAGTCTGGCCCTGCAGCCCGACGGCAAGGTGCTGGTGGGAGGACAATTTACGACCTTGGGCGGTCAGCCGCGCGACCGACTTGCGCGGCTGAATGCCGACGGCACGCTGGATGCCGGTTTCAATCCGGGGGCTTCCAGTTTCGTCGTAAGCCTGGCCGTGCAGCCCGATGGCAAGGTGCTGGTGGGGGGCGCTTTCACCACCTTGGGCGGGCAGGCCCGCAACCGCATCGCGCGCCTGAATGCCGACGGCACGCTCGATACCGGGTTCGACCCGGGGGCTGACAACACAGTGATCGGCTTGGCTGTGCAGTCCGACGGCAAGGTGCTGGTGGGGGGGCAATTCACCACCCTGGGCGGACAGGCCCGCGCCTACCTGGGCCGCCTGAGCGTGCCCGAGGCGGCGCAGCAATCGCTGCAGGCCACCGCAGGGGCCGACGGCCTGCGCTGGCAGCGCAGTGGCGCAGGGCCCGAAGTGAACCTGGTGCGCTTCGCGTACGCGCTGACCGAAGACGCGCCCGCAGGCAGCTGGACAGACCTGGGCGCTGCCACCCGCGTGGCCGGGGGCTGGGCGCTCGATGGCCTGGCCCTGCCCAAGGGGACGAACCTGTGGGTGCGCGCCCAGGGGGTAGCTACCGGGGGGTACTTCAATGGCTCGTCGTCCCTGGTGCAATCGGTGCGCTTGCTGTACCTGACCACCGCCCCCGGCGCCCCCACCGGCCTCACCGCCACGGCCGGCAACGGCCAGGTGCAGCTCAGCTGGAGCGCACCCGCCGACACCGGCGGCAGCAGCATCCAAAGCTACACCGTCACCGGCAGCCCCAGCGGCAGCTGCACCGTGGCCGCCCCGGCCACCAGCTGCACCATCAGCGGCCTGACCAACGGCAGCGCCTACAGCTTCACCGTGCAGGCCACCAACGCCGTGGGCAACAGCCCCGCCTCGGCCAGCGCCAGCGCCACCCCGGCCACGGTGCCCAGCGCCCCCACCGGGCTGAGTGCCACGGCAGGCGACCGGGCCGTGGCCCTGTCGTGGACGGCCCCAGCCAGCAATGGCGGCAGCAGCATCCAAAGCTACACCGTCACCGGCAACCCCGGCGGCACCTGCACCGTGAACGCCCCGGCCACCAGCTGCACCGTCAACGGCCTGACCAACGGCACGGCGTACAGCTTCACCGTCAAGGCTACGAACGGCATGGGCGACAGCACCGACAGCGCCAGTGCGTCTGCCACGCCCCAGCCCTACAGCCAAAGCGGCATCGCCTTGCCCGGCGGCGGCACCGCCAGCGTGCAGATCGGCACCCCCCCGGGCTGCACCGTGGGCAGCGTGACCATCAACAACACCCTGCCCGCAGGCGCACCGGCAGGCGCCACGGCCCCGGCCGGGGTGCTGCGTTTCACGGCCTCGGGTGCGGGCTGCGGCACGGCCAGCCTGTCCGTGCGCATTGACTACCCTGCAGGCCGCCTGGCCGGGCTCACGCCCTACAAGTTCGGCCCGGCCACCGCGGGCGCGGCAGCCACCTGGTTTGCGCACGGCAGCATCAGCGGCGACAGCGTGAGCTACACCGTCACCGACAACGGCGTGGGCGACAACGACGCGGCCAGCGGCAGCATCAGCGACCCGTTTGCGCCGCTCTTGGTGCCTGCGCCGGGTGGTGCGGCGGCCATCCCGACGCTCAGCCAGTGGGGGCTGATGCTGATGTCGCTGCTGGCGGCGGCGCTGGGCATGGGGGTGCTGCGCAGGCGCGGCGTGTGAGGCGGGGGCGGGCGCCAAGCCCAAGCCCAAGCCCAAGCCAAACTGGCCGCTCGTGCAGCAAAGTCAAGCACGAGCAGCTATCAAATGCATAGCGGTTGAGTGGGCTGAGTCTCTGACGGCGGAGTGGCGCCGCCGTGGTCATTTGGGACGCGACAGGCGCGCACAGTTCCCGTAGCATCGGCCTCCTTTTGGTGCATGCGCGGTCGTGCCTGCGGGTACTGGCTTCGCATGGCCTGGTCTTGCTTGTTTGCTGTTTCATGCGCGCTACCCTCTGCCCACACCCTGTTGCCTTTCTGCCTTGTGTCTTGTTGGTTTCGCTGACTGCCTGCTGGCAGCGTCTCGGGCGGCCGCTGCTGCAGGCGGCGGTGGTACTGTGGTGCGCCTGCGTCGCGGTGTCTGCTGGGGCGCAGAACGTGAACGACGGGTTCAATCCAAATGCCAACTCGTCGGTCCTACAGCTGGTGGTGCAGCCCGATGGCAAGGTGCTGCTGGCAGGCACCTTCAGCGCAGTAGGCCTTACCCCTCGCGATCGGATTGCGCGCGTGCATGCCGATGGCAGCCTGGACACGGGCTTCGATCCGGCCGCCAATGCTGCCGTGACGAGCCTGCTGTTGCAGTCCGACGGCAAAGTGATCGTCGGTGGGGCATTCACGAGCCTGTCTGGTCAGCCGCGCAGTTATCTGGCCAGACTCCATCCCGATGGCACGCTGGATACCGGCTTCAATCCCAGCCTGGGCAGTGAGGTCGCAGCCCTGGCTCTGCAGGCCGATGGCAAGCTGCTGGTGGCAGGCGCATTTTCCGGTGTGGGCGGCAGGCCGGTCAGCTATCTGGTACGCCTGAACAGCGACGGCAGCGTTGACAGCAGTTTCAACCCGGACTTCAGCAATCGCGTGTACAGCGTGGCCGTGCAGGCCGATGGCAAGATCCTGGTGGGGGGGGAGTTCACGAGTGTGGACGGTCAGGCACGCAATCGGCTGGCGCGTCTGAATGCCGATGGAACGCTGGATGCCAGCTTCAATCCTGGAGCCAATGACGTGGTGTCCCATCTGGTCGTGCAGGTAGACGGAAAGGTGCTGGCAGGCGGGTGGTTTACCAGCCTGGGTGGGCAGACCCGCGAGCGTGTGGCACGGCTGAACGCGGACGGATCGCTCGACGCGGGCTTCAATCCGGGCCTGCTTGGTTTTCTGAATGCGATGGCGGTACAGCCCGATGGCAAAGTGCTGCTGGCGGGGCAGTTCGGGACTGTTGCCGGGCAGTCGCGCACGAGCGTCGCTCGCCTGAACGCCGACGGCACGCTCGACATGGGGTTCAATCCGAACGTCGATGCTGGGGTTTCTGGCTTGGCGGTCCAGGCAGATGGCAAGGTATTGCTAGGTGGTGACTTCCGGTGGGTGAACGGACTGCCACGTAGCCGGGTGGCGCGTCTGCACGCCGATGGCTCGGCCGACGCCAACCTGAATCCGGGGGCCAGCAGCTTCCTCGACAACGTCGCGGTGCAGGCAGATGGCAAGATTCTTGTGGCAGGCTTATTCAGCAGCCTGGGCGGGCAGCCGCAAAACGGCCTGGGCCGACTGAACGCTGACGGCACGCTAGACACCAGTTTTAGCTCCGTGGCGGTTATCGGCGTGCTCAGCATCGTCGTGCAGCCCGACGGCAAGATCTTGGTGGCGGGGGCATTCACCGCCGCGAACGGACAGCCGCGCAACCGCATTGCCCGCCTGAACGCCGATGGCACGCTGGATCCCAGCTTCAACCCGGGGGCCGACAATGTGGTCTACAGCCTGGCCCTGCAGCCCGACGGCAAGGTGCTGGTGGGAGGCAATTTCACCACCCTGGCTGGGCAGCCTCGCGACCGCATCGCGCGGCTGAATGCCGACGGTACGCTCGACACCGGCTTCAACCCGGGCGCTGACGACTGGGTCTACGGCCTGGCCGTGCAGCCCGACGGCAAGATTCTGGTCGGGGGCGATTTCACAAGCCTGAATGGGCAGCCGCGGAGCAGAGTGGGGCGACTGCACGCAGACGGTACGCTCGACACCAGCTTCAACCCGGGCGCCAATGGCACTGTGCGCAATTTTGTGGTGCAACCAGACGGCAAGATTCTGGTGGGCGGCTTTTTCATCAACCTGGGGGGGGATCCACGCCGTTACATCGCGCGCCTTCACGCCGACGGGGTGGTGGATACGGGCTTCACCAACCCTGGGTTCGACGCGCAAATTCGCACTGTGGCCTTGCAGGTCGATGGCAAAGTGCTGGTGGGGGGGAATTTCACCGCCGTGGGCGGGCAGACGCGCGACAGCATTGCCCGCCTGAATGCCGATGGGACGTTGGACACCGCTTTCAATCCAGGCGCCAACAACCGGGTCGATAGCATCGCCGTGCAAGCCGACGGCAAGGTGCTGGTTGCCGGGTGGTTCACCATGTTGGGAGGGCAGTCACGCAACTACATCGGGCGGCTGAGCGTGCCCGAGTCCGCCCTGCAATCGCTGCAGGCCACCGCCAGTGCCGACGGCCTGCGCTGGCAGCGCAGCGGCGCAGGCCCCGAGGTGCAGCAGGTGCGCTTTGCCTACGCGCTGACCGAAGACGCGCCCGCAGGCAGCTGGACAGACCTGGGCGCTGCCACCCGCGTGCCGGGTGGGTGGGCACTGGACGGGCTGTCCTTGCCATCGGGTCAGCGCCTGTGGGTGCGAGCGCAAGGCATCGCGACAGCCGGGTTGGCGAGTAACGCGACGTCGGTCGTCCAATCGGTGCGCCAACTCTTTTTGACCACCGCCCCCGCAGCCCCCACCGGCCTCACCGCCACGGCGGGCAACGGCCAGGTGCAGCTCAGCTGGAGCGCACCGGCCAGCGACGGCGGCAGCAGCCTCCAAAGCTACACCGTCACCGGCAGCCCCAGCGGCAGCTGCACCGTGGCCGCCCCGGCCACCAGCTGCACCATCGGCAGCCTGGCCAACGGCACCGCGTACAGCTTCACCGTGCAGGCCACCAACGCCGTGGGCACCAGCCCCGCCTCAGCCAGCGCCAGCGCCACCCCGGCCACCGCCCCCGGCGCCCCCACCGGCCTCACCGCCACGGCGGGCAACGGCCAGGTGCAACTCAGCTGGAGCGCACCCGCCGACACCGGCGGCAGCGCCCTCCAGACCTACACCGTCACCGGCAGCCCCAGCGGCAGCTGCACCGTGGCCGCCCCGGCCACCAGCTGCACCATCGGCAGCCTGGCCAACGGCACCGCGTACAGCTTCACCGTGCAGGCCACCAACGCCGTGGGCAACAGCCCCGCCTCGGCCAGCGCCAGCGCCACCCCGGCCACGGTCCCCGGCGCCCCCACCGGCCTCACCGCCACGGCGGGCAACGGCCAGGTGCAACTCAGCTGGAGCGCACCGGCCAGCAACGGCGGCAGCGCCCTCCAGACCTACACCGTCACCGGCAGCCCCAGCGGCAGCTGCACCGTGGCCGCCCCGGCCACCAGCTGCACCATTGGCAGCCTTGCCAACGGCACCGCCTACAGCTTCACCGTGCAGGCCACCAACGCCGTGGGCAACAGCCCCGCCTCGGCCAGCGCCAGCGCCACCCCGGCCACGGTCCCCGGCGCCCCCACGGGCCTCACCGCCACGGCGGGCAACGGCCAGGTGCAGCTCAGCTGGAGCGCCCCGGCCGACACCGGCGGCAGCGCCCTCCAGACCTACACCGTCACCGGCAGCCCCAGCGGCAGCTGCACCGTGGCCGCCCCGGCCACCAGCTGCACCATTGGCAGCCTGACCAACGGCACCGCCTACAGCTTCACCGTGCAGGCCACCAACGCCGTGGGCAACAGCCCCGCCTCGGCCAGCGCCAGCGCTACCCCGCTGGGCGCCCCCGGCGCCCCCACCGGCCTCACGGCCACCGCAGGCGACCGGGCCGTGGCCTTGTCGTGGAGCGCCCCGGCCAGCAACGGCGGCAGCGCCCTCCAAAGCTACACCGTCACCGGCAGCCCCAGCGGCAGCTGCACCGTGGCCGCCCCGGCCACCAGCTGCACCATCGGCAGCCTGACCAACGGCACCGCCTACAGCTTTACCGTCAAAGCCACCAACGCCGTGGGCGACAGTACGGCCAGCACCAGTGCGTCGGCCACCCCCCAGCCCTACAGCCAAAGCGGCATCGCCCTGCCCGGCGGCGGCACCGCCAGCGTGCAGATCGGCACCCCCCCGGGCTGCACCGTGGGCAGTGTGAGCATCAACAGCACCGTGCCCGCCGGTGCGCCCGCAGGCGCCACGGCACCGGCCGGGGTGCTGCGTTTCACGGCCTCGGGTGCGGGCTGCGGCACGGCCAGCCTGTCCGTGCGCATCGACTACCCTGCAGGCCGTCTGGCCGGGCTCACGCCCTACAAGTTCGGCCCGGCCACCGCGGGCGCGGCAGCCACCTGGTTTGCGCACGGCAGCGTCAGCGGCGACAGCGTGAGCTACACCGTTATCGACAACGGCGTGGGCGACAACGACGCGGCCAGCGGCAGCATCAGCGACCCGTTTGCGCCGCTCTTGGTGCCTGCGCCGGGTGGTGCGGCGGCCATCCCGACGCTCAGCCAGTGGGGGCTGATGCTGATGTCGCTGCTGGCGGCGGCGCTGGGCATGGGGGCGCTGCGCAGGCGCGGCGTGTGAGGCGGGTGCGGGCGCCAAGCCCAAGCCCAAGCCCAAGCCCAAGCCCAAGCCCAAGCCCAAGCCCAAGCCCAACTGGCCGCTCGTGCAGCAAAGTCAAGCACGAGCAGCTATCAAATGCATAGCATTCGATGGCTTGATGTCTGATGCGCCAGAGGCCCGGGTTGCGTGTCGGGCGGCCCCTCACCCGGCGCGCGGGGGGCGTGGCGTGCGGCCCCGGCGGGCCCGGGCGCTGGGGCGTGTGTCGGGTGCGTCGCGGGCCAGGTCCCAGTGGGCGGTGGTGAGTGTGCCGGCCAGCTGCGTGCCCATGGTGGCGTCGGCGGCTTGTTCCAGGGCCTGCACCATGCGGGCCAGGCGGTCGCCCAGCGATTCGGTGGACAGGCGCTCGCGCAGCCGCTCCACCATCAGCGGCAGGGCCAGCGGTGTGGGCCGTTGCAGTGCGTGTAACGCCAGGCTGCGGGTGTGCAAGGCGTCCAGGGTGCGGTGCAGGCGGTCCAGGTCCAGCTCGTGGGCCAGCAGTTCGGTGCGGGCCTGTGTGAGCAGCAGATTGTCCGGGTCGTACTGCGCAAACACGTCGTAGTACAGCGAGGCCGAGGCCTGCAGCTGCCGGCTGCTGCGCTGCTCGCCCGGGTGGCTCTGAAACACCAGGCCCGCGATGCGTGCGATTTCGCGAAAGCGCCGCCGGGCCATTTCGGTGGCGTTCAGGCTGGCCAGCACCTCGGTCTGCAGCGCGGCGGTGTCGGGCGGTGCGGCCAGCAGGCGGGGCAGCAGCGCCGCCCAGTCGATGGGGCGTGCCGACAGCAGTTCCAGCCCGTAGTCGTTGACGGCGATGGAGAAGGTGTTGGCCTCGTGCTGCGCGGCGCGCCAGGCCAGCAGCCCGGCCAGGCCCTGGTGCACCAGCCGCCCGGCCAGCGGGTACAGAAACAGGTGCCAGCCTTCGCGCGTGTGCAGGGTTTCGGCCACCAGCCGCCCGGGCGTGGGCAGGGCCGACCACGCGGCCTGCAGCGCCAGCAGCGGCTGGGCGCAGCGCATTTCGGGGCTGTCGAACAGGCCCTGCTCGGCGCGCTCGAACTGCACCAGCATGGCATCGGCCAGGGTGTTGGACAGCGGCATGCGCCCGCCGCTCCAGCGCGGCACGGCGGCTTGCCCGCTGGCGGCGCGGCGTACGTAGGCGGTCATCTGTTCGATGCGCACCAGCTCCAGCAGGCGGCCTGCAAACAGGAACACATCGCCTGCGCGCAGCCGCGCCACAAAGCTTTCTTCCACCGTGCCCAGCGTGGCCCCGCCCACAAACTGCACGCGCAGGCTCGCATCGCTCACGATGGTGCCGATGTTGCTGCGGTGCCGCCGCGCCAGGCGCGCATCGGGCACACGCCACACGCCGTCCTCGTCGGGCACCACGCGGTGAAAGTCGGGGTACTGCGCAAGCGAGGCCCCGCCCTGGCGCACGAACTGCAGCGCCCACTGCCATTCGGCGTCGCTCAGGCGCGCATAGGCCGGGGCGCGGCGCACCTCGGCCAGCAGCGCGGCGGGCTCAAACCCGCCGCCCAGCGCCACCGTGACGAGGTGCTGCACCAGCACGTCGAGCGGCGCGCGCGGGCTGTGGCGGGCCTCCACCCGCCCACCGGCCAGCGCCAGGCGCGCGGCGGCGGCTTCGACCAGCTCCAGGCTGTGCGTGGGCACCAGCGTGATGTGCGAGCTGCGCCCGGGCGCGTGGCCCGAGCGCCCGGCGCGCTGCAGCAGCCGCGCAACGCCCTTGGCCGAGCCGATCTGCAGCACCTGCTCCACGGGCAGGAAGTCCACGCCCAGGTCCAGGCTGGACGTGCACACCACCGCCTTGAGCTGCCCGTGCTTGAGGCCGTCTTCCACCCAGGCGCGCACGGCCGGGTCGAGCGAGCCGTGGTGCAGCGCAATGAGCCCGGCCCAGTCGGGACGCGCCTCCAGCAGGGCCTGGTACCAGCGCTCGGCCTGCGAGCGCGTGTTGGTGAACACCAGCGTGGTGGCGGCCTGCCCGATGGCGGCCACCACCTGCGGCAGCAGCGCCAGGCCCAGGTGCCCGGCCCACGGAAAGCGCTCGATGCGCTCGGGCAGCAGCACCTGCACGGCCAGGGGCTTGTCGATACGGCCCTGCACCAGCCGCGGCGGCGGGGCAGCCGGTGTGCACGCGCCCACAGCCGGGGCGGGCACCAGCGTGGCCAGGGCTTCGTCCAGGTTGGCCAGCGTGGCCGACATGCCCCAGACCTGGAGCTGCGGGTTCCAGCCCGACAGCCGGGCCAGCGCCAGCTGCACCTGCACGCCGCGCTTGTTGCCCAGCAGCTCGTGCCATTCGTCGGCCACCACCAGGCGCACGCGCGACAGGCGCTCGCGCGCGTCGGCCCGCGCCAGCAGCAGCGACAGGCTTTCGGGTGTGGTCACCAGCACGGTGGGCAGGCGCTTGTCCTGCGCGGCGCGTTCGTTGCTGGCGGTGTCACCGGTGCGCAGGCCGCTGCTCCAGTGCGGGGCCAGCGCGGCCAGGGGCACGCGCAGCGCCTGCAGCGTGTCGGCGGCCAGTGCGCGCATGGGCGTGATCCACAGCACCGCAAGCGGCGGGGCGGTGGCGGGGTCGGCGGGCGCGGCGGCCAGGTGCTGCAGGGCGCCCAGCCACACGGCATAGGTTTTGCCCGATCCGGTGGTGGCGTGCAGCAGGCCGCTGGCGCCCTGGGCCAGCGCATCCCACACCTCTTGCTGAAAGGCAAACGGCTGCCAGCCGCGCGCAGCCATCCAGGCGGCGGCGTCGATGGGGCGATGGTCGGTCATGCGCGGCGGCAGGTCGTGGGGAGTCGGCCGGTCGATCAGGCAGGGAGGCCTTCGAGTTGGCGCCTTTCGGTGATCCAGCGCACATCAAAGCTGAGTTTGCGCATCAGTGGCGAGTCGGGCTCGATCACGCGCCACACCGGGGCGATGTGGCAGATGTCGTCGCCCGCCTGCAGACGCTCGAACGCGTGCTCGGCCACGATGCGCAGGAACAGCGAGGTCGACACTGGGCAGGCGGCATCTGCCCCGTGGCGTGCGGCCAGTTCGCGCCGCAGCTGCTGGATGGGCAGGCTGCGCCCTGGCGGCAGCGTGCGCACGAAGGCGTCGATCTCCTGGGGGCTGGAGATCAGCAGGCGAGCGCCTTGTGGCACGCCTGCAAAGGCCTTGTCGAGCACCACCGTATGCGGGGGCTTGGCGCACATTTTCTCGGTCCAGGTCTTGCGGCTGCGGGGCATGGTGGGTCTCCGGTTCAACGGGGTGCGCCAAGCATCGCACCCTGCGGCGGCGGTGCCCAGAATCCCCGTGGAAACCCTGATGCTTTGGCGCTGCAGGGCAGTGAGCGCCGCGCGGGAGGGCCGCAACAGGCCGTTCATGCGCTCGCCTCGGGTGGGAGCAATGCCGCCAGCGTTTGCAGCGTGTCGGCCTCGGCCACGGGTTTGTCCTGCCGCCAGCGCAGCATGCGCGGAAAGCGCACCGCAATGCCGCTTTTGTGCCGCGGGCTGCGGGCAATGCCTTCAAAGCCCAGCTCGAACACCAGCGTGGCCTCCACGCTGCGCACCGGGCCGAAGGTCTCGCGCGTGGTCTTGCGGATGATCGCGTCCACCTGTGCGATCTCGGCGTCCGTGAGCCCCGAATACGCCTTGGCAAAGGGCACGAGCTGGCGTGCGGGATCTTGGGGCGGCCCGCTCCACACCGCAAAGGTGTAGTCGGTGTAGAGGCTCGCGCGCCGCCCATGGCCGCGCTGGGCGTAGAGGAGCACGGCGTCCACGCTCATGGGGTCGATCTTCCACTTCCACCACACGCCCACGTCTTTGGTGCGGCCCACGCCGTAGGCGGCGGTGCGGTGCTTGAGCATGAAGCCTTCGGTGCCCAGGCTGCGCGCGGCCTCGCGCTGGCGGGCGAGGTCCTGCCAGTCGGGGCCGTGCAGCAGCGGGCTCAGGCGCAGGGTGCCCTCGGGTGCTGCCGCGATGGCCTCAGGGGGCGGCAACAGGGCTTCCAGCAGCGCGCGGCGCACATGCTGGGGCTGGCCGCGCAGGTCTTGCCCCGCGTGTTCGAGCAGGTCGTAGGCCACCAGCGCCACGGGCAGATCGCGCAGCAGGGCGGCTGAGAGCGTCTTGCGGCCCAGGCGCTTTTGCAGGTCGGCAAAGGGGCGGGGCAGGGCACTGCCCCCGGGCCACACCAGGATCTCGCCGTCGAGCACCGTGCCGTCGGGCAGGGCCTGGGCGGCGGCGGCCAGTTCGGGGAAGCGGTCGGTCACCAGTTCTTCGCCGCGCGACCAGATCCACACGCCGCCTGCGCGGCGCACCACCTGCGCGCGGATGCCGTCCCACTTCCATTCCACCTGCCAGTCGCCGGGCGGGCCGAGTTGCGCGGCGAGCGCGTCCACCGGCGCGGCCAGCGGGTGGGCCAGAAAGAACGGGTAGGGCTGGCTGGCCAGCTCGGGGCTGCTGGCCTCCATGCCGGGCAGGGTGTCGGCTTCGGTGGCCACCAGCGCGGCGTAGTCGTGCGCAGCCGGCTGGCGGCCCACCTGCGTGTAGCCCATGAGCCGGTGGGCGATGCGCTTGGCGTCCACACCGCTCACCTGGGCCAGCGCCTGCACCACCTGCAGGCGCGACACGCCCACGCGGAAGTTGCCGGTGATGAGCTTGAAGTACACAAAACGCTGCCCGGGCACGAGCGCCGCCCACTGCGCGCGCAGGGCCTCGGCCTGCGCGTCAGGCGGCAGGGCGCGCAGCGGCAGCAGGCGCTGCATCCAGGCGGCCAGGGGCAGGTCGGGATCGGGTGCGGTGGGCGGGGGCAGCAACAGCGCCAGGGTTTCGGCTAGGTCGCCCACGGCCTGGTAGCTTTCCTCAAACAACCACTCGGGCAGTCCTGCGGCGGCCTGGGCCAGGGCCTTGAGCTGGCGCGTGGGCACCATCTGCCGCGGCTTGCCGCCAGCCAGAAAGTACACGGCCCAGGCGCCATCGGCTGCGTCGGCGCTGCGCAGGTAGGCCACCAGCGCGGCCAGCTTGGCGCTTTGCGAGGTGGTGGCGTCGAGCTGCTGGAACAGCGCGGCAAAGCCCTTCATGGCGCGGCCTCCGGCGCGGCGGGGTCCGGGGTGGGCTCCGGTGCGGCGGCCGGTGTGGCCGTGTCGGGCGCTGCAGCATCGGCGTCTTCGGTGGCGTCGTCCTGGCCGTACTCGGTGGCAAACACCTGGGCATCCAGGCCTTGTTCGCACAGCCAGCGCACCATCACCTCGGTGCTGCCGTGGGTGACGATGATGCGCTCGGCCCCGGTGGCCCCGATGGCGCGCTGCAGGCCCGGCCAGTCGGCGTGGTCGCTCATCACGAAGCCGCGGTCCACCCCACGGCGGCGGCGCGCGCCGCGCACCAGCATCCAGCCGCTGGCAAAGGCGTCGGAATGCTCGCCAAAGCGCTTGAGCCAGGGCGTGCCCGCGGCCGAGGGCGGCGCAATCACCAGCGCGCGCTTGAGGTCGGTCTTGGTGAGCGATGGGTCGGTGGCGCGCAGCGTGGGCGGCAGGGGTACGCCGGCTGCGCGGTACACGGCGTTGAGCGGCTCCACCGCGCCATGCGCCACGATGGGGCCGATGCCTGCATCCACCCCGCGCAGCACGCGCTGGGCCTTGCCGAAGGCGTAGCCGTAGAGCACGCTGGCGCGGCCTGCGGCGGCGTTGACCTGCCACCAGGCGTTGATCTCGGCCTCCAGCTCGGCGCGGGCGGGCCAGCGGTAAATCGGCAGGCCGAAGGTGGATTCGGTGATGAAGGTGTGGCAGCGCACGGGCTCAAACGGCGGGCAGGTGCCGTCGGCTTCGAGCTTGTAGTCGCCCGAGGCCACCCAGACCTGGCCGCCGTGTTCCAGCCGCACCTGGGCCGAGCCCAGCACATGCCCGGCCGGGTGCAGCGAAATGCGCACGCCCTGGTGCTCCACCACCTCGCCGTAGGCCAGCGTCTGCAGCGCGATGCCCTCGCCCAGGCGCGCGCGCAGCGTGCCTGCGCTGTCGGTGTGGGCCAGGTAATGGCCCGAGCCGCGGCGTGCATGGTCGGAATGCGCGTGCGTGATCACGCAGCGGTCCACGGGCCGCCAGGGGTCGATGTAGAAGTCGCCCACGGGGCAGTACAGCCCCTGCGGGCGCAGGACGATCAGGTCTGCAGGCATGCGGTGGGTGCGGCGGCCCGGGCATGGGCGCAGCGCTGGGGGGCATCGTACGCAGGCGCGCCGCGCGCTGCTGCAGGCCTGCGCGATACCGGGGTGCCAGCGCCGGGATTGCGCTGCGCACCCTGCGCAGGTCGGGGTGCGGTTGCAACCGGTTGCAAATGCCCAGCCTGCACGGCCTGCGGGCGTGCGCTCCATGCCACAACCAGGCCGCAAACCGCTTGCCGTGGCCGCGCGGCTCGGGCATCGTCGGCCGCTTCACAACTGATTTGAATGCTCCCATGCCCACCAAGCATCTGCTCTCCTGCGCCAGCGCCCTCACTCTGGCCCTGTGCGCGGCCTTCGCCCCGGCCCACGCCAAATCGTTCCGCTGGGCCGGCTCGTCCGACATCCAGACCATGGACATCCATTCGCAGAACAGCGCTCTGGGCAACGGCATCCACGCCGCGGTGTACGAGTCGCTGGTCATGTTCAACAGCCGTACGCTCAAGGTCGAGCCGCTGCTGGCCGTGTCGTGGAAGGAAGTCTCGCCCACGCAGATGCGCTTCAAGCTGCGCCAGGGCGTGAAGTTCAGCGACGGCTCGACCATGACCGTGGACGACGTGGTGTTCTCGCTGCAGCGGGCCATGGCGCGCACCTCCACGTATTCGATCTACACCCAGGGCATCGACCGCGTGGCCCGGGTGGACGCCGAGACGCTGGACATCTTCTTGAAGAACCCCAACCCCGTGCTGCTCAACCAGCTGACCGAGCTGCGCGTGATGAGCAAGGCCTGGGCCGAAAAGCACAACGCGGTAGAGCCCAAAGACATCAAGAGCAAGGACGAAACCTTCTCGCACCGCAACGCCATGGGCACCGGGCCCTACGTGCTCAAGGAATGGGTGCCCGACCAGAAGCTGGTGTTTGCCGCCAACCCCCACTGGTGGAACGCGGGCAAGGTTGAGGGCAACGTGACCGAGATCACCTACACGCCCATCAAGTCCGAGGCCACGCGCATTGCCGCGCTGCTGTCGGGCGAGGTGGACATGGTCCGCGACACCAGCATCCAGGATCTGGGGCGCCTCAAGAGCAACCCCAACCTCAAGGTCATGGAGATGGTGGAAAACCGCACCGTGTACCTGGCGCTCGACCAGTTCCGCGACGAGCTGCCGGGCAGCAACATCAAGGGCAAGAACCCGCTCAAAGACCTGCGCGTGCGCAAGGCCCTGTACCAGGCCATCGACAGCGCCACGCTGCAGCGCGTGACCATGCGCGGCATGGCCAAGCCCACTGGGGCCATCGTGTCGCCGTTGGTCAACGGCTGGACCGAAGCCGTGGACAAGCGCCTGCCGTTTGACGCCACCGCCGCGCGCAACCTGCTGGCCGAGGCCGGCTACAAAGACGGCTTCGAGGTGGACTTTGCCTGCAGCAACAACGCCATCGTGCAGGACGAGGAAATCTGCCAGGCCATTACGTCGATGTGGTCGCGCGTGGGCGTCAAGGCCAAGCTGCGCACCATGCCCGCCGTGAGCTACTACCCCATGGCCCAGCGGCACGAGGCCACCATTGCCCTGCTGAGCTGGGGCGTGCCCACGTTTGATGCGCTCTACACGCTGCAGTCGCTCGCGCGCACCAAAACCAGCGGCGCCGACGGCAACTACAACCTGGGCCGCTACAGCAACGAGCGCATGGACTACATCGTGGACCGTGTGAAGACCGAAACCGACCTGCCCGTGCGCAACCGCCTGCTCACCGAAGGCCTGCAGCTGCACAGCGACACCGTGGCCCACATTCCGCTGCACCACCAGATGCTGGCCTGGGCGATGAAGAAAAACATCGACCTCGTGCAGCGCCCGGACAACCGCATCGACTGGCGGCTGATCAAGGTGAACTGAGGCCGCGCGCCCGCGCTGCGCGGTGCCCGGTGCCGCGCAGCGCTGGCGTGATGTGCGCCCCTCGGCCGCGAGATGCTGCCGGGCAATTGCTATTATTTTGATAGCTGCTCGTGCTTGATTATTAAGCACGAGCAGCCAAAAATGGCCTGAAGCTTTGCAGGGGCCGCGCAGCCTGCCGGTGCAGCCCGCTGAGTGAGGCCAGACCGGTGAAGGGCTTCAGCCGCCCACGTCCAGCGCGACAAACTCCCCGACCAGCTCCCCCACCACCAGCCCCTGGCAGCGCAGCACCGCGCGCACCGTGGCGCGCGCCTTGCCCTTGCGCGCGAGCATGCGCACAAAGCCTGGCCAGGGCGTGTCCGCATCCAGCGTGGCCTGCGCGCTGAAGTCGCCCACGATGGGCTGCAGGTACTCCATCTGGTTGCGCTGGATGACCAGCCGACTCGCCAGCCCCTCGCGGCGCAGCCGCGTGTGCAGCAGCGACCACGCCGCCAGGATCGCCACCGCTGACGCGCTGCCGCCGAACACCGTGTCGCGGTGGTTGATGTTGGGCGCCAACGGCGCGGCCAGCACCACGGTGTCGGGCTCCACGGTCTGCACCGTCACCGCCATGGCGCGGGACAGCGGAATGTGGTCGTGCAGATACTGGGCAAGGGCGTCGGCGTGCATGGGCAGGGCTTTCGGGGCGTGGTGTGGGGTGGTGCGCAGGCGCTGTCGGTGGCTCAGGCCCGCGGCGCAGCGGCCACGCGTCGGGTGTAGGTGCAAAACACCGTGTCGCGCACCCAGCCCATGGCGGCGTACAGCGCCTGGGCGGCGGTATTGGTGTGGGCGGTGGTCAGGTCCATGCGTGCCATGCCGTCGGCTGCTGCGCGCGCCTCGGCGGCCTGCAGCAGTTGCCGGGCCACGCCCTGCTGCCGGGCCGCCGGGTGCACGAACAGGTCGTACAGCACATAGATGGGCTGCGCCTCCACCGAGCAGAAGCTGGGATAGAGCTGGCACAGCCCCACGAGCTGTTGCGCGTTGCCCTGCGCCACTAGCAGCACCGACTCGCCGCGCGCCTGCCGCGCCTGCAAAAAGGCCAGCGCGCGTGCGGCGTCGGGCGGCTGCTCGTAAAACTGCCGGTACAGGTCGAACAGCTGCGCAGCAGCGGGCAGGTCGGCCGCGGTGGCGGGGCGGATGGTGCAGGGTGCGGTCATGGGAGGAATGTGGAGGGGGGTGAGCCAGAGACGGTACGGGCCGGCAAGGCCGGGCACGGCTGGCAAGGCCCGGGCAGGCAGCAGCCGACGATTTCAGCCAGCGCGGCGGCCATGAACCGGGCCGGGGGCTTGCGTTCGTGCATGGAACAGCAAGCGGCGCCAGCGGGCCCGCCGGCCGCAGGGCGTGCCTTGCGGCATGGCCCCCAAAAGCCGGGAAACCGTGCGCAGTTGCTATAAAAAACAGAGCTGCTTGTGCTTGCCCCTGCTGGGCTGCGGGCCGGTGGGCTGCCGGGACCAGTGCGCACGGCCACGGGGGCGCAAGGCGGGGGGGCCGTGAGCCCGCCGTCATGCCATGGAGTGCAGGCCCACCTTGTTGCCTTCGGTGTCGATGAAGTGCGCAAAGTAGCCGTAGCCGTTGCCGATCTCGGTTTTGGGCACCACCACGGTGCCACCGGCTGCCGCTGCGCGGGCGAGCATCGGGGCCAGGTCGTCCCCGCCGTTGAGGTACACCATCGTGCCGTCGGCCGCGGGGCGGCTGCCCTCGCCCTGCACGATCGCGCCGCCCACCGCTTCAGGGTCGCTGGACAGCATGCCCATGGTGCTGTCGCCCATCGACACGGTGCCGATCTCGGTGCCCAGCACCGCCTCATAAAACCGCTTGGCGCGGGCAAAGTCGGTCACAGGGATCTCGAACCAGTTCAGCGTATGGGCCATGGCAAGGCGCTCCAGTGGACAAGGGATGCCGCACAGCGTAGCGGTTTGCGCAGCGCTTGCCCAGCGGCGTCTGGCTGCGCCCAGGGCAGTACCCCAGTGCGCACCGCAGGCCCTTAAGGCCCGCCCCAGCGGCAGGCCGCAAAGCCGTGCAGGCCGCTCACACGCGCCCGGCGCGCATAGGTGCCCGCGGCCGAGGTGTCGCCCACCACCACGTCGAAGTCGGTCGCATCGAGCTGGCCGCGCGCCTGCCAGCAATCGGCCTGGCGCAGGGCCGCCGTGGGCGGCACCGGCCGTGCGGGCAGGGCTTCGTCGAGCTTGATCTGCGCAAACTTGGCCCGGAAGAAGCGCCCGCCCCCGGCCAGGGCCGACGCATCGGGCACAAACATCCATTCGCCGCCGTCGTTGGGCTCGTACCGCAGCACGCCCGGCACCTGCAGCCGCCCGGTGATGGCCAGCCCGCCGTACAGGTGCCCCACGTCCAGCGACACGGTCTGCGGCAGGCGCAGCACGCGGGTGCAGCCGTTGGGCTCTGCCTCCTCGCCCGGGTACACCTTGGTAAAGCCGCGCAGCAGGTGCAGGCGCAGGCCCGGCGGCAGCGCCGCCGTCACGCCGGGCGGGCTGATGTCGCAGGTCTCGCCCTGGGCGCAGGTCACCAGATAGCAAAGCGGGGCCGCGTGGGCAGCGCCCGCAGTGCCTGCGCCCCCCACGGCCCCCAGCAGCGCCCACAGTACGCACGCCGCGCGCGCAGGGGTCGCCCACGGCGGCCGTCTGTGGTGCGGCATCCTCGCACCGCGGGCCGGGTGTGCATCAGCATTCATACGGTGCGACTGAAGGAATCGAAAACAGCATCGTGGTGGGCCTTGTCCGATGGGGCCGTGGCATTGTGCGGCAGCGAGGCCGCCCGTCACATTGCCGCAGGCATGGTGGCCCCAGGTGCTGCCCGCCGCATGTGAAACCGCACCAGGTACACCGCCAGCAGCACGCAGGGCAGCGTGAGCACCAGCCCCACCGCTGCGGCGCGCGGCAGGTCGGCCCATGCGACAGCACCACCGCCCGGGGCCGCCAGCGGCCACAGCAGCAGGCCCGCACACCCCGCAGCGGTGCCCAGCACCGGCATCCACCGTGGCGCAGGCGCATCAAGCACCCAGCGCAGGCCCATGAGCGCGTGGCAGACCCAGGCCAGTAGCACGGTCAGGCCCGCCAGCACGCCGGGCAGCCCATGGGCGCCCGACGTGCCCACCACCACCAGCGAGCCCAGCAGCCCGTAGGCCGACAGGAGGTAGCAGGCTGTGGTGATGAGCGCGCGGCGCAGGTGGAGCATGGCGTGCAGTCCCTACACCGCCAGCGCGAGCAGTACCACCAGCGCCACACCCGCGACGTAGGTGCCCAGGGCTCCGGCAAATCGGATGGGGTTGGGGCGCGAGAGCGTGGTTGCAGTGAGCATGCCCACCGCAAACAGCACACGCGCCAGCGTGGCCAGCACCATGGCCACCAGGGCCGGGGTGCTGGGAGCCAGCATGCCCAGGGCCAGGCACAGCAGGGCCAGCATGGGCGCGTATTCAGCGGTGTTGCCGTGCGCGCGCACCAGGCGGTTGAGCCAGGCGTCGGGGTCGTCGCTCACGCCGATCAGGCGCTGGCTGCGGATGCGCGCCAGCGACACGGCCGTGCCCAGGCCAAACAGCAACAGACCCAGCGCACACGCGCAGGCCACGGCAAGGGGGTGGATGGATGGCATGGGGTGAAGGTCCTGTCAGGTGCAACCAGACGCAGCCAACGGTGCAGCGGCGCTGCCCGATGGTAAGCGTGCGCGTGGGGGCCTTGTGCGGGCGGCGCAGGGCCAGCCGGGCCGATGTCGGCCGCGCACGCGTCAGCGGCCCTGCGCCGGGTCTGTGCGGGCGGCCGACCGCCAGGCGCGCCAGCCGCCCAGTGCAATGGCGGCCGCCCAGCTCAGCACCAGCGCGATCGGCATGGCGTGCGATCCACTGGCGTCGCGAAACTGCACCAGCAGCAGACTCAGCGGCAGCACGCCCACCACCACCGCCGCGGCAGAACCTCCCCAGCGCTGGCACAGGTATCCCGCGCCCGCCATGGGCAGCGCCATCAGAAACTGCCCACTCCAGGGCACGCCCGCCCACAACAATCCAAGGCCAATAAACGACAACCCAAATCCCGCCGCAGCGCTGGCCAGGTCTTTGGCGGGGTGGGGGGTGGTGTTCATGCCAACGGGTCCTTGGGGCGATGTGGCGGGTGCCACGGTGTCAGGCAATGCCAGGGCAGGGCGACGGCTGCGCGAGGCGATCTACGCGGCAGCACGGCCGCCAGCCGACCGCACCATAAAACCCGCGATGCCGGTTGGCAAGCGTTTTGGTGGCGTACCCTGCTGGCGATGCGCCTGTGCTCAGCCCTTGGCCCGGATCACCAGCATCGCCACCAGCGGAAACACAGCGCCCAGGCCCGCCACCACAGCGGCCCACAGGCGGTGCGCGCCCGACGCCCGCACCGCCCGCCATGCGCACACGCCGGCCAGCACCAGGGCGCTGGGGCTGGCGTAGAGCCAGAAGGCCACCAGGTTCCAGCCCCGGCCCCAGCCCTCGCCGGTGGCGCGCATGGCCAGCAACGCTGCGTACAGCGCCAGCGTCAAGAAGGCGGCCACCACCAGCCAGCGGTCACGCGCAAGGCCGGCTGTCCAGGGGTGTTGTGGCATGGCAGCTGCGGTGGGTGGATGGCCTGCGGTGCTGGCGGTGCAGGTGTCTGCGCAGTGGCGCGGGTGGCTGCAGCAGTCAGGCCTGGGCGGCATTCGACACCTCGATGAGGTTGCCGTCCGGATCGCGGAAGTACACCGACAGAATCGGCCCGGTGGCGCCCGTGCGGGGCACAGGCCCCTCCAGCACTGGCACGCCGCAGGTCTGCAGGTGCGCCAGCACCGCCTCAATGGGTGTGGACGTGATGAAGCACAGGTCGGCCGAGCCGGGCGTAGGCCGGTGGGCCTTGGGCTCGAACTCGCGCCCATGCGGGTGCAGGTTGATCTTTTGCGCCCCAAACGCCAGCGCCCGGCGCTGCGCGCCAAAGGTGATCGGGGTCATGCCCAGCACACGGGCGTAGAAGTCGCAGCTTGCGTCAACGTCTGCAACGGTGAGCACCAGATGGTCCAGATGGTCGATGTGCATGGGCGGGAGTCCGTTTGTCAACTGGGGCAGTAACGGCTGCTTTTGCTATTGAAATCGTAGCGGCTCGTGCTTGATTTTGCTACATGAGCAGCCCAAATGCCTTGAATCCATGCCCAGGCAGCCGGTTTGGCCTTTGCCGCGCTGCGGGCATGCGCGTGTCCGCAGCGCACCGGGCGACCCGCGCACGGCGGCGGCGCAGCGGCCAGGTGCTGTAGCGCGCTGGCATCAGCGATACCGCCGTAGCTTAAGACCGTGGCCCCAGCCCGGATACCATGCGGAGCACGACAAGGAGAGGGCGACATGACACTGACCTGGCGACGACTTGGCTACCTCGGGTTCATGATCCCGTTTGCGTTCTGGGGCCTCGCGGCCGTGTTGTTTGGGCACATGGCGTTTGGCGCATTCCGCGTGGCCTTTGTGCTGGCCGCGATCACCGTGTGGGTGGTGGGCAACCGCCTCAACGGGGACGACACCGACGACGACGGCAAAGCCCCCCACCTCACCTTCGGCATGCCCATGCAAAAGGCCGGTGTGCTGGTCAGCCTGGCCGGGCTGGTGCTGACGTTCTTGTAGCGGGTTGCCGGTGGGGGTCGGCTCGAGCGAAGGGTTAGGCGCCACCGGCTTGATGCCCGACCCGGAAGATGAAGTCGAGCTCGACAGCCGCGCCCTTGGGAAGCTGGGCAACGCCCACGGAGGTTCGAGAGTGTGCTGAACTTGTCCCGAGCACTGCCACTAGCAAATTTGAAGCTGCATCGGCGACTTCACTGTGTTGGGTGAAGTCTGCTGCCGAGCGGATGAAGACGGACATGCGAGGAACGCAGATGACGGCATCGAGCGAACCACATGCTTGCCTGACCAGGGCCAGTGCTCGGATGGTGCTGACCTTTGCAGCGAATGCTGCTTGCTCTAACGACACCTCGGAACCTACGCAGCCAACGACGGCAACTGTGTCAGCGATGCGCGGGATCTGACCGCTGACATAGACAAGGTCTCCGTCGCGCAAAGCTGGGGTGTAGTGGCCACCGATTTTGATGGGTGCGGAAACGGGGAACCCTAAGAGCTGGGCTTCGGCTTCGAATCGAAGGTCTGCAGACATTGAAATGTGGTGCCTAACGTTGGAGGTAAGGGGCGCGGAGCCGGCTTGCCGGCAGAGCGTTCCTCTTGATCGAGAGGTTAGGCGTTTTATGCATAGAAAGACCGTTCTAGTGCAATGAGCCGCCCACCAAGTTGTGGATAGAGAAGTGCGGGATCTTGCTCAACCACTAACCGAGCAATAAGCCCTTTGGCTTTTTCGGCGTTTGATTTATCTCCACGGGCGATTGCATCCAAGCGCTGATTAATTGCCAGAAGCGCTCGGTGGGCGTACTCGTCAATACCCTCGGTCTTGGCAAGAGCGCTTACCGCAGTGCGGCAGTATTCAAGTTCAGTTGGATCGAGGCTCATGGCAAGGCCTAACGTCGGGGTTAACCGGCGAGCCGCGATAGGGCCGGGAGTGAAGCGAAGGGCCACCGCGGACCGTCCGTGTTGGACACCCTGTTAGACCGCATCGCCATTTTCGCGTTTATGGGCATGACCGAAGCCGACCGGCCGCCTGAAGTTCATCTTCGAGCCGTCATTGTCATAAGCGTGTGGCCTGGCGATTCGGGACGCCACGACCCACCATAGACTGTAAAGCGGTACAGCAAGCAATACAGGAACCCAGCTCCGCGTGACGAGAGCTACCAACGGCGAGAACCATAATAGCGCCAGTCCGAGCGCTAATGCGCTATCTGATATCCAGCTCGGCGCATAAGCGAACTCACCACAGCGCGTGCAAGTAACGGGCTTACGCTCAGTGGACCGCAGGAAATACACAAGGGGCAAGCCTTTCTGCGAACAGTGCGGACAGGTCTTCATGCGGCCTAACGGACAAGATAAGCGGCCCGCAGAATGCGGGTCCGCTTGAGCGCAGAGTTAGGCACTGCGCTATGGAACAAAGAGCCGCCTGAGCCCAGTGGACTAGCACAAGCACCCCAAAAGGCTTGAACACCCAACGTCCCCAACAGGCGAAGCCCGCCGCGGCGACCGCGTACCACCGCACAGGCGCTTGAACGGGTGGCGGCGGTTTGTGAATGCATGGGCTGTGCGGGCCGGAATGTGAACAGGCTAACGTTTGAGCTAACCGGCCCGCAATTGGAGGACGCCGCAGGGCCAGAATGAAATGAGACCCGAAGGCGGCATGCCGTTGCGGGTCCGGTTGAGCGATGGGTTAGCCGGCACTTTCAGAAGGCGCCTCGCTCGGGAGCGCCATGCCAGCCCTCCGGCCTTGGGGCCCACGAAGGATCCGGTTCCCGCTCGAGTACGGCGCAGGCAGCGGCCCCCAGATCGATGCCGAGGTGCTGCCTGGCAGACGACGCCGCGCCATCCGCAAGGTCTGCGGCTAGAGCGAACTGACGGAACCGTTCCCAGTCGGCGGCGAACTGCGACACGAGAATTTTCGCCAGGTCGTATGACAGTTCGTTACCCTCGTCGCTCCGGAGGAAGGACTTGCCTGACCAGAACTCTTGAATCTCCTCTGCTCCCCAGAACTTCAGATGACGGGCGTGTAGCTGCCGGGGATTCGCCTGCGCTTGTGGTGGAGGGCAGAGCCGGAACTCCGTGTTGACCGCGAGACCTTCGTTGAGCCATGCCGGGATAGGCAGGTGACTCAAGCAAGCGTGCGTCAACTCATGTGCGATGACAGGCTCTACAGACCGAAGATCCGCCTTCACGGTGACAAAGTGGCCACAGCCCCTATTGATATACATCCCGCTGCTGGAGGCGAACTCTCCGGCCTCTGGGTAGTAGTGCGAAATATACCGGTAGTAAGACTCGTCTTCGTCGAAGACGATCAGGATGTCGTTGCCCCACTCAGGCGTCGCAGCAACCCCGTGCAGCACCCGGACGATTCGTTGCACCGTCTTGTTGACGAAGGCAAGCGTCGCATCGGCAACATTGGCAGGCAGAGTTGAGACCAGGATGGCCGAGCCTTGTGCTCGCACTCGGTATTCCTGTCCCAGAGCGACGCGTAGGTGCTCCAGCCACGCACGTTCGCATGAGGACCATGCCTCTGCTTTGGCTGATTCGACAGGTACGGCTTCGATCCAGCGATTCACCGCATCCCAATCTACGACGGGGAATCCACCTGCATCGACTAGGGAAGCGGCGAGGTCGAACGGTTCAGAGTCCGGGACGCTAATCCTGTCTGGCGGTTCCACAACCGCGTCGGCACCGCCCTTGGCTTCAGCCTTTGGGGCGCGAATCAGAGACTTAAGAAGCTTGAGCACGATACAGAGGTGTTTGTGCAGGCCAACGGACAAGATAAGCGGCCCGCAGAATGCGGGTCCGCTTGAGCGCAGAGTTAGACACTGCGCTATAGAAAAGAGAGCTGCCTGCGCCCAGTGGACTGGCACAAGCGCCCCAAAAGCCTTGAAAGCCCAACGGCCCCAACAGGCGAAGCCCGCCACGGCGACCGCGCACCAGCGCACAGGCGCTTGAATGGGTGGCGGTGGTTTGCAAAGGCATGGGCTGTGCGGGCCGGAATGTGAACAGGCTAACGTTTAGCTTGAGGGGCGCAGAAACAGGCGGCGAAGCTGGCTGTTTTTGCGTCCCTCTCGAAGCGACTGTTAGAACCCATTTTCGGGCTCACGAAGTTTCATCTCCGGCCAAAACCTCGGTGCCAACCGTTGATAGGTTTCAGTCAGCGCCCAGGTAGGCAACTCGGACGAAGTACCTTGTGTGTTCCATTGAAGCAGCCCGACGTAGTAGTGCGGGTACTGGTAGCTGATTGGGTTCATGATTGACTGTTCCAGAGTACCCAGAGTGTCGTCGCTAAACGGGTCAGTTGCGGCGAAATGAGCAGCTACCTTGTTTCTCCATTTGTATATTTCAGGCACGACCAATTTAACGTAGTCGGTGCAGTGCTTCTTTATTTCAGATCTGTTTGCCGGATCTGCAAGTGCTGCGGACGCCCAGCCATTCTTAATCATGAGATCGACCAAGGCGACAAGACGAAGATAGTTGACTAGCGTTACAGAGAACCAGTTAAACGCACAGGGTACGACTGGCGGCGTGCTACTGCTGAAGGCTGAAAGGACGACGTGCTTTGCATAAGGATCGTCAGCAATGACCTTCAGTTCAGCCTCACGCACAGCATCAGCGAGAATTTTTAGGCCGACGTAGTTTTGCCAGAAGGCATGATAGTTGTTGAACGGCGGGTTCGCCGGATCAAGAACGATTCCTTCGACATGGTCCAATACGATGTGAGGGCTGGTCATGGTTCTAACGGACAAGATAAGCGGCCCGCAGAATGCGGGTCCGCTTGAGCGCAGAGTTAGACACTGCGCTACAGAACACAGAGCTACTTGTGCCCCGTGGACTAGCACAAGCACCCCAAAAGCCTTGAAAGCCCAACGGCCCCAACAGGCGAAGCCCAGCGCGGCGACCGCCCACCAGCGCACAGGCGCTTGAACGGGTGGCGGTGGTTTGGAAAAGCATGGGCTGTGCGGACCGGAATGTGAACAGGCTAACGGACAAGATAAGCGGCCCGCAGAATGCGGGTCCGCTTGAGCGCAGAGTTAGACACTGCGCTACAGAACAAAGAGTTGCCTGTGCCCAGTGGACTAGCACAAGCACCCCAAAAGCCTTGAACACCCCACAGCCCCAACAGGCGAAGCCCGCCACGGCGACCGCCCACCAGCGCACAAGCGCTTGAACGGGTGGCGGTGGTTTGCAAAGGCATGGGCTGTGCGGGCCGGAATGTGAACAGGCTAACGGACAAGATAAGCGGCCCGCAGAATGCGGGTCCGCTTGAGCGCAGAGTTAGACCCTGGACTGACATGTTGGACGCGCAGGGTGTCAACAGAACCGGGTTCTCAGTCATGACGCCGGTACTTATCGATGCGTTTTGAAACCACAGGCCAGCCCGGGAGTTGGGCTTTCACTAGTTCACGCACTTCGTTTTCGCCGCTCGGCGTTAGCGCTGTCGCATAGTGAAATGTTCGATCCCCGGTGCGTTCAATCACGAAGTCGCCGAGGTACGTTACCTCGCCCGCTTGCAACTTTACGCACGCATCCTTACTGAGGTTACCCAACTGCGCAGAACGAACTGGCGGGATGGGGTAGTACTGGCCAAAGCGAATTTCATTCGTGCATATCCAGCCAGGTCGCACCTCATAGGCGACCAATTCCCCTACTCTTGTGAACGGCAAATACAGCACACTGCCAGCTCCGAAATCCGTGGGGGCTCCCCATGAGAAGTCAGGTTCGGCTCCAGTTCCTCGGTGCACAAAATTAATATTCCCATCCTCTCTCTTCGAGAGTATGTTTACGCGAGAGACGAGCACGGCGCTGATCTTATTAGGCGTAGACGCAGTTTCATCCAAAGCTAAAACGGCGCGACGAGGGGGAGGTGTTTCGCAGGCGATCAAAAACGCGGCTGCGATCATGTACAACAAGCGGTATGTCATGAGCATCTAACGTTCGACATGAGCGGCGGCTGGAGGCGGGCGAAGCACGCCGGAAGACGTCCGCTCGATGGACGGGTTAGGTTGCATGGCATTCATGGCGCAAGGATGGCCCACCGCTCATGATCTCGCCAGCGACCGCCGATTTTGAGGTACTTCGGCGAGTACCCCTCTTTTGCGAAGCCGCAGGAATGAACCAGCGCGATGGAAGCGATATTTCCCGGCTGAATGTTGGCCTCCAGCCGGTGAAGCTTTAGGGACTTGAACGCATGGCGAACAACCTGCAGAAGACCGGCCTTCATGAAGCCCTGGCGCTCATACCCGGCGAACGCGTAGTAGCCGAGGTAGCCGCTGCGGCATAGACCCAGCACCACGTTGGTGAGGTCGACGACTCCAACAATGGTGCCTTGCCCCGCCTCGCAAACAAGGAAGCCGTGATTAGCTGGCTCCCGCATGCGACCGACATACGTTTTGAATTGCTCCGGCGTTGACGGCGCTGTGACCCACGGGCGGTGCAAAGCACGACTTGCGAGTGCTCGCGCAATGAACTCGCTTTGATCTGCAAGCTCCGGACGACGGAGAACGACACGGGGATTCATGTCACCTAACGGACAAGATAAGCGGCCCGCAGAATGCGGGTCCGCTTGAGCGCAGAGTTAGACACTACGCTACAGAAAAAAGCGCCGCCTGCGCCCGGTGGACTAGCACAAGCACCCAAAAAACCTTGAAAGCCCAAAGGCCCTAACAGGCGAAGCCCGCCACGGCGACCGCGCACCAGCGCACAGGCGCTTGAACGGGTGGCGGTTGTTTGCAAAGGCATGGGCTGTGCAGGCCGGAATGTGAAAAGGCTAACGAACAAGGTAAGCGGCTGGCTGTAGGTCAGTCCGCTTGACCGCCGGGTTAGGCGCCATTGCGCCGCTGACCTTGAATTTGGGAAGGAACACGACG